>NZ_PSWM01000018.1:0-81436 GCF_002932795.1 Rathayibacter sp. AY1B5
CCACGGCGCCGCCCCTCAGTCCCGCCCCCGCGACGTGGTCGGCATCGTCGGCCTCGTCCTCGCGATCGTCCTCGTCCTCGCGCAGATCGGGCGGACCGCGCTCACCACGGCCATCCCGGTCCTCGCGTTCCAGGGCGGATTCGACACCACGCAGATCGGGGCGCTCTTCGCCGCCCTCGGGGTCACGATGCTCGTGCTCGCGACGGCGACCGCGATCGTCGGCGTCATCGGCGTCGCTCGGAAGGACCGCGCCCGGCTGCTCTCGGCCGTCACGCTCGGCGTCGGAGCGAGCGTCGCGATCGTCGAGCTGGGCGCGCTCGTCGTCCCGCCCCTGGTCGGCCTCTCGCTCCAGTACTGACGAGGCTCGCTGAAGCGGATCCGTCCCTCCGCCCTCGCAGGATCCGCACGGCGCCGCGCCCGTTCCTCGGGGTCTCCCGCGCCGCGGCGGCTCCCCCTGCGATGCGCCAGGATGGGGGCATGACGACACGCGTGGACGGCCTCTTCGTCTACCCGGTGAAGGGCCTGACCCCGCAGCCGATCCCCCGCGTCGAGCTCACCGCCGGCCGCGGCGTCCCCTTCGACCGCACGATCGCGCTCGCCCGCCCCGGCGGCGCCTACCGGCCCGGCCTGCGGCACGGCATCTCCAAGCGCGAGTACTTCGTGCTCGTCGCCGAGGCCCGCCTCGCCGGGCTGACCACGCACCTCGACCCCGGCAGCGGAGTGCTCACCGTCGACGTCCGCGGCCACCGGGTCCTCTCCGCCGACCTCGGCACGGAGGACGGACGGGCCGCGCTGCGCTCCTTCGCCGCGCGCGTGCTCGACCTGCCGCCCGGCGTCGAGCCGGTGATCGCGCAGGACGAGGGGCGCCGCTACACCGACACCGCGCACAACTCCGACGTCGAGATGGAGTACGTCTCCCTGATCAACCTGGCGAGCGTCCGCGACCTCGCCGAGCGCTGCGGCCGGAGCGTCGATCCGCTGCGGTTCCGCGGGAACATCCACCTCGAGGGGCTGCCCGCGTGGAGTGAGCTCGAGCTGCTCGGGCGCGAGCTCACCGCGGGCGGGCTGCGGCTGCGGATCACGAAGGCCACCGAGCGGTGCGCCGCGACCGAGGTCGAGCCGGGCACCGGTCGGCGCGACCTGCCGGTCCCCCGGCTGCTGCACGAGACCTACGGCCACGAGCTCCTCGGCGTCTACGCGGAGGTCCTCGACGGCGGCACGCTCGGCGTGGGCGACGAGCTGGTGCTCCGTGGCTGAGCTGCTGCTCGTGGTGGCCGAGCGCGAGGCGCTCACCCCGGCCGTCACCCGCTTCGTGCTGCGGAGCGAGGACGGCGCCCCGCTGCCCGGCTACTCGGCCGGCGCGCACCTCACGCTCACCACCCCCTCCGGCGAGCGCCGCAGCTACAGCCTCGTCGAGCCGGGATCCCCGGAGCCGTCGCACTACGCGATCGCGGTGCGCCGGGAGCCCGAGGGGCGGGGCGGATCGCGGAGCCTCCACGACGACGTCCGCGTCGGCGACGTCCTCGCCTCCGCGCCTCCCGCGAACACCTTCGCCCTCGAGCCCGCCGCCCGGTACCTCCTGATCGCGGGCGGGATCGGGGTCACTCCGATCCGCGCGATGGCCGCCGAGCTCCGGGCGCAGGGATCGGCCGTGCAGGTCGTGTACCTCAGCCGCACCCCCGAGGACACCGCGTGGCTCGACGAGTTCTCCGCCGACGGCTCCCTCCTGCACCACAGTGCGATCCACGGCCGGCTCGACCTCTGGCCGCTCGTCGCCGCGCCCGACGACGACGCCCGGATCTACTGCTGCGGTCCGTCCGCGCTGATCGACGAGGTCCTCGCCCTCACGATGCACTGGCGCCCGAGCCGGATCCACGTCGAGGACTTCGCGGGCGTCGACGCCGTCGGCGACCGGGCCGTCCCCTTCGCCGCCGTGTGGGAGCCGACGGGAGCCGCCGTCGAGGTCGCGGCCGACCGCTCGCTCCTCACCGCGCTCCGCTCCTCCGGGATCGACGTCGACTCCTCCTGCGAGTCGGGCACCTGCGGCACCTGCCGCCTCCGCCTGGTCGGCGGCACGGCGGAGCACCGCGACCTGGTGCTGACCCCGGAGGAGCACGAGCGCTGGATCATGCCGTGCGTCTCGCGCTCGGCCGGCGGCGCGCTGGTCGTCGCCCCGGAGTGACGGGGTCGGTCCCCTGTCCGCGCGCCGGCCGACACGCGTCGGCCGTCGTGTGACGCCGCATGACGCGCACGCGGCGCCCGGCTCGTCGCGAGCCTAGGCTCCCGGACGGGGGACACCGACCGTCACGACCGAAGGACTTCCGATGACCAGCACCTCCGTCCGCACGCAGCTCGACGAGTTCACCGTCGGCTTCGACGACACGGTCGGCCCCGAGCTCGCCGCCGTCTTCTCCGGCGAGCGCGACGACCTCGTCGCCGCCGGCGCTCCGAGCGGAGCCGTCACCGCCGGCGCCGCGCTCCCCGCCGCCTCCGTCGTGACCGTCGACGGCGACACCGTCGACCTCGCGGACGTCCTCGGCGCGGGCCCGGCCGTCCTCGTCTTCTACCGCGGAGCCTGGTGCCCGTACTGCAACATCACGCTCAAGCACTACAACGAGACCCTCGCCCCCGAGCTCGCCTCGCGCGGGGTCGCTCTCGTCGCGGTCAGCCCGCAGACCCCCGACGGGTCGCGCGCGGCCGTCGCGAACGGCGACCTGGGCTTCACCGTCGTCTCCGACCCCGGCAACGCGCTGGCGAGCGCTCTCGGCATCGTCACCGCCCCCAGCGGCGAGGCGCAGGAGGCGCACACCGCGCTCGGCTTCGCCGTGAAGGACAGCAACGCCGACGACACCCCGGCCGTCCCGTACCCGACCGTCCTGGTCGTCGACGCCGACCGGATCGTCCGCACGGCCGACGTGCACGTCGACTACACGACGCGCACCGAGACCGAGGACGTGCTCGCCGCCGTCGACGCGCTCTGACGCCTCCGCTGGCACCCTGAGCACGCGCGGCGGTCGAGCGCACCCCCTCGCCCGCCGCGCCGCCTCTCCCTAGGCTCGACCCGTGACAGCGGAGACGGACGTGCTCGTGGTCGGCGGCGGTCCGGTCGGACTCCTGCTCGGCGCGCTCCTGGCGCAGGCCGGGGCGGGTGTGCAGGTGTGGGAGCGGCGCTCCTCGGTGCCGCGCGGCTCGCGGGCGATCGGCATCCACCCGCCGTCGCTCGACGTGTTCGCCGCGGTCGGCGCCGATGCTCCCGTGCTGGCCGAGGCCACGCGCGTCCGCGAGGGCGTCGCGCGCAGCCGGGGCCGCACCCTCGGCACGCTCTCGTTCGCGCGCGCGTCCGCGACGCACCCCTACGTCGTCACCCTCGATCAGCACCGCACCGAGGCGATCCTCCGCCAGCGCCTCGAGGCACTGGCCCCGGAGGCGCTGCGCCCCGGGATCGCGCTGACCGGCCTGCTCCGCCGCGGCTCCGGCGTCGAGGCGACCGGCACCGGACCGGGCGGTGAGCCCGTCTCGGTCCGCGCCGCCTTCGTCGTCGGAGCCGACGGCGCCCGGAGCACCGTCCGCGACCTGCTCGGGATCCGCACCACCGGCCGCGACTACCCGGACCGCTATGTGATGGGCGACTTCGCCGACCCCGAGCCCGGCGGCCTCACCGGCACCGCGCTCGTCGACGTCGGCCCGGCGGGAGTCGTGGAGTCCTTCCCGCTGCCGGGCGGACGGCGCCGCTACGTCGCGCTGAGCGGGCCCGACCGCTCCCTCGGCGCCCCCGCCTGGCGACCCGAGGAGGCCCCCGACCAGGAGGCCGCGCGCGCCCTGGCCGCCGCGGTCCGCGATCGGACGGGCGCCGACGCCGACCCGGAGACCTGCACGATGCTCAGCGGCTTCCAGGTGCGGCGCCGCGAGGCCGAGCGGATGGGGGTCGGCCGCGTCGTCCTCATCGGCGACGCCGCGCACGAGATCAGTCCGATCGGCGGGCAGGGCATGAACCTCGGCTGGCTCGACGCCGCCGAGCTCGCTCCGCTCCTGGCCGGTGCCGTGCGCCGCGGCGAGGCCGGCCCCTGGCCCGGCTTCGCCCGGCGGCGCACCACCGCGGCCCGGCGCGCGGCGCGGCAGGCGGAGGCGAACATGGCGCTCGGACGACCGCTCGGCACGCTCGCGCACCGCGGCCGCGAGGCGTTCCTGCGCACCGCCCTCACCCTGCCGACCTCGGACCTGCTCGCCCGCGTCTACGCGATGCGCTGGTCCTGAGGTCGCGGGCGGCCGGTCAGCCGACCAGCCGCGCGCCCGCCAGCCCGAGCTCGACCACCAGCACGAGCGACGCCGCGATCACGAGCCGGAAGAGGGTGCGCGTCGGCGGGCCGCTCAGCACCAGGCGGACGCCCGCGGCGGCGAGCACGACCACCGCGAGGGTCCCGATCACCGCGAGCACCACGCCCGTCCCGCGCACCGGCTGGTCGCCGACGAGCTGTCCGACGAGCACGAGCAGCGCGGCTACCACCAGCGATCCGAAGGCGACGACTCCGGAGAGCCGCAGGCCGAGGCGGTGGGGGAAGCCGCGGACCCCGGTGGCCTCGTCGTCGACCAGATCGGGGAGCACGTTCGTGCAGTGGATGGCGACGCCGAACACGGCCCCGGTCGCGATCGCCCACCAGGCGGGGAGCCGGCCGTCGCCCGCCGCCACCGCCACCACCGGCAGCAGCCCGAAGGCGACCACGAACGGAGCGACCGACCAGACCGTGCGCTTGAGCCCCGCGTCGTAGGCCCAGCCCGCGGCGACCAGCATCAGATGCGCGACCGCGGCGACCGGTCCGAGCAGCAGCGAGAGCACCACGGCGGCCGCGGCCGTGCCCAGTGCGGCCGCGCGGACGGCGCCTACGCCGATCAGCCCCTGCGCGACCGGCTTGTCGGTGCGCCCCACCGCGCGGTCGCGGTCGGCGTCGATCCAGTCGTTCGCGAGCCCGATCGAGAGCTGCCCGAGGAGCACGGCGAGCGCCACCAGCACGACCTGCCCGAGCGGATGCCCGGACGCCGCCGCGATCACGGTCGCCAGCACGGTGACCGTCACGGTCGGCCCGGGGTGCGACGAGGCCAGCAGGAGTCGCACCCGGGACGTCATCCCGCCAGCCTACGGTCGCCGGCGCGCATCCGCCCGCGACGGGAATGGCCCGGGATGGGGCAGGGTTGCACCACCCGGCATCCCGATTCAGGAAGAAGGCCTCGTGGACCTCGTGCACTGGCTGTTCGACGCGCAGATCGTCATCGGCGAGCAGACCGTCCTCTGGCGGGAGGTCATCGGCAACGTCTTCGGGCTCCTCAGCGCCCTCGGCGGGATGCGGCGGAAGGTCTGGGCCTGGCCGGTCGGCCTCATCGGCAATGTGCTGCTGTTCACGGTCTTCATGGGTGCTCTGTTCGGCACTCCCAACCCCGTCAACCTGCTCGGGCAGGCCGGGCGGCAGGTGATGTTCATCCTGGTCAGCGTCTACGGCTGGTACCGGTGGACCCACCGCCCCGACGACTCCACGACCCTGATCGAGCCGCGCTGGGCGTCGTGGCGCACCCGCGGCCTGCTGGTGCTCGGGATGGTCGGCGGCACCGCGGTGCTGACCCCCGTGTTCCGCGCGCTCGGCTCCTACGAGCCGGTCTGGAGCGACGCGTGGATCTTCGTCGGCTCCGTCCTCGCCACCTACGGCATGGCGAAGGGCTGGACCGAGTTCTGGCTCATCTGGGTGGCCGTCGACCTGGTCGGCGTGCCGCTGCTGTTCTCGGCCGGCTACTACGCGTCGGGGCTGATGTACGTCTTCTACGGCGCGTTCACCCTGGTCGGCTTCTTCGTCTGGATGCGGCAGGGCACCCGTCCGTCCGCCGCTCCGATCACGGTCGGCTAGCTCCAGCAGGCCGCCGCCGCCGGGGGAAGTGGCCGTGCGAGCGGCCCCGTCGGTGGTCCACTGGGAGCGGAGGCGCCCGCCTCCCCCCACCAGGAACGGACGCCGTGCTCTCCCTCGTCTACTCCAGCCGCACCTCTGCCGGCTTCGCGGACGCCGACCTTCCCGCGCTGCTCGCCCAGTGCCGCGCGACCAACGAGCGCCTCGGCCTGACCGGCATGCTCCTGCACCGCGACGGCCGGTTCCTCCAGGTGCTCGAGGGGCCGGACGAGGTCCTGCGGGAGCGGATGGCCGTCATCGCCGCCGACGAGCGCCACGCGCAGCTGCGCACCCTCCTCGCGGAGCCGATCCAGGAGCGCCTGTTCCCGGAGTGGTCGATGGCGTTCGAGTCCGCCGCCGACGCCGAGGCCGCCGGGCTCCGCACGTCCTTCGACGACCTCGACGACACCGAGGCCGACAGCGCGACGCTCCCGGCCCTGCGCGAGCTCATCCGCTTCTTCCGCGGACGGGACTAGGCGGCGCGACTCGGGACGCCGGGATCGCCGCCGGTCCACCACCGGGACACGGCGCCCGTCACTCCTCCGCCGAGGGAGGCGCGAGCCGAGCCCACTCCTCGTCGTCCCCGATCTTCGTGGATTCACGCCTTCTCGAGGTCTTTCTCCACCTTCGGATCCGGCTTGTCGAAGCGCAGAGGAACCACCTCTCCGACTGCTTATCGCTCCCCCGCGAGAAAGGAGCGGACATCGTCTCGGGTCAGCCCCGAGGCGACGGCGAGCCGGTGCTCTCCGGCCCCGAGTCGGGCGGCTCCACGGAGTGCCGATTCCCGCTCCCCGCCTTTCCAGGAAACACCGTTCCGGAATGCCGCGAATTCCGCGGAGACCCTATCGAGAGCGTCGACGACATCGCTGGACACGCTCTCCGGCGGCTCGCCGAGATCGATGTGCCAGCCTCTCCCGGACTTCTCGTCACTGTCGTCCACACGAAGGAGAATATCCCGGACCGCAGGGCGGCGCCTGTGATCGCTGTGCGATCGTCACGCTCCGGATGACGCGCGACCCGCACGCTGGGTAGTGCCAGGCCCTGCGAGGCACGGCGTAGTGGTCCGCACGGCGACGGACGCGGAGAAGATCCTCACGAACCTCCGGAAGGGACCCTCGCTCGGCGGTCGCGACGCGAACTGCTCGAGGACGCCTCGGAGCACGTCGCGGGCGACGAGTCGGAGCTCGCGCGCTCCTTCGGCGATCCTGTCGAGATCGCCCGCGCCGCACTCGCCTGCGCGGCCCCTCTCGGCGGTCGCCCTCCTCCGGGCCCCGCAGGTCCTCCGCGCCCGCTGACGAGGCGCGTCGGGCAGGATGGGCCGGGTGTCGATCAGCAGGGCGTGGAGAGCAGCGGCGATCGTGGCGTCGATCACGGCGCTCTCGGCGTGCGCGACGGAGTACCACGGCCACGACAGCGGGATGGACGGCAGGCTGTGGCGGCGGATGGCCGCGGTCGAGGATCCGCTCAGCACGAGTGTCTACGGGTCACTCGACGAGACGATAGGCATCCTCCACGGCTTGAATCCGGAGGCTTATCCACCGCCTCTCGAGGACCCGTCCGCCTATCTCTCGGGAATCGACGTCCCCCGCTGGAACGGAGAGGCCGAGTCGGTCGATCCCTCGACCTTCGAGGACGGCGGAGTGGTGCTCTACGACGAGGACGTCACGGACGGCGAAGCCCGCTTCTCGCTCTTCCTCGCATCCGGTCCGATCCCTGGGGAGGCGGATGAGGGCGGCTGGTTCAGCGGCCCCAGCGAGGTCTACACCTGCTACGGACTCGTCGTCGACTTCGAGGCGGAGACGCCTCCCCAGCCGGAGAGGACCGTCTTCGAGGACTGCCCCGCGGAACTCGTCTCCGTGCTCCGCTCCGACGCGGCCTTCGCCTCGGCCGAGGTCTTCGACGGCTGACCCGACCGCGGCGACCACCCGCGCGACGACCGCGGGGCGGAGATGCGGATCGCGTCGATCCAGCACGCCCGCACCGGCGGCGCCGGAACCTCCGGCCGATCCTGGGGCGGCGCCCCGTCCGAGCCGTCGAGGTTCCGTCGGTGTGCAGGCCCCCGCGCCGAGGGACGTAAAGTGTGCTCACACGCGCCCGCGGACGGGCGAGCCGCCCGTGAGGGCGCCCCGGTCCTGCGTCGGAGGCGCCGATCACAGAGAGCCGCGGTGCCCGATGCCGGAAGACAAGCCCGCGTCGCGGGCGCCGAGCATCTACGACGTCGCCCGCGCGGCCGGCGTCTCGCACCAGACCGTCTCCCGGGTCCTGAACGACCACCCGAGCCTCCGCGCCGAGACGAAGAAGCGCGTGCTCGAGGTGATGGCCGAGCTCGACTACCGCCCCAACCTCGCCGCGCGGGCCCTCGTCACCAGCCGCACCCGCACCGTCGGCGTGCTGTCCTCGCAGAGCCTCCAGTACGGCCCGGCCTCGAGCATCCAGGCCATCGAGGTCGCGGCGCGCGACGCGGGCTACCTCGTCGTCACGGCCAACGTCGACGGCACCGACGGCGCGTCGATCCAGGCCGGGATCCGGCACCTGCTCAACCAGGCGGTCGAGGGCCTCGTGGTCGTCGCGCCGCAGATCCGAGTCTTCGACATCCTCTCCGGAGTCGCGCTGCGGATCCCGCACGTGACGCTGCAGACGAGCGAGGACGACCGCGACGACGCGCTCTACGTCGACCAGATGGCCGGCGCCCGCATCGCCACCGGGCATCTGATCGACCTCGGGCACACCGAGATCGTGCACCTCGCCGGCCCGCAGGACTGGATCGAGGCCGAGGCCCGGATGCGGGGCTATCTCGCCGAGCTCGACCACCGCTCGATCCCGCTGCGCCCGCCGCTGCTGGGCGACTGGAGCGCTGAGCGCGGCCACCGCGTGGGCCTGGAGCTCTCGCGTTTCCTCGACTTCACGGCGGTGTTCGCGGGGAACGACCAGATGGCGCTCGGACTGATGAGCGCGTTCCACGAGCGCGGGGTCCGCGTGCCGGAGGACGTCAGCGTCATCGGCTTCGACGACATCCCCGAGGCGGCGTTCTACTGGCCGCCGCTGACCAGCGTCCGCCAGGACTTCGTGGAGCTCGGACGCCGGTGCGTGGCCACGCTGCTCAGCCTGATCGAGGGCGACCGGCCGGAGAAGGCGGCACCGATCGCTCCGCAGCTGGTCGTCCGCGGATCCACGGCCGTCCCCCGGAGCGCGAGCGTCACCGCCTCGCGCTGACCGGCGGCCGCGACGCCCTCGCGCCGCGACCGCCCGGGATCACTCGCCGTGAGCGGCGATCGACACGTCGTTCCAGCGCTTCCAGGTCTCGAGGCGCGACTCGTAGTCCGCCGTCGCGATGCCCAGCGGCGCGCGTCCGAAGAAGATGCGCAGCGGCGGCTCGTCCGCGTCCACGACCGCGAGGATCCCGAGGCGCGAGGCCCTCGGATCGCCCTGCTGAGCGGCGGAGGGGCGACGGCTCGCGGCCTCGCGGACCCCGTCGTACGCGGCGATCGGCTCGCTGCGCGACGCGGAGGGACCGGACCAGTCGGTCGAGTACCCGCCGGGCTCGACGAGGGTCACGTGGATCCCGAAGCCGGCGACCTCGGCGGCCAGCGACTGGGTGAAGCCCTCGAGCGCCCACTTCGACGCGTGGTAGGCGCCGATCGACGGGAACGCGCTGATGCCGCCGATGCTCGACACCTGGACGATGTGCCCCGAGCCCTGCTCGCGGAGGATCGGCAGCGCGGCCTGCGTGACCCAGAGGGCGCCGAAGACGTTGGTCTCGAGCTGCGCGCGGACCTCCTCCTCGGTGAGCTCCTCGATCATGCCGAAGTGCCCGTAGCCGGCGTTGTTGATCACGACGTCCAGGCGCCCGAAGCGCTCGGCAGCGGCCTGCACGGCGGCGAAGTCCGCCGCGCGGTCGGTCACGTCGAGGGTCAGCGGGAGGAACGTCCCGGGGTACTTCTCGACGAGGGCGTCGAGGGTCTCGATCCGGCGGGCGGTGCCGGCGACCGAGTCGCCGCGCTCGAGCGCCGCCTCGGCCCACTCGCGGCCGAAGCCCTTCGAGGCGCCGGTGATGAACCAGGTCTTCGTCATGGTGTGCGTCCTTTCGACAGTGCTGGACGCAACGCAGACGGCTCCGGCTCCCTTCCGGGGCCGGGGACCCTTGACAGCACCGCTCCGAGAGCGCACGACGCGCCGTCGATGTCCCGTTACCGAGTCGAGACGTGCGCGTTGACACGAACGGCGCCGACGGGTCTAGCATGACGCAATGTGATCGCTCACATGGCATCACATCTCCGCCCCGATCCCGAGGGCGGCCCTGCATCCACTGCATTCAATGACGAAGGAATCACAGTGACCACAATGAAGCGCGCTCTCATCGCCGGCATCGCCGGCGGAGCGATGATCCTCTCCCTCGCCGCCTGCTCCTCCGGAACCGGTGGCGGCTCGGGCTCGGGATCCGGCGACGGCGGCCTCGTCGGCGTCGCGATGCCGACCAAGTCGTCCGAGCGCTGGATCGCTGACGGCAACAACGTCAAGTCGCAGCTCGAGGAGGCCGGCTACCAGGTCGACCTTCAGTACGCCGAGGACGACATCCCCACCCAGGTCTCGCAGCTCGAGAACATGATCACCAAGGGCGCCAAGGCCCTGATCGTCGCCTCGATCGACGGCACCACCCTCACGAGCGTGCTCGAGGAGGCCAAGGCCAACGACATCCCCGTCATCGCCTACGACCGCCTCATCCGCGACTCCGAGAACGTGGACTACTACGCCACCTTCGACAACTACAAGGTGGGCGTCCAGCAGGCCACCTCGCTCCTCGCGGGCCTCGGTCTCACCGACCTCACCGGTGCGAAGGCCGCCGACGCCCCCGCCGGCCCCTTCAACGTCGAGCTGTTCGCCGGAAGCCCCGACGACAACAACGCCACGTTCTTCTTCAACGGCGCGATGGACACCCTCCAGCCGTACATCGACGACAAGACGCTCGTCGTGAAGTCCGGCGAGACCGACTTCAACACCGTCGCCACGCTCCGCTGGGACGGCGAGGTCGCCCAGAGCCGCATGGAGGACATCCTCACCAAGACGTACTCCGACGGCTCCAAGGTCCAGGGCGTCCTCTCGCCCTACGACGGCCTCAGCCGCGGCATCATCTCCGCTCTGACCGACGCCGGGTACACCGTCGGCTCCGACTTCCCGATCATCACCGGTCAGGACGCCGAGCTCGACTCCGTCAAGGCGATCATCGCCGGCGAGCAGTACGCGACCATCTACAAGGACACCCGCGAGCTCGCCAAGGAGGCCGTGAAGATGGCCCAGGCCGTGCTCGAGGGCACCGAGCCCGAGGTCAACGACACCGACACCTACGACAACGGCAAGAAGGTCGTCCCGTCCTTCCTGCTCGAGCCGGTCATCGTCACCAAGGACCAGATCCAGTCCGTCCTCGTCGACGGCGGGTACTACACGGATGCGGAAGTGAACGGCTAGTCCTCTCTCCTCACCCGAGAAGGAACACCCCGGGAGGGCGCCCAGTGGGCGCCCTCCCCCACTACGAAGGAAGGGAGGCGGCGTGACCTCGAACATCCTCGAGATGCGCGGCATCACCAAGACGTTCCCGGGCGTGAAGGCGCTCCAGGACGTCACGCTCAACGCACAGCGCGGCGAAGTCCACGCGATCTGCGGGGAGAACGGCGCCGGCAAGTCGACGCTGATGAAGGTCCTGTCGGGCGTCTATCCGCACGGCACCTACGAGGGCGACATCGTCTTCGAGGACGAGGTGATGCAGTTCTCCAGCATCCGCGACTCGGAGGCCAAGGGCATCGTCATCATCCACCAGGAGCTGGCCCTCAGCCCCTACCTCTCCATCGCGGAGAACATCTTCCTCGGCAACGAGGTGCGCGGCTTCGGCGGCCTGATCGACTGGAACAAGACCAACCAGGAGGCGGCGGCGCTGCTGGCCCGCGTGGGTCTGCGCGAGAACCCGACCACCAAGATCATGGAGATCGGAGTCGGCAAGCAGCAGCTCGTCGAGATCGCGAAGGCGCTCTCCAAGCGGGTCAAGCTGCTCATCCTCGACGAGCCCACCGCGGCCCTGAACGACGAGGACTCGGACCACCTGCTCGACCTGATCCTGCACCTCAAGGAGCAGGGCATCACGTCGATCATCATCAGCCACAAGCTGAACGAGATCAAGAAGATCGCGGACACCGTCACGGTCATCCGCGACGGCAAGACCATCGAGACGATCGCGCACGACGACGTGACCGAGGACCGCATCATCAAGGACATGGTCGGCCGCGACCTGGACCACCGCTACCCGGACCACACGCCGCACATCGGCGAGGAGATCCTGCGCGTGGTCGACTGGACGGCCCACCACCCCCAGGATCCGACGCGCGTCATGGTGGACAAGGTCAACCTGTCGGTGCACCGCGGCGAGATCGTCGGCATCGCCGGACTCATGGGCGCCGGGCGCACCGAGTTCGCGATGAGCCTCTTCGGCCGCTCCTACGGCAGCCGCATCTCGGGCCAGGTCTTCAAGGCCGGCAAGGAGATCAAGATCCGCAACGTCTCGGAGGCGATCGCCCACGGGCTCGCCTACGCGACCGAGGACCGCAAGCACTACGGCCTCAACCTCATCGACGACATCAAGCGGAACATTTCGCTCGCGTCCCTCGACAAGGTCGCCCGCGGCGGACTCGTCGACGACAACCGCGAGTTCGAGGTCGCCAACGAGTACCGCGGCAGCATGAACATCAAGTCGCCGACCGTGCTCGCCAAGACCGGGAAGCTCTCCGGCGGCAACCAGCAGAAGGTCGTCCTGTCGAAGTGGATCTACTCCGACCCGGACGTCCTCATCCTCGACGAGCCCACCCGCGGCATCGACGTGGGTGCGAAGTACGAGATCTACACCATCATCAACCGGCTCGCGGCGCAGGGTAAGGGGATCATCGTCATCTCCTCCGAGCTGCCGGAGCTGCTCGGCATCTGCGACCGCGTCTACGCGCTGTCGGAGGGCCGGATCACGGGCGAGCTGCCCATCGCCGAGGCGACGCCCGAGGCGGTCCTCACCCTCATGACCCAGGAGAAGCAACGATGACCGATCTGCAGAACGAACCGTCCACCGCGGCCGGTGCGCAGGTGAAGCCCACCGAGAACGCCTTCACGAAGCGCCTCAGCCACGTGCTGGGCGACCTCGGCAAGAACGGCATCTTCATCGCCCTCATCGTGGTGGTGCTGCTGTTCGAGGTGATGACCGGCGGCATCCTCCTCCGCCCCCAGAACATCTCGAACCTGATCGTCCAGAACGGCTACATCCTGATCCTCGCCATCGGCATGGTGATGGTCATCGTGGCCGGGCACATCGACCTCTCGGTCGGCTCGGTCGCGGCGTTCGTCGGAGCGATCTCGGGCGTCTTCGCGGTCAACATGGGCCTCCCGTGGTGGCTGTCGATCGTCCTCTCCCTCCTCATCGGCGCACTCGTCGGAGCGTGGCAGGGCTTCTGGATCGCGTACGTCGGGATCCCGGCGTTCATCGTGACCCTGGCGGGCATGCTGATCTTCCGCGGCCTGGCGCTCGTCGTCCTCGGCAACGCGAACATCGGCTCCTTCCCGACCGAGTACCGCGCGCTGGGCAACGGCTTCCTCACCGACCTGTTCGGCGAGACCGACCTCGACCCGCTGTCGCTCGTCATCGGCGCGCTCGCGATCGTCGCCTTCGCCGTGCAGTCCGTGCGCACCCGCCGCGGCCGCCAGAAGTACGCGCAGAGCGTCGAGCCGGGCGCCTGGTTCGTCACCAAGCTCGTCCTCGTCTCCGTCGTGATCGCGGCCTTCTCCTTCGCGCTGGCCACCTTCAAGGGCATCCCGGTCACCCTGATCGTGCTCGCCGTGCTCGTCCTGATCTACGGCGTGGTCATGAACCGCTCCGTCTTCGGCCGTCACGTCTACGCGATCGGCGGCAACCTGCACGCCGCGGAGCTGTCCGGCATCAAGACCCGCAACGTCACCTTCTGGCTGTTCGTCAACATGGGCGTCCTCGCGGCGCTGGCCGGCCTCGTCTTCACCGCGCGACTCAACCTCGCCGGCCCGAAGGCGGGCGACGGCTTCGAGCTCGAGGCCATCTCGGCCGCCTTCATCGGCGGCGCGGCGGTCCAGGGCGGCGTCGGCACCATCGGCGGCGCGATCATCGGTGGCCTCATCATCGGCGTCCTGAACAACGGCATGTCGATCATGGGCATCGGCATCGAGTGGCAGCAGGCGGTCAAGGGCCTCGTGCTCCTTCTCGCGGTCGCCTTCGACGTCTACAACAAGCGCCGCTCGGGCGGACGCTAGGCCCTGCGGTCGTGCCCGACTGGTCGCGGTTCCTGCCGCTGAGCACCGGGCCCTCGGTCGACGAGACGGGCGTCAGCAACGACTGGCGCCCCCTCGTCGCCGAGAGGCTCGACCGCCTCGCCGTCCTGGCCGCCTCCCCCTCCACCGAGGAGGGCGAGGCGGCCAGTGCCGTCTCCCGGGACGCCCTGCTCGGAGAACTCGTCGTGCGGCTCTCGAGCAGCACCGGCCAGCGCCTCGCGACGCGGATGGGCGCCCGCGAGGCCTCCTCCCCTCCCCCTCCCGCCGAGATCGCCTCGGCCCTGGCCGCTCTCGCCTCCGCTCGCCGCGCCGGCGAGGGTCCCCGCTCGGTCGCCGAGCTGGTCGAGGTCGTCCGCGTCGAGCTCGCGCTCTCCCCCGACCCGCTCGCCCTCTCCTCCCGCATCACCGGCGGCGTGGCCCTGGACCGCCTGCAGCGCGCGCCGCTCGCGATCCGCGCCGCCGTCCGCGGCCGCACCCTCGCTCCGACCGACGCGGAGTGGGAGCTCGGCTCCGGCCCCGCCCTGCGCGTGCCGGCCGACGCGATCCTCCGCTTCCTGCTCGGCCTCGGGCCCTTCCCCGCCGACCCGGGCGCCTAGGCCGCGCCGCCTCCTGCCCCCGGGCGGAGGCGGCGCCGCCGCGGTCGTAGCATCGGAGGATGTTGCGCTCACTGCCGAGAAGCACCCCGTCCGCCCGCTCCGTCGACGCCGAGGGAGTGCTGGCCTTCGTCGAGGCGGTCGAGGCCGCACCCGGCGTCGAGCTGCACGGGCTGATGATCGTGCAGGGCGGCGACGTGGTCGCCGAGGGCTGGTGGGCGCCGTACTCGGCCGAGCGGCTGCACCTCTTCTACTCGCTGAGCAAGAGCTTCACCTCGACCGCCGTCGGCCTCGCGGTCGCCGAGGGCCTGGTCGACCTGGACGCCACCGTCCTCTCCTACTTCCCCGAGCTCGACGCCGAGGTGACGGATCCGCGCTCGCGTGCGATCCGCGTCCGTCACGTCCTCGCGATGGCCAGCGGCCACTCCGCCGAGACGATCGACCGCGCCGAGGCGCTGGACCCGGTCGACCTGGTGCGCGGCTTCCTCCTCCTCCCGCCGGAGCAGGAGCCGGGCAGCGTCTTCGCCTACAACCAGCCGTGCACCTTCGCCGCCGCCGCGATCGTGCAGCGTGTGAGCGGGCAGTCGCTGACCGACTACCTCCGCCCGCGCCTGCTGGATCCGCTCGGCATCGGCGACGTCGCCTGGCAGCGCGACGACTCCGGGCGCGAGCTCGGCTACAGCGGCCTGCACGCCACCACCGAGGCGGCCGCCGCGCTCGGACTGCTGTACCTGCAGGAGGGGCGCTGGGGCGACCGGCGGATCCTGTCGCCGGAGTGGGTCGCCGAGGCGACCCGCGCGCACGTCCCGACCCACGAGGACGGCGGACCCGACTGGCAGCAGTGCTACGGCTTCCAGTTCTAGCGGTCGCTGCACGGCTACCGCGCGGACGGCGCGTACGGGCAGTTCAGCCTCATCGTGCCCGAGCACGAGCTCGTGATCGCGCTGACGGGCCAGACTTCGGACACGCAGACGCTGCTCGCGCTCGCCTGGGAGCACCTGCTCCCCGCGGTCGGCCGCGGATCCTCCGCAGAAGCCGACGCCCGGCTGGCCGACCGGCTGTCGGCGCTCGCCCTGCCTCCGCTCGAGGGCGCCTCCCCCGCGACCGGGAGCTTCACGCCGACCGGATCGTGGCCCGACGCCGTCGAGGTGACGGCCGATGAGGGCGGCTGGACGCTCACGCTGACCGAGGGCGACGAGCGCTTCGCGGTGACGCCCGGCGCGGGAGCCTGGACCGTCGACGGGCCGTTCGCGGCGAGCGCCGGACCCTCGGGCGACGGCGTCCTGGTCGACATCGTGTTCCTCGAGACCCCGCACCGACTGCACGTCGAGCTCGCCCCCGACCGCACCGCGACGGCCCGCTGGGAGACCGAGCCGCTGCACGGCGGCCCGCTGGCCGGGCTGCGCGCCCCGCGCTGACGGCAGGACCCGCGCCGCTCATCCGTCACGAACGGCCCGTCCGCCCCTCGGCGACGGGCCGTTCGTGATGGATCGGAAGGGCCGCACTCGTTGGAGCCGACCGCGCATGTGAGGCGGTGATCACCGGGGGTCGACTGCAGCCGCTCCTTCCCGTCGATCCGGCCGACGCCCATGCCGTGCGCGCGGAACGCGTCCCGCGCGGCGCCCCGGCTCCGCGGATCGACGCCGAGCGCCGTGCGGAGGTACGCGGTGCTGAGCCGCTACACCGCGGCGACTCGCTCGGGGTCCGCGTCGGTCGTCTCCGCCACCGAGTCCCCGACGATCCCGCCGAGCGAGTGCTCCGCGCCGTGGAGGGTCAGCAGGTCGGAGGCGCCGGGCCCTCGTCACCGGGGAGCTGCGGGCGGACTAGCCGCGGACGGCCCTCGTGGTCCGTGCGACCGCGTCCTCGACCGCCGCCCGCCGGCCCGCCTCGTCCTCGCGCTCGGACTCGTGGACGAAGACCGCCCCGCCGCGACGGGCGCCGCAGTAGTCGATGATCCCGTGCTGGATCTGCGTGAGCAGCGCCTGCTCGTAGCCGTGCCGTTCGTACGTGCCGGCGGAGTCGCCCGCCACGAGGACCAGGTGGACGGTGAGCCCGCCGAGCTTCCGCCGCGTGCCGTGGACGGGGTCGATGTCGAAGGCCCAGCCGGCGATGAACACCCGGTCGATCCAGCCCTTCAGCAGCGCGGGCATCGACCACCAGTAGACCGGGAAGACGAGCACGAGGTGGTCGACGCCGTCGAGCCGTCGCTGCTCGCGGAGGACGTCGTCGGGGACCGGGCCGACACCGCGGTAGCGGTCCCGGTCGGCCGCGCCGAACCGCGGATCGAAGCCCTCGGCGTCGAGGTCGGCCGCCGCCACACCGTCGGGGCCGAGCTCCTCCGACAGCCGCCGGGCGAGGGCGGCTGTGAGGGAGTCGCGGTCGGGGTGTGCGGTGACGAGGAGGGTGCTCACCGCTCCAGTGAACCGCACCCGCCCTGCGGCACCCCTGGCAGGATGACCCGGTGACTCCGCACCGCTCCCCCCGCCGCCCCGACGTCGTCTCCGTCGAGCTCGTCGGAGGACCGGAGCCGCTCGAGCTCGCCCTGCACGAGTACGACCCCGAGTGGTCCGCCCTGTTCGAGGAGCACCGGCGGCGCATCCTCGACGCGGTCCCGGGCGTGCGGGTCGAGCACATCGGCTCGACCTCCGTCCCGGGCCTGCCGGCGAAGCCGATCGTCGACGTGCTGGTCGTCGTGCCCGACATCACGGCGGAGGAGGACCACGTCGCACCGCTGCTGGCGGCCGGTTACGTCCTCCGCGTCCGTGAGCCCGGGCACCGGCTCGTCCGCACCCCCGAACGGGACGCCCACGTGCACGTCTACGAGGAGGGGCATCCCGCGATCGACGCGTACCTGCTCCTGCGCGACCGGCTCCGCGCCGATCCGGCCGACCGCGAGCTCTACCGCAGCACGAAGGCGTCTCTCCTCCTCCGGCGCTGGGAGGACGGGAACGACTACGCCGAGGCGAAGTCCGCCGTGATCGCGGCCGTCCTCGAGCGCGCGAGATCCTCACGTCGCTGAGATCGATATCCGGAAGAACTGCAGAGCGCTCGCATGCTTCCGAGAGCACGGGTTAGCGTCGAGAAGAGATCGATCTCAGGCCGCGGACCGCCGCGGCGACTCCCCGATGAAGAGGACTCCCGTGAGAAGAAGAATCCTGACCGCCGTCTCCGCCGCGGCCGCCGTCGCCCTGCGTGGCAGTACATCCAGACGATGATGTCGGCGGAGGGTCAGGAGGACCACTTCGCCACCTCCGGCACGTTCCCCGCCGCCACCGCCGCCCTCCAGAGCGACAGCGTCCGCGCCTACACCGATCCGTTCTTCGGCGACTCGGCGATCGGCGAGGTCATCGCGACCTCGGTCGAGGACTTCCCCTCGTTCGTCGACGGCCCCGATACCGGAGCGATCGGCGCCGCGCTCTCGGGCGCACTGGTCGAGCTGGAGGCGGGCAACGTCTCCTCCGCGGACGCCTTCTCGAGCGGGCTCGACAGTGCTCGCCAGGCGGTCGGCGGCTAGGCCGCACCGCACGACCCACCGCCCTCGAGCCCTCCGGCTCGGGGGCGGTCGTCGTCTCCGGGTCCGGCTCATTCGACTAGATGGCAATTCCACTCTAATTGCATTACAGTTTGAAGGAGACGATCCGCCACTGAGAGGATCGCGACCCGGAGGAGCTCCTGTCGAAGCACCTGCTCACCCTCGCCCTCGCCGCCGCGCTCGCCGTCGGCACCCCGCGGCGGGAACCTCGGCCTCCGCGCCGGCCGCCGACTCCGCGCCCCTCCTCCGTCGTCACGCACCCCGGCACGACCGCCCCGACGGGCACTGCGCCGGGCATCCGCCGACCGCTGATCCGAGACGCCCGCCTACGCTGGTGCCATGAACGGCAGCGACGAGAAGGCGAGTACCCCGCGCCCCTACGACTCCCGCAAGCGCCGGGAGAGGGGCGAGGCGGACCGGGCCAGGACTCGAGGACGCATCCTCGACGCGGCCGCAGCCCTCTTCTCGGAGCACGGCTACGCCGCGACGACGATCACGCAGATCGCGCGCACGGCCGGGGTCTCGGTGCAGACCATCTACCTCGCCGTCGGAGCCAAGGCCGACGTCCTGCGGGCCCTGACCGCCGCGAGGACGACGGGCGGGGACTCGGAGGCGGCCGTGACCGACCAGGCATGGGTCGCCGAGATCGCCGCGGAGACCGACCCCGAGCGGCAGCTGCGGCGGCTCGCACGCGAGTCCGTGGCCCTGGCGCACCGGGCGGCGCCGCTCTGGAGCATCATGGCGGGCGCAGCGCAGGACGATCCCGCACTCGCGGAGGACCTCACCCGGCAGAGCTCCGGCCGCCTCGCCGACCAGCAGGCCTTCGCGCGACTGCTGCACGGACCCCTCCGCGACGGCATGAGCACCGAGCGGGCCGGCGACGTGCTCTACGCCCTCGCGAGCCCTCAGCTCTGGAACATCCTGGCCCTCGAGCGCGGCTGGTCGGCGGAGGAGCTCGAGCAGTTCCTCGGCGACGCCCTCACCCGCCTCCTCCTCCCCCCGAGCGATCCCGACCCGACCCCCTGACGCGAGGAGCCGACGTGGCCACCGTCCTGCTGTGCAGCACCCCCCTCTACGGACACGCCGGACCGCTCCTGGCCATCGGGCGGCATCTGGCCGACGCCGGACACCGGGTGATCGCCCTCACCGGCTCCGGCTTCGCGGACGCGGCGCGGTCCGCCGGCCTCGAGTCCGTGCCGCTGCCGGGACGCGCCGACTTCGACGAGCGCGACGAAGCGGGGCTCCTGCCCGACCTGCACCGCTACCGCGGGCTCGCCCTCTCCCGCTACCAGGTGGAGCAGACCTTCGTCGCGACGATCCCCGATCAGTACCGCGGGGTGCGGGCGATCCTCGATCGCGAGCCCGTCGACGTGATCGTCGTCGACTCCCTCTTCGCCGGCGTGCTCCCGCTCCTCGAGGGCGAGCGCTCCGCGCGACCTCCGATCGTGGGCATCGGGATCGGCCCGCTCGTGCAGGTCAGCCGCGACGTCGCTCCGTTCAACACGGCGCTGCCGCCCTCCTCCACACCCCTCGGACGCCTGCGCAACACGGCTCTGAACCTGGTCGTCGCCCGGGTCCTCTTCGCCAGAACCCAGCGGCTCGCCGCCGCGATGGTCGCCGAGGCCTCGGGCGGGACTCTGCGCACCTTCGTCCTCGACCTCACCGCAGCCTTCGACCGATTCGTGCAGCTGGGGCCGGCGGAGTTCGAGTACCCGCGGTCGGATCTCAGCGCGGACGTCGTCTTCGCCGGTCCCGTCCCGCCGGCTCCGTCCGCCGCCGCCCTCCCCTCCTGGTGGAGCGACCTCGACGGCTCCCGCCCGGTCGTGCACGTCACGCAGGGCACCCTGGACAACCACGACTTCGGCAAGCTCGTCCGGCCGACGCTCGACGCGCTCGCGGAGGAGGACGTGCTCGTCGTCGTCAGCACCGGCCGCTCCCCGGTCGCCGGGCTCGGGCCGCTCCCTGCGAACGCGCGGGCGGCGGAGTTCCTCCCCTACGACCGGCTGCTGCCGCTCACGGCGGCCGTGGTCACCAACGGCGGCTTCGGCGGCACCCTCCTGGCCCTCCGCCACGGTGTGCCCCTCGTCGTGGCGGGCGCTGCGGAGGACAAGCCCGAGGTCGCGGCGCGCGTGGCCTACGTCGGCGCCGGCATCGACCTCCGCACCGGTCGTCCGAGCGCCGAGGCGCTGCGAGCGGCGGTGGCCCGGGTGCTGGGCGAACCGTCCTACCGCTCGCGCGCTCAGGCGATGGCGGCGGCGATCGCCCGCTACTCCCCCCTGGACGTCGTCGACGGAGTCCTGGCCGAGCTCCTCGAGGGCTGGTGACCTCAGGCCTGTAGGTCACTTCCTACGGCTAGTAGGATGACCTCGTGCCCCGCCGCTCCCTCACCTCCTCCGCCGTGATCGCCCGGGCCGCCGCGATCGCCGATGCCGACGGCCTCACGGCCGTGACCCTGGCCGCGGTCGCCCGCTCACTGGACGTGCAGACGCCGAGCCTCTACACGCACGTCCGCGATCTCGCAGCCCTCCGCGACGGCATCACCGTCCTCGCCCTCGGCGAGCTCTCCGACCGCATCGCCGCTGCGATCGCCGGGCGCTCGGCCCGGGGGGCGCTCGACGGGTTCGCCACCGCTCACCGCTCCTTCGCCCGCGAACGGCCGGGCCTCTGGGAGTCGCTGCAGCGCACTGCGGGCCCGGACGCGGTCGCCGCCCCGGCCGCCCGTCGCGTCGTGCAGCTCACCGACGCGGTCCTCCTCGGCTACGCGATCCCCGCCGAGGACCGGGTGCACGCCGTCCGGGTCCTGGGCGCCGCGCTGAACGGCTTCCTCACCCTCGAGCGCCTGGGGAGCTTCGCCCACAGCAGCCCGCCCGCCGCGCAGTCGTGGGGCGAGCTCCTCGACTCCCTGCACTTCCTCCTCAGCCACTGGACCCGCCGGAAGGACTCCCCCGCATGATCAGCACCCCCCTCACCGAGCGGTTCGTCCACGGCGCGATCGAGCTGGAAGCCGTGCCGCGAGGGGTCCGGCCGCACCGACTCCCCCGCCGGGCCCGCGAGCGCGACGCCGACGCGCAGCTCCTTCTGATGGAGGCGCAGCCCTCGGGCGTCCGGATCTCCTTCCTCACCCGGGCCCGGCGGGTCGAGCTCGACGTGCACGCCACGCGCGTCGCCTACCGCGGGCTGCCCCGGCCTCGCGGCGCGATCGACGCACTGGTCGACGGCACGGTGGCCGCCTCGCAGGAGCTGACCGGAGGCGACGCGATCGAGCTCGACCTCGCGACCGGCGGCCGGGACCTGATCCCCGGTCTCCTCGACACCGTCGCGCTGGAGCTCCCCGACGGGCCGTCCCTCGTGGAGCTGCTGCTCCCGCACAACGAGGCGGTCGACCTCGTCGCTCTGCGCTCGGACGCACCGCTCGATCCGGCGCCGCTCACCGGCCCGGTCTGGCTGCACCACGGCAGCTCGATCAGTCAGGGCTCGAACGCGGCGCGGCCGTCCGGGATCTGGCCGGCCGTCGCCGCCCGGGCGAGCGGCGCCCGCCTGGTGAACCTCGGCTTCGGCGGGAGCGCCCTCGCCGACCCCTTCACCGCGCGCCTGATGCGGGACACCCCGGCCGACCTGATCAGCGTCGCACTCGGCATCAACCTCGTGAACCTCGACGGCATGCGCCGCCGCACCCTCGGGCCCGCGGTGCACGGCTTCCTCGACACGATCCGCGAGGGCCACCCCGCCACGCCGCTCCTCCTGATCACTCCTGTGTTCTGCGGGATCCACGAGGACACCCCCGGACCGGGTGCCGTCGATCCCGCCTCCTTCGCGACGGGGGCGCCGCGCTTCACCGCGACGGGAGAGCCCGGCGACACCGCGACCGGACGGCTCACCCTGCGGGTGGTCCGCGAGGTGCTGGCCGAGGTCGTCGCGGCGCGCTCCGACGACCCGCTGCTGCGACCGCTCGACGGACTCGCGCTCTACGGAGCCGAGGACGCCGAGCGCCTTCCGCTCCCGGACGGTCTCCACCCGGACGCGGAGACGCACGAGCTGATCGGCCGCCGGTTCGCGGAGCTCGTCTTCGGGCAGGGCGGGGCGTTCGCAGCGCAGGGCTGAGCGGCCGCGGACCCGGCGGCGGCGAGGTCGAGGCCGATCGACGGAGCGCTGCGGCGGCAGCACGGGGATGTTGACGTCGACACAGGCGCGTGGAAGCCTGATGTTTGCGTGAACATACGCGAAGTCCCCGGTGCAAAGGAGCACAGCATGACGTCTCGACCACGAACGGCCGCCGCAGCGGTGGCCGCGCTGCTCGTCGCAGCACTCCTGGGAACAGGAGCGCAGTCGGCCTCGGCCGCCGTGGCGACGGATCCGAACGACGGAGTGCCCCGCACCTCGACGCCCGTGACCTACACCGACTACCCGGCGGTCCAGGACCCGGGCAGCACCGCGGCCGGCTACTTCCAGCCCTCCTGGTACGACACCGACGGCCGCCACATCCAGGCGCACGGCGGCCAGATCGTCACCGTCGAGGAGGGCGGGCAGCAGGTCCAGTACTGGTACGGCGAGGACCGCACGAAGGGCTACTGGAACAGCCCCGGAGTCGCGGTCTACCGCTCCACCGACGGCCACAACTGGGAGAACGAGGGCACCGCGCTCCGCAGTGTCTCGGCTCCGGCCGACCTCGAGGCCCCCTACTTCGACGCGCTCTACGACACCGTCGACGACTCCGGAGCCCCTCGCGCCGACCGCATCACGGAGCTCGACCACCACCTCGACACGACGCAGGCCTCGCCGAACACCGCCATCTTCGAGCGCCCCAAGGTCCTCTTCAACGAGAAGACCGGCAAGTGGGTCATGTGGTGGCACTCCGACGGCCGCACCACCCCGGGCGGCAGCACCTACGCGCGCTCGATGGCGGGAGTCGCCGTCTCGGACAGCCCGACCGGGCCCTTCACGCTCCAGGGCGTCTACCGCCTCTACAACCGCACGGACTACAAGGCCTGCACCACCTCCGCCGTGCCCGGGCAGGCGCGGGACATGACCGTCTTCCAGGACGAGGACGGCACCGCGTACATCTCCTACTCCTCCGAGGAGAACTACTCGCTCTACGTGGCGAAGCTCGACGCCGACTACACCAACGTCGAGCGGACCACCACGACCGACACCCTCGACGCGGACCAGTACTCGGCGGACGGGACGTACCCCTACGTCTTCGCCGACGGTGCGGCCGGAGCACCGGTGCGCGGCACCGACTTCCAGATCGTCAAGGAGTGCGGACACCTCGAGGCGCCCGCGATCTTCGCCAACGGCGGCAAGTACTACACGATCGCCTCCGGGGCGACCGGCTGGGCGCCGAACCCGCAGACCTACTACACCGCCGACTCGATCCTCGGCGCGTGGACCCGCGGAGTCGAGAAGGGCGACGCGAACGAGAACGTCGCCTACAACGCGATCCCGGAGGGCGGCGACGGCCTGCTCTCGATCGGCGACTCCCGCAAGACGACCTTCGGCTCGCAGTCGACGAACGTCCTCACCCTCGCTCCCGGCAAGTACGTCTACATGGGCGACCGCTGGAACGAGGGGAAGTCGGACTCGACCTACGTCTGGCTCCCGATGACGGTCGGCGAGAACGGCCGCCTCGAGATGCGGAACCCGGCTCAGGAGGACCCGGCGCGCTGGGGATCCGGCTGGGACCTCTCCTACTGGGACGACAAGGGGGTCGGCGAGGGCGTCTGGTCGGTCGTGGACGCTCGACTGCCGAAGCAGGTCCGCCGCGGTGCCGACATCGCCGCCGCGCTCCCCTCGACGGTCTCGGTCTCGAGCAACGGCTCGACCCGCGACGTCGCTGTGACCTGGGCCGCCCCCGGCCCCGCCGAGCTCGGCACGGTGCAGGTGACGGGCACGCTCGCCGCCGACGCCGGATTCTCCTCCGGCCGCCGCTTCACCCGCACGATCGAGGTGGCCGAGCCGGGCATCGCGAACCTCGCTCCCGGAGCGTCCGTCGCGGTCTCGAGCCGCACGGACCTCGCCGGCGAGCTGATCGACGGCGACGTGGCGGGCAAGGGTTGGGACGACTGGTCCTCGGCCGGCTACCCGCGCGACAGCCGCCTCTCCTTCTCCTGGGGCTCGGCGCAGAACCTCGACTCGGTGACGGTCACCACCTACAAGGACGGTGCGACCGCCACCTGGCCCTCGCGGATCGAGGTCGAGTACCAGGTGAACGGCGCGTGGACGACCTCCTCGGTCGCCACCACCCTCAGCCAGGTCGGGACCGGATCCGCACCGACGGCGATCCTCGACCTGTCCTCCCTGCCCGACACCACCGGCCTCCGCCTCCACCTCACCAGCGCGGCGAACACGTGGCAGTCGATCTCGGAGGTGCAGATCTGGGGCACTGCGCCGCCGACGAACGTCTGCCGCGTCCCCGGAGCCGCGGTCTCGGCGTCGTTCAGCCAGACGAAGTACGCGACCCTTCCCGCGAAGAACGCCTGCGACGGCAACGTGGGCACCCCCTGGTCGACCTGGACCGACGGCACCTTCGCCGGCAGCGCCGAGTTCACGCTGACGAACACCGAGGCGCACCGCGTCGCCGGGCTCACCTTCACCAACGCCGAGGGCACCCTGGCGTCGGTGAGCGTCGCCTACCGCGCCCAGGACGGCACGTGGAAGCCGACCACCGCGCAGAACATCGCTCCGGCGGCGAACGGCTCGCTGACCACGATCCCGTTCGCGGCGGTCTCGGCCACCGGCCTGAAGCTGACCTTCTCCACGCCGGGCTCGTTCCTCAAGATCGGCGAGATCGTCGTCCCCGAGGCGGCCGCGCCGGCGCTGACGGCGCCGGTGACCGTGACGTCCCGCTGCGTCGCCGGGAAGGCGGTGCTGACCGTCCTCGCGAAGAACGGCGGCACCGCTCCGATCGACGTCGCGATGACCTCGGCCTACGGCTCGAAGACGGTCACCGCGGTGGCTGCGGGCGCGAGCGGATCGGCCGCGTTCACCACCCGCCTGGCGAGCATGCCGGGCAGCCAGGTGACGATGACCGCCACGGCGGGCTCCGAGACCCTCACGCAGACGGTGGCCTACCCGGCCCGCGTCTGCTGAGCACGCGGCGACCGGTCGACCGGTCGTGACGGAGGAGGGAGTGCCCGCGGGCGCTCCCTCCTCTGCGTCTGCGGCGCATCATCCGGCGCGCAGGGCGAGCGCGGGCTCGATGCGCGCGGCCCGGAGGGCGGGGGCGACGGCCGAGACCGCGCCCGCTCCGATCCCCGCCACGACTCCCGCCGCGGCGCTGAGCGGGTCGAGCACCGGCGCCCAGCCCTGCGCGGCGCTGAGCACGGCGGTCGCGAGGACCCCCAGAGCCAGGCCCGAGACGGCGCCCGCGGCTCCGATCACCGTCCCCTCGGCGAGGAAGAGCGCCCTGATGTCGGACCGTGTCGCTCCGACGGCCCGCCGCAGCGCGATCTCGCGGGTGCGCGCCGAGACGGCGAGGAACATCGAGGTCGCACTCGTCAGGCAGACCAGCACGAGCAGGAGCAGCGACACGAGGAGGAGGTTCGCGGCGAGGTCGCTGCTCACGCCCCGGCTGAGCAGCCGCAGGTCGGCGACCGTCTGGACGACCGAGCGCTCGGGGTGGGCGGCGTCGACGGCGAGAGGGACGGACTCGGCGATCGCCGCGGGCCGGCCGGGTGCGGTGCGGGCGACCACCGAGGGCTCGGCCCGGTCCGGCACCTCCAGATCGGTCAGCGAGACGAGGATCGACTCCGAGAGCGCCGGATCGCGCTGCGAGGACTCGATGAAGCCGGCCACGACCACGGGTGCTCCCGCGATCCGGACGGTGTCGCCCGTCCTGCCGACGGGGATCCCGAGGTCGGCCGCCGCTCCTGCGCCCAGCAGGGCGACGGGACTTCCGTCGGCCGCGTCGAGCCAGTCGGAGGAGGTCGAGGGACGGGTGGTGACGAGCTCGACGTCGAGGAACGCCCGGTCGACGGCGATCACCGCGGCGTCGGTGGTGACGACGGAGGAGGCGACCCAGCGCTCCGGGTGCGCGACCGCCGCCGGAACGGTCAGGCGGGCGCTCGCCGCCTCGACTCCGCGGAGACCGCCGATGTCCGTGGCCGCCTCCCGCAGCTGAGGCAGGGTCGTCTCGGCCGGCAGACGCACCGTGATCTGGTCGAGGGCCGCGGCGTCCAGCCGTGCCGAGATCTGCTGCGCCGCGGTCGCGCTCATCCCGACCGAGGTCACCAGCCCGGCGACAGCGAGGACGAACGCGGCGAGGATCCCGAGGGTCCGGCCGGGCGAGAGCAGCAGCGACGACACCGCGTCGGCGAGGTGCGGTGCGCGTCGGCGGCGCGCCGCTGCCGACGGAGCCGCGTCGGCGGGATCCCCGCCGGAGGAGTCCTCCCCGGTCCCGGCCGCGCCCGAGTCGTCGACCACTCGTCCGTCCTCGAGGCGGAGCCGGCGCTGGGCGTGCGCCGCCACCTCCGGAGAGTGCGTGATGAGCACGATCGTCACGCCCGTGCGGTGCAGCGCGGACAGCACCCCCAGGACGGCGTCGGCGGTCGCGGAGTCGAGGTTCCCGGTCGGCTCGTCCGCCAGGATCACAGCCGGTCGGCCGACGACGGCGCGCGCGATCGCGACGCGCTGCCGCTCGCCTCCGGAGAGCGTGCCCGCGCGCTGATCCGCGAGCGGGAGGAGCTCGACACCCTCCAGCGCCTGCGCGACCGGTTCGCGCTGGTCCCCCGTCCGCTCGCCTCGCGTCCGGAGCGGGAGCGCCGTGTTCCGGGCGACCGTCTCCTGGGGCAGGACGAAGGAGTCCTGGAACACGAAGCCGAACGTCCGGGAGCGCAGAGCGTCGCGCTCCCGCTCCGGGAGCGACGCCACGTCGACGCCTGCGACGCGGTACTCCCCCTCGTCCGCCGAGTCGAGGAGCCCGAGGACGTTCAGCAGCGTCGACTTGCCGGCGCCGGAGCGTCCGACGATCGCCACGAACTCGCCTGCGCGGACATCGAGGTCGAGCCCTGTGAGCGCGCCCGCCGATCCTCCACCGGCGTAGCGGCGAGCGACGCCGCGCAGCGACAGCAGCGGCGCGGTCACGGAGTCACCACGAGCGTGTCGCCCGCGGCGGGTCCCGTCGACTCGTCGAGCCTCGCCCAACCGTCGCCCACTCCGAGCACGGTCACCGGAACCTCCTCGCCCCTCGTGTACCGGGAGGACCGGCCGATCACGACGAACGGAGCGGTGGAGGCCTGGTGGACCGCCGTCAGGGGCACGGCGAGGACGGGGTCTCCGGCCGTCGCCGCGGCGACGACGACGGACGCCCTGTCGCCCAGATCGGCCCAGTCCGCGGGCAGGTCGAGGAACAGGTCGCGGCCGGCGGCGCTCCCCGCGGTACCGTCCGCGGCGACGAAGTCCCCCTGTCGCGCGACGGTCCCCGATCGCTCGGGCCGGCCGTCCGCGTGGAGCACGACCGGCGTCCCCGCCTGAAGCGCCTCGGCGTCGAGCACGGTCGCCCGGGCGACGATGCGCCGCGGGCTCGTCTGCAGGACCGCGAGCGGTTCCGCAGTGGTCGCGGTCGCTCCCACGGCGAGCGCCGAGAGCACGGAGACCGAGTCGGACTCCAGCTGCACGATCTGCGTCACGTCGACGAAAGGCCTCGTGAGCGCGGCGGGGGGCGCCGTGGCAGTGGGAGCCGGCGTCGCACGCGGATCCGACGATCCGCCCTCAGGTGACGCGACGCTCTCGGTCGGGAGCCGGTAGCCGCGCTCGCGCCACAGCTCGTCGGCGGCAGCGACGGTCGCCTCGGTCACGGCGCCGTCCACAGCGAAGTCCGCGTCGGAGAGCGTGCTGAGCGCCTCCTCGAACGCCTCCGCGTCCGCCCCCGAGTCGCCGACGTGCAGATCGCGGTACAGCGGAGCCGCGACCCGGAGGCCGAGGAGCGGTCGGCCTGCGACCGCCAGCAGCAGACCGCCGCTGGCGAGGGTTCCGCCCTGAGGGGTCCCCACCTCCGTCACGTAGGGCAGCACCGCGGGCGCGCTGACGCCCGCGAACGGGACGGTCCGGGTGTCACCCGGGTCGACGACGCCCTGCACCGTCCGCGGCGGCACGATGGAGCGCCGCTCCACCTCGACCTCGACCGGGGGCGGCGGCTGCTCGGCCGCGGTGTCGAGGTCGTCGGAGGATCGGAGCGAGGCTCCCACTCCCACTCCGACGGCTCCGACGAGGAGGACGGTCACGAGGAAGGCCGCGAGCGCTCGCGGCCGGGCGACGGCGGGCAGGCGCACCGATCCGTGATGGTCGGCCACGGCTCAGCGCCCGTGCCGCGCGATGACGGCGTCGGCGCGCTCCAGGACCGCGCGCTCCTTCTTCGCCACCTCGTCCAGCTCGGCGCGATGCCCGTCGATCAGCGCCGCCTGGTACTGCGCCTGCAGCGAGCTCAGCGTCTCGACGAGCCGGGTGTCTACTTTGCACTGCACGTCCTGCACCGCCGTCCGGATCGCCGCCTCGGGGTCATCGGGCACCTGGGGCGACCAGGGCTGCTCGCTGTCGGTGCGGAGCTGCAGTCCGTGCGCGACCAGGCACTCGCCCCATCGGGCGCGCGCCTGGTCCCACCGGGGATCCGCCGATGCGAGGCGCCCGGCGTCGTTCGTGATCGCCTGCGGCAGCTGAGTGATCTCCATCCCCTCGTCGGCCGCGTAGTCGCGTCCCAGGCCGGGCAGGGTCTCGACCCGGTCCTCGCACGCGCTCATCGCGTCCTCCCACCCCGGATCGGCGGCGGCGGCGGCCTCGAGGACCGCCGCACTCGCCGCCTCGACGGCCGCCGCGGGAGGCGTGTCGAAGCCGTACCCGGAACGGGCCGCGCGCTCGGGGCTCCAGATGCCGAAGGTCGTCTCCGTGACGACGGCGGACCGGGCGAGGTCGTACGCCGCCGACGGGTCCGTCCGGCCGCCCTCCCGCATGCAGTCGTCCCGCAGCAGGGCATTGGCCTGCACGATCCGGCCGAGGCCCTCTGCGTCGATGAAGTACGCGTCGATCGGATAGGTCATCAGCTCGTTCGTCCGATCGAGGACGGCGTGCACCTCCGAGTAGTCGCTGATGTCGAGACGCTCGTCGACGGGTGCCCCAGCGGGAGCGCACCCGGCCATCGGCAGCAGCACGGCGAGCGCCACGGGAGCAGCGCGGAGTCCCGTACGGCGGACGCGAGCCCGGGTGCCGGATCGCGGCTCGGCGGTCACGCCGCCGCTCCGTGCCGGGCGATGACGGCGTCGGCGCGCTCGAGGACCTCGCGCTCCTTCTCCGCCACCTCGTCCAGCTCGGTCCGGTGCCGGTCGATCAGAGCGGCCTCGTACTGCGACCGGAGCGAGGTCAGCTTCTCGATGAGGCGCGTGTCCACCTTGCATTGCACGTCGACGACGGCGGTCCGGATCGCGGCCTCCGGATCATCCGGGATCTCGGGCCCCGAGGCGTGCGGCTCCGCAGGATCGAACCGGAGTCCGTGCTCTTCCGAGCAGCGGATCCATTCGGAGCGGGCCTCCTCCCATCGGGGGTCGGCCGAGGAGAGCATTCCTGCGTCGTGAAGGACGTCGTAGGCCGGCCCTGCGACCGCTCGGGCGGCGTCGCTCCCGGAAGAGCGTCCGAGATGGGGCAGGCGCTCGATCGACTCGTCGCAGGCATCCGTCGCCGCACCCCACCCCGGATCGGCGTCTCCTCGAGCGATGGACGCCTGGTTCGCCGCTTCCAACGGTGCATCCCCAGAGTCGTCGAAGCCGTACCCCAGCCTGGCCGCCCGCTCGGGGCTCCAGATGCCGAAGGACGTGTCGGGACGGGGTGGGAGCGCCGTCAGGTCGACCTCCGCGGGCGGGAAGGAACGGCCGCTCGCCCGGAGGCACTCCCCGAAGAGGAGGTTGTTCGCCTGGTCGATCCGGTTCAGCGCCTTCTCGTCGAGGAAGTACGCGTCCATCGGCGTCCTGATCGACTCCGTCGCAGGGTCGAGGACCGCGTGGACGTCGGCGTAGGGGCCGAGGTCGAGATCGGGCGCCGGCGGAGGTCCACTCTGAGAAGCACACCCGGCGGTGAGGAATGCGGTCGCGCACGCGGCGATGATGGCCGCCCCGCGGAATGACGGTCGGACGACGGCCATGGAACTCTTTTCAGGAGGCGCTGAGGATGTGTCGGATCTTACGCCCATACGGGGATGGCCGGGCCCGCTGGCGCGCTCCGCGGCGCTCCACCCGGAAGCGGGGGTGCAGAGCTCTTCGCGCTCCTGGTAGGAATCACATGCGGGCGCATCGCAGAGCCCGCAGAACTGGACCGTCCGTGACCCGCACCACCCGCGCTCTCGCCGCGTTCGTCCCGACGACGGCCCTCGTGCTCTCCGTGGTGTTCGCCTCCGCCGCACTCGCGCCCGAGGCGATGACCGCTCCGGAAGCGGCGTCGACCCCGACCGCGACCTCGCCCGCGGACGACACGGGGTCGACTGCGGACCCCTCCGTTCCCGGCGCGGGATCCGGCGCCTCCGACCGCCGCTCCTCGAGCCCCTCCTCCGCGGACCCCGTCGAGCCCGCGCAGCCGACGACAGGCTCCTCCCCCGCGGACCGGCCCACCGCAGACCGGCCCGCCGACTCCCCCTCCGCCACCGCGCCCGACGCCGCCGATCCGCTCACCGGCGAGGACCCGGCTCGCACCGCACCCCTGCTGCACGACCTCGACGGCGTGGACGTCGACGTCGACATCACCCCTCCCGCGCAGCCCGGCTCCCTCTCGCTCTCGGTCGCCGCCGACGCCGTCGACCTCGTCGAGGCCGGATCCACGGCTGTGCAGCGCCGATTCACCGGCGGGCTGCCCCAGGTCACCGTCACCGACTCGCGGAGCGGCTCCCCGACGGCCTGGTACGTCCTCGCCTCGGCGAGCGCCCTCACCAGTGCGAGCGCGTCGATCGGAGCCGACCACCTCGGCTGGACCCCGCGGGTCCTCACCGGCACCGGCGCCGCCGCCGGCGGGCCGGTCGCCTCGGCACTCGAGGGCGGCACGGGCCTGCGCGACGCGCTGCTGCTCGGAGCCGCCGGCGGAGCCGGCACCTGGAGCGCCGACGCCGAGCTGCGGCTGCTCGCCGAACCCGACGTGGAGCCGGGCTCCTACCACTCGACGATCACGCTGTCGCTGTTCGCCTAGGCGCCGGCCGGCGCATCGCCCGGGGACGACGCTCCGCGGTCACTCCTGAGCGACCGCGACCGCCACCACGAGCGCCGAGTGGACCGTGGGCTCCGAGACGGCGAAGTACCGGCTCGAGCCCTCGATCCACGCCTCCGTCGCGCCCTCCCGGGTGCGGAAGCGGATCGGCTCGTCGCTGGACGTCCCGCGCCCGTCGGCCTTCGCGACCGCCTGCGAGCGCAGATCGGCGAGCACCTGCTCCGCCGTCGTCACCCCGGAGGCCACCCGATCGCGGACGCTGCGGGCGCGCACCGCGTCGATCCCGATGTCGCGGCCGGTCGCCAGCGCCGCGACGACTGCGCCGTCGCAGTGCGCGATGCTGATCCGCATCCGCTCCAGCGCCGGATGCTCGCCGCGGAGCGCCGGCCGGCCGTGCGGACCGGAGCAGCGCTCGCAGCGCGCGTCCACCGCGACCTCGAGCGGGTCGATCCCGAGCGTCTCGGCGGCCAGCTCGCGCACGAGCACCCGGCCCAGGAGGAAGCTGTCGCGGACCTCACGCCGCCCCGTCGCCTCGTACCGGAGGCGCTCGGCGAGGGTGAGCAGGCGCAGCATCCGGTGGCGGGCGGAGTCGAGGACCTCGGGCCGCGCCCAGCGCAGCTGCACGTCGTCGGTGGCGAGGAGGGGGAGTCCGGTCATGCCCCGGACGCTACGCACGCCAGGCGACATCGGCGTGACGGGAGGGTGGCCGGAGGGAGACGGGCCGCTGTTGACTGGGAGGCGTGCAGACCTTCCTCCCCTACCCCGACTTCCACCGCAGCGTCCGCGCCCTCGACAGCAAGCGGCTCGGCAAGCAGCGCGTCGAGACGCTGCAGGTCATGCGGGCGCTGACCGTCCCGGGGTACGGCTGGCAGAACCACCCCGTCACGCGGATGTGGCGGGGCTACCGGCCGGCGCTGATGACCTACCAGCGCGAGACCTGCGCGGAGTGGACGGAGCGCGGCTTCGCCGACACGTGCCTCGTGAAGACCGAGGAGGCCCTCGCCGCCGCCCCGGAGGATCTCGCCGCCTACCTGACCGGCGACCACCCGCTCCCGCCGTGGTTCGGCGACGAGCGGCTGCACCTCTCGCACCGCTCCAAACTCGTGACCAAGGACGAGGACCACTACGGCCCGCTGTTCCCCGGCACGCCGCCGGGCCTCGACTACCTCTGGCCCGTCGGCGCCTGAGCTCAGGCCGCGGGTGGGCGCAGGAACGGGATCGCGATGCGCGGCCGGAACACCTCGCGCTGGTTCGCCTTCACCAGTCCGCAGATGATCAGCACGAAGTGCACCAGCCAGAGCACGGCGAACAGCGTGATCGGGATGCCGATCGGGTAGAAGTCCTTCGCGAGCGGGGTGTCGGAGGCGGCGAAGAGCAGCACGACGTGCGCACCGAGCGTCACGACTCCGATCAGGATCACGGTCAGCCCCCAGTTCGCCGCGTTCCGCGCGTTCTCCGCGGCGAGCCCGCCCTTCCTCCGGGCGGAGGGGTACACGGACGCCATGACGATGCCGCCCACGATCAGGCTGAGGAACGGGATCCCGATGAACGCGAGGAAGCCGAGAGCGTACGAGAGGGCGCCCGTGGGCGGTGCGGGGACGACCTGCGGGGGCGCGACCGGAGCGGCCTCCGAGGTCGTCGCGTCGGCCGGTCGGGGGTCGGAGGAGGGGCTCGCCATGCCGACAGCCTAGGGAACGCCGTCGCCCGGGTGGCGGTCAGGGTCTTTTCAGGCCTCTGGCCGGGCCTTCGTCTTCGGGGGCTCTCGGGTTAGTCTGTCGAGGTTGACCTGCCGCACGGAGCGTGCAGGGCGTCGGCCGCGGTCGTCGCAGCATCCGGGGGGATTCGCGAAGGAGAAGGTTTGGCGTCCGACAGAAGGATCACCGGTGGTGTGGTCAAGGCGATCGTGGGCTTCCTGGGCATGAGCGTCGTGGCCGGAGTCCTCGTGACCGTCACCGTCACCCCCGCCGTGGCGCTCGCCGGCGTCGCCGCGAACCAGTCGATCGGCGTCTTCGACGGACTGCCCGACTACCTCGAGGTCGACAAGCTCTCCGAGAAGAGCAACATCTACGCGACCGGCTCCGACGGATCCCCGCAGCTGCTCGCCTCCTTCTACGTCGAGAACCGCGTCGAGGTGCCGCTCGACCGCATCGCCCAGGCCGCCAAGGACGCCGCCGTCTCGGGCGAGGACCCCCGCTTCTACGACCACGGCGGAGTCGACCTCCCCGGCACTCTCCGCGCCGTCGCGCAGACCTACGTGCTCGGCAACGACGTGCAGGGCGGTTCCTCGATCACCCAGCAGTACGTGAAGAACGTGCTCGTCGAGAAGGCCGTCCGCAACATCTCGGACGACGCCGAGCGCGCGGCCGCGATCGACGAGGCCACCCGCACCTCCCCCGAGCGCAAGCTCCGCGAGATGAAGCTCGCCATCGGCCTCGAGAAGCAGTACACGAAGGACCAGATCCTCCAGGGCTACCTCAACATCGCGTTCTTCGGAGGCACCACCTACGGCCTCGAGACCGCCGCGAACTACTACTATGCGACCTCGGCCGCGGATCTCTCGATCGCTCAGGCCGCGAGCCTCATCGCGATCGTCAACAACCCGGCCGTCCTGCGGATCGACCAGCCCGACAATCCGGACAACGGCGCCGCGAACGGCTACGCCCGCAACAAGGACCGCCGCGACTACATCATCGGCAAGATGCTCGAGGAGGGGAAGATCTCGCAGGAGGACCACGACGCCGCCGTGGCCACTCCGATCGAGCCCCGCATCACCCAGCCCAGCACCGGCTGCTCGACCGCGGGCAACGCCGGCTTCTTCTGCGACTACGTCACCAACGTCCTGAAGAACAACGAGATCTTCGGCGCCGACGAGGACACCCGCTGGACCAACTTCCGCCGCGGCGGCCTCGACGTCTACACGACGCTCGACGTCGGCCTGCAGGACGCGGCCGTCGCCGCCGTCGACGCGCAGGTCCCGCAGACCTGGAACTTCGACGTCGGGGCCGTCTCGGTCAGCGTCGAGGTCGGATCCGGGCGCGTGCTCGCGATGACCCAGAACAAGAAGTACTCGCAGGATCCGGACGTCCTCACGACCGACCCGTCCTACAGCGCCGTGAACTACAGCACCGATCAGGCCAACGGCGGATCCTCCGGGATCCAGCCGGGCTCGACCTACAAGCTCTTCACCCTGGTGGAGTGGCTGAAGGAGGGCCACAGCATCAACGAGTCGGTCGACGGCACCCGCAAGTCCACCTGGGGCACCTTCACGGACTCCTGCGTCGCCGGCGGCACCGACACGAGCAACGAGACGAGCGCCAAGAACGACGAGGGCGGCACGGGCGAGGTCGGCACCCCGGTGTCCTTCACCAAGACCTCCCTCAACACCGGCTTCGTCGGCATGGCCCGTGAGCTCGACCTGTGCGGCATCCGCGACACCGCGGTCGACATGGGCGTGAAGCAGGGCAGCGGCGAGGAGCTCGAGCACAACCCGTCGTCGGTGCTCGGCACCAACTACGTCTCGCCCCTCTCGATGGCCGGCGCCTTCGCCACCATCGCCTCCGGCGGCACGACCTGCGACCCCGTCGCGATCGACCGCATCACCGACTCGGCCGGAGCCGACCAGCCGGTGCCCCCGGCGAACTGCCGCCAGTCGATCGACCGCAACGTGGCCGCCACCGCGGCCGTCGCCCTGCAGGCGACCTTCACCGGCGGAGGGACGGCCGTGGCCTCCCGCACCGGCGACGGGGTGCCGCTGATCGGCAAGACCGGCACCACCGACGACGCGAAGGCCACCTGGATGACCGGAGCGAGCACCCGCGTCGCGACCGCCGTCGGCGTGTTCAACGTGAAGGGCGACGCGAACCTGCGCCTCGGCCGCTACTCCTTCGACTCCGGATCCGCCGCCACCGCGCGCCACCGCATCTGGCCGGTCGTGATGCGCGCCGCCGACGCGAAGTACGGCGGCACCGACTTCCCGGAGGCCGACGGCTCGCTGCAGGTCGTCCCGAAGGTGGACATCCCGGACGTCGTCGGGCTCTCCTCCGCCGACGCCGAGGCCAAGCTCGAGGCTGCCGGCTTCGGCGTCGTCCAGGGCGGCACGGAGGCGAGCGACGCAGCGGTCGGGACGGTCACCCGCGCCGACCCGTCGGGCTCGGCCCCCCGGGGCACCGCGATCACCGTGTTCACCAGCTCCGGCGACCAGAAGATCGTGCCGAACGTGACGGGCCAGGATCTGGAGGCCGCGAAGAACGCCTTCGGCGCCGCCGGCTTCACGAAGATCACGCTCGCCTGCGCCGAGGACCCGAAGGCGCCCGACGCCGGCCAGGTCACCGGGCAGGAGCCGGCCGGCGGCTCCCCCGTCGCTCCGGACGCCACGCTGAAGGTGACGATCACCGCGAAGAAGTGCCCCTGACCGGCGCCTGACGGCTCGCGAGAACGCGTCCGGCCCGCGAGGATCCTCGGATCCCGCGGGCCGGACGCGTTCTCGTCGGACGGCGGCGTCGGAGCCGGGGGCTACTGCCCGCGGCCCCGGATCGCGCCGACGATCGCGACGGTCGCGAAGTAGACGATGAGGGCCAGCACGCCGAACGAGGCGAGCGCCCCGCTGGCCTCGGCCCAGGGCCGCCGCTCGTCCGTCATCGTGCCGGGCATGACGATGTCGAGGGCGAACATGCCCACCGCCAGGGCGAAGCAGACCAGGCTCAGCACGAGCAGCGCCCGGACCGCCTTGCCCACGGGGTCGTAGTAGCGCGGGTTCGACATCGTGCCTCCGGTTCTCGTGCTCTCGTGTCTATCCCGCCCGGACCGCTGTGGCAAGCCGTGGGGATGCGAAGACCCCCGTCCCTCCCCCGCCGCGGGCGCTGCTCGCGGGAGGAGGAGGGACGGGGGTCCGAGCGGGACCGGCTACGCGGCCAGCGGGAGTGCGGCGGCCGAGGTCACCAGCAGCTCGCCGCCGACGGCGTCGACGCGGACCGCGCCTCCGTCGGAGACCTCGCCGCTGACGAACAGGTCGGCGATCCGGTCGTCGATGGAGCGCTGCACGAGCCGGCGCAGGGGCCGGGCACCGTACTGCGGCTCGTAGCCGTTCTCGGCGAGCCAGTCGACGGCCGCCTCCGTCACCTCGAGCGTCACCTCGCGGGGGGCGAGGCGGGAGCGCGTGGTGTCGAGGACGATGCCGACGATCTCCCGCAGCTGCTCGCGGCCGAGGCGGCGGAACAGGACGATCTCGTCGATCCGGTTGAGGAACTCGGGCCGCATCGCCTCGCGGAGACGGCCCATGACGCGGTCGCGCAGGTCCTTCTCCGAGGCGAAGCCCTCGGCCGACGCGTCGCTTTGAGCGACGAAGCCGAGCGCACCCGACCGCGAGGCCAGGAACTCCGACCCGAGGTTCGAGGTCATGATGATCACCGTGTTGCGGAAATCGACCGTCCGGCCCTGGCCGTCGGTCAGGCGTCCATCATCGAGCACCTGCAGCAGCAGGTTGAACACGTCGGGGTGCGCCTTCTCGATCTCGTCGAAGAGGACCACCGAGTACGGGTTCCGGCGCACGCGCTCGGTCAGCTGACCGGCCTCGTCGTAGCCGACGTACCCGGGAGGGGCGCCGACCAGCCGCGAGACCGTGTGACGCTCGCCGAACTCGCTCATGTCGAAGCGGATCACCGACTGCTCATCGGCGAAGAGCGAGCCCGCGAGGGTGCGCGCCAGCTCCGTCTTGCCGACACCGGTCGGGCCGAGGAACAGGAACGAGCCGACGGGACGTGAGGAGTCGCCGAGGCCGGTGCGGCTGCGGCGGACGGCCCGGGCGACCGCGGTGACCGCGTCGTCCTGGCCGATGACCCGCTGGTGCAGCTCGGTCTCGAGGTGCGCGAGGCGCTCGCGCTCCCCCTCCGTGAGCCGCGACACCGGGATGCCGGTGGCGCGGGCGATGACGGCCGCGATCTCGGTCTCGCCGACCACCGCCTCCGCGGGGGCGCTGCCGGTGGCCGCGTCGAGCTCCGCCTGCACGGCGGTGATCTCGTCGCGGACGCGGGACGCCTCCTCGTAGTGCTCGGCCGAGACGGCCGCGTTCTTGTCGGCCTCCAGGGTCGCCAGACGCTCGAGCAGAGCGCCGGTGTCGACGCCCGCTCCCAGGCGGAGGCGGAGGCGCGCGCCGGCCTGGTCGATCAGGTCGATCGCCTTGTCCGGCAGCACGCGGTCGGTGAGGTACCGGGCCGAGAGCTCGACCGAGGCGCGCAGGGCCTCGTCCGTGAAGCGCACGCGGTGGTGCTCCTCGTAGGCGGGGCGCAGACCGTGCAGGATGGCGACCGCGTCCTCGATGCCGGGCTCCCCGACGCGGACCGGCTGGAAGCGCCGCTCCAGTGCCGGGTCCTTCTCGATGGTGCGGTACTCCTTGAGCGTGGTGGCGCCGACCAGGTGCAGCTCGCCCCGGGCCAGACGCGGCTTGAGGATGTTGCCCGCGTCCATGCCGCCCTCGCCGCCTCCGCCCGCACCGACGACGGTGTGGACCTCGTCGATGAAGACGATCAGCTCGCCGGCGTGCGCCGCGATCTCGTCCATGGTGCCGGTGAGGCGCTCCTCGAAGTCGCCGCGGTAGCGGGTGCCGGCCAGCATGCCGGGGAGGTCGAGCGAGATCACGCGCTTGCCGCGCAGCTGCTCGGGGACCTCTCCCGAGACGATCGCGCGGGCCAGGCCCTCGACGATCGCGGTCTTGCCGACGCCGGCCTCGCCGACGAGCACCGGGTTGTTCTTGGTGCGGCGGCTGAGGATCTCGACGGTCTGCTCGATCTCGTCGGTGCGCCCGATGACCGGGTCGAGCCGGCCCTCGCGGGCGAGAGCAGTGAGGTCGGTGCCGAACCTGTCGAGCATCGGGGTGTCGGAGGAGGGCTCCCCCGCCTCCTGCTGCTGCGGGGCCTCGGCCTCGCGCATGCCCTGGGTGAGGGCCTCGGCGGTGACGCCGGCCCGGGCGAGGACCTGCCCGGCGGGCGCGTCCTGGCCGAGCACGAGCGCGAAGAAGAGGTGCTCGGGCTCGATGTAGGTCGAGCCGCTGGAGCGGGCGACCTGGTAGGCGTGGAACAGCGCGCGCTGCGCGCTGGGGGTGATGGTGGCCGCGTTCTGCGAGGCGTGGGCCTCGTCGGCCTGCGGGAGGCGCGCCTCCGCGGCGGTGGCGATGGCGGCGGGGTCGACGCCGATGCGGCGCACGGCCTGCGAGACGGTCTCATCGTCGATGAGCACGCGGAGCACGTGCAGGGCGTCGAGCTCGGTCTGGCCGCGCTCGAGGGCGAAGCGTCCTGCGGACTGCAGGATGTCGCGGGTACGGGCGGTGAGGAATCGGCTGAGGTCGATCGACCGCGCCGCGCGGGCGCGCTCACCGTCGAGGTAGCGGGCGAGGAAGTCGTCGAACGAGCTCGCTCCGGCCTCGCTGTAGTTGTCGGGCACCTGTCCTCCTGAGGAAGTTGAGTCGGTTACGCTCAAGTTCAACGCAGGGGTGCCGTTCCTATTCCCGGACCAGGCTCACGTCCGCGAGATGCCACCTGTGGCGCTCCGGGACGGCGTGTCGCCCGTACAGGTGGCATCTCGCGGGGCGCGCGAGAAGGAGGCACGCGCCCTCGCGGGTGCGTGCCTCCTCTGCGCCGACGCGCATTTCCTCCGGGGTGGGAGCTCTAGGGGACGAGGTAGCCCGCCGCGCGGAACAGCTCGTACCACTCCGGCCGCGTGAGCGGCAGATCGGAGCCGAGGGCCGCATCGCGCACGCGCTGCTCGGTGGTCGTGCCGAGCACGACCTGCATGCCCGCCGGGTGGCGGGTGATCCAGGCGGTGGCCACCGCGATCGCCGGGACGTCGTACTTCGCGGCGAGCCGGTCGATCGCGGCGTTCAGCTCGGGGTACGCCGGGTTGTCGAGGAACACGCCCGTGAAGAACCCGGCCTGGAAGGGCGACCACGCCTGCACGGTGATGTCGTTCAGGCGGCAGTAGTCGAGGATGCCGGCGTCGCGCATGACGGACTGGTCCTCGCCGACCATGTTCGAGGCGACGCCCTGCGCGATCAGCGGCGCGTGGGTGATCGAGAGCTGCAGCTGGTTCGCCACGATCGGCTGGTTCAGCGACTTCTTCAGCAGCTCGATCTGGTACGGCGTCTGGTTGGAGACGCCGAAGTGCTTCACCTTGCCGGACGCGTGCAGCTCGTCGAACGCCCGCGCCACCTCGTCGGGCTCGACGAGCGCGTCGGGCCGGTGCAGGAGGAGGACGTCGATGTAGTCGGTCCGCAGCGCCTTCAGCGAGCCCTCGACCGAGGCGATCAGGTGCTCGTAGGAGAAGTCGAAGTACGGGCCGTCGCCGACGATGCCCGCCTTGGTCTGCAGCACGATCTGCTCGCGCTCGGAGGAGGTCAGCGCCATCGCCTCGGCGAAGCGCTCCTCGCACTGGTGCAGCATCTTGCCGTAGACGTCGGCGTGGTCGAAGAAGTCGATGCCGGAGTCGCGTGCGGCGCCGACGAGACCACGGATCGCCTCGTCGGTCATGTCGGGGATGCGCATGAGGCCGAGGACGACGTTCGGGGAGTCGAGACCGGAGGTGCCGAGGGGGACGTGCTTCAAGGGAGTGCTCCTTCGTTGGATACCTCGTCCACGGTAGGCGCCCCGCCTGGGCGCCGTCCAACAGGGGGTCGGGGTTGCATTCATCCGGCGGAGTGGTCACTGGTCCGCGTGCGCGATCGAGGACGGGACGACCTGGCGGTGCGCTGAGCGCCCGGATCCGTCTCTCATCCTCGGTTGCGTACCTTGTCGGCCCGAGCCCGCAGTGGAAGGCTTCCGGCATGACGATCGAGGTGCGCCCCGCGACCGTCTTCGACGAGGTCGCGACGATGGTCGGCCCGAAGAAGCCCGACTCGAACGTGTGCTGGTGCCTGAGCTACCGCCTCCTCTCGTCGAAGGAGAACCGCGAGCTGAAGGGGCCGGCGCGCGGGGACCGGGTGCGCGAGCTCGTGGCGGAGGATCCGCCTCCGGGCGTCGTCGCGTACGACGGCGACGAGGTGGTCGGCTGGGCGGCGGTGCACCCCCGGGCCGATACGAGCTTCGCGACGAACCGGCGCATCCCGCACGTGGACGGCCTCGACGTGTGGAGCGTGTGGTGCCTCCGCGTGCGGCCCGGCTTCCGCGGGCGCGGCATCTCGCATCCGCTGCTCCAGGGCGCCGTCGAGTTCGCCCGAGCCCGCGGGGCCCCGGCGATCGAGGGCTACCCGGTCGACAACGCCGGCGCGGAGGTCGACCCGACGATGGCGTACGTCGGCACGCGCTCGCTGTTCGAGCGCGCGGGCTTCGAGAAGGCCGCGGACACGACCTCGGTGCTGAACGGCTTCCCGCGCGTGCTGATGCGGCTCGCCCTCTGACAGCGCCCACGACAGCCGCTCCGGCCCAGCTCCTGCGTCCGGTTCAGCTTCGGTGAGACACTGCCGTGCCGCCCGAGGCGCCGCCGGCAGGACGGCGTCTCGCCGACGGGGCGGTGTCTCGCCGGGTGCGGCGTCTCGGCGCCCGACCGCCGCCCGGAGACGAGGAACGGCCCCTCACCCGCGAGGGGAGGGGCCGTTCGCCGTGGAGGCCGGGACGTGGTGTCGACGCCTAGAAGTCCCAGTCCTCGTCCTCGGTGTTCACGGCTTTGCCGATCACGTAGGAGGAGCCGGAGCCCGAGAAGAAGTCGTGGTTCTCGTCCGCGTTGGGCGAGAGGGCCGACAGGATCGCGGGGTTCACATCGGTGACCTGCTTGGGGAACATCGGCTCGTAGCCGAGGTTCATCAGCGCCTTGTTGGCGTTGTAGTGCAGGAACTTCTTGACGTCCTCGGTCAGGCCGAGCTGGTCGTAGAGGTCCTGCGTGTACTGCGCCTCGTTGTCGTAGAGCTCGTAGAGCAGCGAGAACGTGTAGTCCTTGATCTCGTCGCGCTTGGCCTGGTCGACCCGCTCGAGTCCCTTCTGGAACTTGTAGCCGATGTAGTAGCCGTGCACGGCCTCGTCGCGGATGATCAGGCGCACGAGGTCGGCCGTGTTGGTGAGCTTGGCGCGCGAGGACCAGTACATCGGCAGGTAGAAGCCCGAGTAGAAGAGGAACGACTCCAGCAGCGTGGAGGCGACCTTCCGCTTCAGCGGGTCGTCGCCGCGGTAGTAGTCCATCACGATGGACGCCTTCTTCTGCAGGTTCGGGTTCTCCATCGACCAGCGGAAGGCCTCGTCGATGTCCTGGGTGTTCGACAGGGTCGAGAACACCGAGGAGTACGACTTGGCGTGGACCGACTCCATGAACGCGATGTTCGTGTAGACGGCCTCCTCGTGAGGCGTGATCGCGTCCGGGATCAGCGACACGGCGCCGACGGTGCCCTGCACGGTGTCGAGCAGGGTGAGGCCGGTGAACACGCGCATCGTGAGCTGCTGCTCCTGGTGCGTGAGCGTGTTCCACGACTGGATGTCGTTCGACAGCGGGACCTTCTCGGGCAGCCAGAAGTTGCTCGTGAGGCGGTTCCATACCTCGACGTCCTTGTCGTCCTGGATCCGGTTCCAGTTGATCGCCTGGACGGAGTCGACGAGCTTGAGCTTCTCGGGGGGAGTCATGATTCCTTCTCGCTGCTGCGGATGGGTCGTGCGGAGGGGGGTGGGGCGGCGTGCTCTAGAGCATGCACGAGACGCACTGGTCGAGCTCGGTGCCCTCGAGCGCCAGCTGACGGATGCGGATGTAGTAGATCGTCTTGATGCCCTTGCGCCAGGCGTAGATCTGGGCGCGGTTCACGTCGCGGGTGGTCGCGGTGTCCTTGAAGAAGAGCGTGAGCGAGAGGCCCTGGTCGACGTGCTGCGTGGCCGCGGCGTAGGTGTCGATGATCTTCTCGTAGCCGATCTCGTACGCGTCCTGGTAGTACTCCAGGTTGTCGTTCGTCATGAACGGCGCCGGGTAGTAGACGCGGCCGAGCTTGCCCTCCTTGCGGATCTCGATCTTCGACGCGATCGGGTGGATCGAGGACGTCGAGTTGTTGATGTACGAGATCGAGCCGGTCGGCGGGACGGCCTGCAGGTTCTGGTTGTAGATGCCGTGCTCCATGACCGAGGCCTTGAGCGCGCGCCAGTCGTCCTGGGTGGGGACCGCGATGCCCGAGTCGGCGAAGAGGCGGGCGACGCGCTCGGTGGCCGGCGCCCACTCCTTCTCCGTGTAGGTGTCGAAGAACGCGCCCGAAGCGTACGTCGAGTCGGCGAAGCCCTCGAAGGTGGTGCCGCGCTCGATGGAGAGGTTGTTGGAGGCGCGCAGGGCGTGGAACAGCACCGAGTAGAAGTAGATGTTGGTGAAGTCGATGCCCTCCTCGGATCCGTAGTGGATCCGCTCGCGGGCGAGGTAGCCGTGCAGGTTCATCTGGCCGAGGCCGATGGCGTGCGACTTGTCGTTGCCGTCCTCGATCGAGCGGACCGAGGTGATGTGCGACTGGTCGGACACCGAGGTGAGGCCGCGGATCGCGGTCTCGATGGTGCGGCCGAAGTCGGGCGAGTCCATCGTCAGCGCGATGTTCAGCGAGCCGAGGTTGCAGGAGATGTCCTTGCCGATCTGCGCGTAGGAGAGGTCCTCGTTGTAGGTCGTCGGGGTGTTGACCTGGAGGATCTCGGAGCAGAGGTTGGACATGTTGATGCGGCCCTTGATCGGGTTCGCCTGGTTCACCGTGTCCTCGAACACGATGTAGGGGTAGCCCGACTCGAACTGGATCTCGGCGATGGTCTGGAAGAACTCGCGCGCCGAGATCTTGGTCTTCTTGATGCGCGGGTCGTCGACCATCTCGCGGTACTTCTCCGAGAGGGAGATGTCACCGAAGGGGATGCCGTAGACGCGCTCGACGTCGTAGGGCGAGAAGAGGTACATGTCCTCGTTGTTCTTCGCGAGCTCGAACGTGATGTCGGGCACGACGACGCCGAGGGAGAGCGTCTTGATGCGGATCTTCTCGTCGGCGTTCTCGCGCTTGGTGTCGAGGAAGCGGAGGATGTCGGGGTGGTGCGCCGAGAGGTACACCGCTCCCGCGCCCTGGCGCGCGCCGAGCTGGTTGGCGTAGCTGAAGCTGTCCTCGAGAAGCTTCATCACGGGGATGATGCCCGAGGACTGGTTCTCGATCTGCTTGATCGGGGCGCCGGCCTCGCGGATGTTCGAGAGCGAGAGGGCGACGCCGCCGCCGCGCTTGGAGAGCTGGAGCGCGGAGTTGATGCCGCGGGCGATCGACTCCATGTTGTCCTCGATGCGCAGCAGGAAGCAGGAGACGAGCTCGCCGCGCTGGGCCTTGCCGGTGTTGAGGAAGGTCGGGGTCGCGGGCTGGAAGCGGCCGGCGACGATCTCCTCGACGAGGGCGGTCGCGAGCGTCTCGTCGCCCTGGGCGAGGCCGAGGGCGGTCATCACGACGCGGTCCTCGAAGCGCTCGAGGTAGCGCTTCCCGTCGAACGTCTTGAGCGTGTACGAGGTGTAGTACTTGAACGCGCCGAGGAAGGTCGCGAAGCGGAACTTCTTCGAGTAGGCCAGGTCGTTGAGCTGCTGGATGAACTCGAACGAGTACTGGTCGAGCACGGCCTGCTCGTAGTACTCCTTCTCGACCAGGTAGTCGAGGCGCTCCTTGAGCGTGTGGAAGAACACCGTGTTCTGGTTGACGTGCTGCAGGAAGAACTCGCGAGCGGCCTCGCGGTCCTTGTCGAACTGGATCTCTCCGTTCGGGCCGTAGAGGTTCAGCATCGCGTTGAGCGAGTGGTAGTCCATCTGTGCGGCGTCGCGGGGAGCGTCGATCACTGCTGCGTCCAAAACGTGTCCAATCCTTCGTCGACGGCGCGGACGTCGTCGGGTGTTCCGAATACTTCGAATCGATAGAGGTGCGGCACCTCGCACTTGCGGGCGATGATGTCGCCGGCGAGGCAGTACGCCTCGCCGAAGTTCGTGTTGCCGGCGCCGATGACGCCGCGGATCAGGGAGCGGTTGCACGGATCGTTGAGGAACCGGATGACCTGCTTGGGGACCGCCCCTCCGCCGTTGCCCCCGCCGTAGGTGGGGAGGACGAGCACGTACGGCTCGTGGACGTGGAGCGTGTCGAGGGCGGCTCCGTCGCGGCGGGCGTGGAGCGGGATGCGCTGCGCCGGCCGTCCGAGCTTCTCGATGAACCGGTGCGTGTTCCCCGAGCTGCTGGAGAAGTACACGAGCCCGCTCATCCTCCGGCCCCTCTCCTCGTCAGCTGCTGTCTCGGTCCCGCCTCTGAGGTGCACGGGTGGTGAGCCGCAAGGCGGAGAAGGAAGCCGTAGCGGCGCTACGGCGCCCGCCGACAACGCCGCGGATCGCCGCTCGTGCGCCTCAGAGGGTCGCGATCTTGTCGGGGCGGAAGCCGGACCAGTGATCGTCGTCCGTGATGACGACCGGCGCCTGGAGGTAGCCGAGGGCCTTGACGGCCTCGAGGGCCTTCTCGTCCACGGAGAGGTCGAACACCTCGTAGTCGATGCCCTTGCTGTCGAGGGCGCGGTACGTCGCGGTGCACTGGACGCAGGAGGGCTTGGTGTAGACCGTCACAGCCATGGGTGTCGCCTTTCGGAGGGGGTGTCCCGGTGCCGCTCCCCGACCGGCGGCTCGCGATGCGGGCGGGGTCGGAGGATGGTCCGGGTGAGTTCTGGGTGCCGGTGGGGCTCTCGCTCCGACCTGCTCAGCAATACTACATATAGGGGGCGGGCCGGTGTCAGCCCACTAGACGTAGTAGTTACAGCCGTGTAGTTATCCACCGGTTCCTCCCCCGTTCATCCACAGGCCGGAGCCCGTGGAACCGCGGAAGGACGCGGATCCGGACGAACCGTCCACAGGTGTGGACAGAAGGATCCCGTTCACTGTGTACAACGCGCCACGGCGTGTCGGCATGCCCGACCGGTGGGGTCCGCGCGGCGGCCCGACCACACGATGTGGTGGTCGGATCGCATCACGGGGCATGCCCGGACGGTACGCCCGACCACCGACACCGCGAGTGGTCAGAGCAGCCGTGCGGCCCACTCCCGGGCGACGGCGCGCAGGTGCGGGAGCGGGTCCGCGAGGGCCGCGGACGAGGAGCCCGCCGCCTCGGTCAGCGACGCCGCCGCGGAGAAGCCGGAGGTCGGCGCCGCGATCGCCCCGGCGACGAGGAGCGTCCGCGCCCCGACCGCCTCGGCGAGTGCGAGGACGTGCACAGGGACCTTGCCCGAGGCGGACTGCGCGTCGAAGCGCCCCTCCCCCGTGATCACGACGTCCGCGCCCGCCAGGAGAGCCGGAAGCCCGATCGCCCGTCCGACGGCGCCGGCGCCGGAGGTCGGGCGCGCGCCCCAGGCGAGCAGCCCGAAGCCCGTCCCGCCCGCCGCCCCCGAGCCGGGCGCCTCGGGATCCGCCTCCAGATGCGCGGACAGACGGCGGAGGCCGCTCTCGAGGAGGAGGACGTCCTCCGGGCCGGCCCCCTTCTGCGGCCCGAAGACGCGGGCCGCCCCGGAGTCGCCGAGCAGCGGGGTCGTGACGTCGCTGAGCACGACCGCGCCTCCGGGCGGCGGAGGACGGAGCCCGCGGAGGTCGGCGGCGGCGAGCGCGGGCAGCGCACCGCCTCCGTCGCCGAGGTCGCGGCCGGAGGCGGTGGTGAAGCGGGCGCCGAGCTCGCGGAGCGCCCCGACTCCGCCGTCGGTCGAGGCGCTGCCGCCGATCGCCAGCAGCAGGGCGTGCGCCCCCGCGTCGAGGGCGGCGGAGATCGCACGGCCGAAGCCGCGGGTGTGCGCGGTGAGCGGGCGGAGCGGGTCGAGCAGCGTGATGCCGCTCGTGGAGGCGAGCTCGACGACGGCGGTCCCGTCGGGGAGCAGCAGCCACCAGGCGCGGACCGGCCGGTCGTCCGGGCCGGGCACGACGACCGGCAGCCGAAGCGACCCCGGGACCGCGAGCGCGAAGGCGTCGACCGTGCCCTCTCCCCCGTCGGCCATCGGTGCGAGGACGACCTCGTCCCCCGAGCGCGCAGCGCTCCAGCCCTCGGCGATCGCGCGCGCGACCTCGACCGCGCTCGCCGACCCCTTGAAGGAGTCGGGCGCGACGACGACCCTCAGCCTGCTCACGCGCTCAGTGTGGCACCGCGCCCGGCGCGGCCTCGAGCGGTCGCCCGTCCGCGACGGCGCGGAGAGGGCCGCAGCCGCACCGCGCCGCCGCTCAGAGCGGAGTCGCCAGCCGGTAGCCGCGCTTGATCACCGTCGCCACGAGCCGCGGTTCGGGGAGGGCCTGACGGAGGCGGCTGACGGCGACGTCGACCGCGTGGTCGTCCAGAGCCTCCGGCGCGGAGGCCGCGAGGACGTGACGCGCGACGGTCGCGCCCTCGGCGGCGACGAGAGTCCGGAACAGTGCGAGCGCGACCGGGGTCAGCGCCACCCGGATCCCGCCCAGGACGGCGTGCCGGCCGCGGAGCTCGAGAGTGCCGAAGGCCGTCTCGATGCGGGGCGACGCCTGCTCGAGGTGCTCGCAGGTCAGGCGGATGAGCGCGCCCATCCGGAACCGGTCCGGCACGACCGGGAGGATCCCTGCCTCGACCAGGGGTGCCGCGGTCACGGGGCCGACGGCGGCGGCGACCACCGTCTCGCGGAACGCCGCCTGGAGGTCGTCGAGGCGGCCCGCGGCCTCCGCGACCGTGAAGAGCGCCTCCACCGCCGGCGCGCTGGTGAAGGTGACGGCGTCGATGCCCCCTCCGCAGACCGCGTCGATCAGCCGCAGCACCCGGGCCGAGTCCTCGTGCACGCTCCAGCGGTAGGGCGCGGCCGTGAGCACCCGGGCGCCGGCGTCGCGGAGACGCTGCAGCTGAGCCGGATCGGTGAATCCGTGCAGCTGCACCGCGATCGTGCGGCCGGCGACGCCCTCGCGCAGGGCCAGGTCGACGAGGGAGGTGGTCGTCTCGCGCTCGCTCATCCCGTGGTCGTCGAGACCCGCCGCGCGGATCGCTCCGCGCGCCTTGGGTCCGCGGACGAGGATCCGCGCGGAGGACAGCGCGTCGGCCAGCTCGATACCCGCGGCGTCCGCGGCCTCGAGCCAGCGCCGGAGGCCGTAGGAGGTGGTGGCGAGGAGCACGTCGGGGCGGGCGGCGACGATGGCGCGGGTCTCCTCCTCGAGCGCGCCCTCAGTGTCGACGCCGCGCATGCGGATGGTGGGGGCGTGTGTGACGGCGGCACCGCGGCGCTCGAACGCGGCGATCAGGTCCTCGGAGCGGCGGTCGGAGGTGACCCCGATGCGGAAGCCGTCCAGCTGGTCGGGTCGGAACCCCACGGCGGCGTCGGGATCGGTGCCGGTCATGCTCGGCCCCCTCGGGGTCTCACGCGGTCAGTGCATCGACCGCTCGGGCGATGCTCTCGGGGTCCCCCGCATCATGGCACGCGGCCTGCCGGACCACCTCGCCGATGACGATCACGGCGGGCGAGCGCGGTGCCAGCTCGGCGAGCAGGCCGAGCACTGCGCCGACCGAGGAGACCGTCGTGCGCTGGTCGCGCGACCAGCCCCGCTCGACGATCGCGAGGGGCATGTCGGCGCGCATCCCCGCGCGCTGCAGCCCGGCGACGAGGTGCGGCAGCGTGTTCACTCCCATCAGCACCACGATCGTCCCGCCCAGCCCGGCCAGATGGCCGAGCTCCTCCTCGCTGAACGGCGCGTGGCCCGAGACCACGGTGAAGGCCCTGCTGACCTCGCGGTGGGTGACCGGGATTCCGGCGGCGGCGGGCACCGAGATCGCGCTGGTCACTCCGGGGACGACCGTGGAGCCGACGCCGGCGAGCCGGCACGCGCGCACCTCCTCCGACCCGCGTCCGAACACGAACGGATCGCCGCCCTTCAGGCGCACGACGTCCAGGCCCGCGAGGGCCCGCACGATCATCAGCCGCTCGATCTCGTGCTGCGGCACCGCGTGATGCCCGGGCGTCTTGCCGACGTCGATCAGCTCGGCGCCGGGCGCCCACTCGGCCAGGCCCTCGTGCGGACCGAGCCGGTCGTAGAGCACCACGTCCGCGTCGCGGAGGGCGCGGCGGGCGGCGAGGGTCATCAGATCCGGATCGCCGGGGCCGCCGCCGACGATGCTGACGTGCCCGACCGGCCGGGTCGGCGCGGGGGCCTCGTCGACGATCCAGGGGCAGAGGTCGGCCGCCGCCGCTCGGAGCGGTGCCGGCCCCTCCACCCACACGATCAGGGCCGGGGGCGCCTGGGTGAGCGCGTCCTCCGCCTCGTGCCGCTGGACGAGTGCGCCGGCGGCACGGTAGCGGGCGACCACGCGGCGGGTCCCGGAGGCGGTGCCGATCACGAGCACGCGGCGTCCGGCGAGGTCGAGGGAGAGCTGCATCACGAGTCCGATCCGATCCCGGCCGGACCGACGGGGATCCTCGGCCCCGCGACCAGCACGGGTCCGTCCGGTCTCTCGTCCCGGCCTGCGGGCCGGACCTGCCCGCGCTCGCGCACGGTCGCGACGCGCGGATCCGCGGTGTCCGGGGCGTTCACGAAGGAGCGGAACCGGCGGAGCCGGTCCGGATCGGCGAGCGTCGCCGCCCACTCGTCGACGTAGGTGTCGACGTGCGTGGCCATGGCGGCCTCCAGCTCGGCGGCGATGCCGAGCGAGTCCTCGCAGACCACCTCGCGAACGTGCTCGAGTCCGCCGGGGAGCTCCTCCTGCCAGCGGGCGGTCCGCTGGAGCCGCTCGGCCGTGCGCACGTAGTACATGACGTAGCGGTCGATGTAGCGCACCAGGGTCTCGTCGTCGAGATCCTGTGCCAGCAGCTGGGCGTGCGCCGGCTGGTAGCCGCCGTTGCCGCCGACGTAGAGGTTCCAGCCGAGGTCGCTCGCGATGACGCCGATGTCCTTCCCCCGCGCCTCGGCGCACTCGCGGGCGCAGCCGCTGACCCCGAGCTTGAACTTGTGCGGCGAGCGAAGACCCCGGTACCGCTCCTCGAGGAAGACCGCCATCCCGACCGCGTCCTGGACTCCGAAGCGGCACCAGGTCGATCCGACGCACGACTTGACCGTGCGCAGCGACTTGCCGTACGCCTGACCCGACTCGAAGCCCGCGTCGACGAGGAGGCGCCAGATCTCGGGCAGCTGCTCGAGGCGGGCGCCGAACATGTCGATCCGCTGCCCGCCGGTGATCTTCGTGTAGAGGCCGTACTGCTCGGCGACCTCGGCGATCACCTTGAGCTTCGCCGGCGTGATCTCGCCCCCGGGGATCCGCGGGACGACGGAGTAGGTGCCGTCCTTCTGCATGTTGGCCAGGGCGCGGTCGTTGGTGTCCTGCAGCGGCGCCTGGCCGCCGTCGAGGATGTAGGCGTTCGTCTGGGTGGCGAGGACGGAGGCGATCACCGGCTTGCAGACGTCGCAGCCCAGCCCGGAGCCGAAGCGCTCCATCACCTGCTCGGCCGAGTGCAGCCCGAGGATGCGGACCGACTCGAACAGCTCGCTGCGGCTGAGCGCCACGTGCTCGCAGAGGGCGCGGGAGACCTCGACGCCCGCACGGATCAGCTCCGTGTCGAGCAGCTTCTTCACCAGGGGCACGCACGATCCGCACTGGGTGCCCGCGCGGGTGCAGGCCTTGAGCGGCCCGAGCTCGGTGCACCCCTCGCCGATCGCGTGGCGGACCTCGCCGACCGAGACGTTGTTGCACGAGCAGACCTGGGCGTCGTCCGGAAGATCGCCCGAGGGCGCCTCCGCCCCCGCCGCCGCGAGGTAGGCGCCGGGCTCGGCCGGCAGCTCGCGCCCCAGCAGCGGGCGGAGGGAGGAGTAGGGGCCCGCGTCGCCGACGAACATCCCGCCGAGCAGCGTGCGCGCATCGTCCGAGACGACGACCTTCTGGTAGAGACCGCGGGCCGGATCGGCGTAGACGACCTCGAGCGCTCCCTCCGTGGTGCCGAGGGCGTCGCCGAAGCTGGCGACCTCCACGCCCGAGAGCTTGAGCTTGGTGGCGTCGTCGACGCCCGGGAAGGTCGCGTCGCCGCCGAGGATCCGGTCGGCGACCACCTCCGCCATCGCGTTGGCGGGTGCGACGAGCCCGACGGTGCGGCCGTCGATCGCGGCGACCTCGCCGATGGCCCAGACTCCCGCCCTGCTGGTGCGGCACGCCTCGTCGACGACCACGCCTCCGCGCGGTGCGACCTCGATCCCGACCGCTCGGGCGAGCTCGTCGCGCGCCGTGATCCCGATGGAGAAGACCACGAGATCGGCGCTGATGCTGCTGCCGTCGGTCAGCGCGACGCCGAGCACCGTCCCGGTCGGCGAGGTGAGGATCGCGGTGGGCCGGTTGCGGAGGTGCAGCGCGATCCCCTGCGCCGAGATGATGCGGCCGAGGGCCTGCCCGGCGCCCTCGTCGAGCTGCGCGCTCATCAGCCAGCGGCCGGAGTGGACGAGGGAGGTGCGCGCACCGAGCCGGTGCGCGCCTCCCGCCGCCTCGAGGCCGAGCAGACCGCCGCCGACCACGGCCACGATCGCGGGGCGGCCGCGCCGGGCGCGGAACGCGGCGAGCTCGGCGACGAGCCCGTCCACGTCCTCGAGCGTGCGGTAGACGCGGCCGTGCTCAGCGCCCTCGATCGGCGGGACCGTGGCGGAGGAGCCGGTCGCGAGGACGATCTCGTCGCCCTCGAGGGAGCGGCCGTCCGCGAGCTCGACGCGCAGGCGGTCGGGATCGATCGCGACGACGCGGGAGGAGGTGATCAGCCGCGCCGACTCCCACAGAGCGCCGTCGCCCAGAGTCAGGTCGTGCTCGCCGTCGAGGCGCTTCGAGAGTGCGACGCGGTCGTAGGGACGGTGCACCTCCTCGCCGAGGACGGTGATCTCCAGCGCCTCGTCGCCGGCCCGGGTGACGAGCGCGTCGACCAGGCGGTGCGCGGCGGGTCCCGCTCCGACGACGAGCACGCGTCGGGGCCGGGCGGCGGTGTTCGCTCCAGGAGTCATGACGTCCACCGTAGGGACGGTCCGTTTCCCCGTCGTTGCCCCGGTGTAACAGCGTGTGACGCGCGCCTCTCGGCGAGCGCCGCCGGCCGTGAGGGCTTCGTTACGCCCGTGACACCGGAGGCGTGCTCGCACGAAACGCGCGATCCCTACCGTTGCCTCATCGCGACCGACCGGACGCGGTGGCCCACGTGCAGGAAGAAGGCGCAGCGATGACCCTCCTCGATCGGCTCGCCCCCACGACCGCCACCACCTGGGTGCCGGTCTGCGCCGTCGGCGACCTCGAGCCGCTCTGGGGCGAGGCCGCCCTGGTCGGCGGTGTGCAGCTCGCCCTGTTCCTCCTGCCCGACGGGCGGGTGCGGGCCGTCTCGAACCTCGACCCCGCGACCGGCGCGGCCGTGCTCTCGCGCGGCATCGTCGGCTCGCGTCTGGTCGACGGCGTGCAGCGGCCCACGATCGCCTCGCCCCTGCACAAGGACGTCTTCGACCTCGAGACCGGCGCCTGCTTCACACGAGCGGAGCTGCACCTCGCCACCTGGCAGGTGCGCCAGAGGGAGGGGAGGATCGAGGTCGCCCAGCGGACCGCTCTGGTCGCCGCGTCCCACGGAACCTCCGATGACGACGGGAGGCGTGCCGTCGCCGCACTGGTCGATGCGGTCCGCCGGGCCAACCCGGCGCTGGACGTGCTCGACTCCTTCGTCGACGTGCAGCAGCCCGACGTCCCCGCGACCCTGGGCGCTCTCGAGCCGGGCCGGCCGGTGGTGGTCGTGCCGCTGCTGCTCTCGGCCGGCTACCACGTGCACGTCGACCTCGCCGAGGCCGCGGCGGAGGCGGAGCGGCCGGTGCGGGTGTCGGGCGCGCTCGGACCCGATCCCCGCCTGGCGCGCGTGCTCGCCCGCCGGCTCCACGAGGCGGGGCTCGACGACGGCGACCGCGTCGTGCTCGCCGCCGCCGGCTCGAGCGACGCCGGCGCCGTCGCGGACTGCTGGACCACCGGCCGCCTCCTCGCCGCCGAGCTCGGCCGCGAGGTGAGCACCTCGTTCATCTCGGCCGCTGAGCCGCGGGTCGCGGAGACGGTCGCCGCCGAGCGCACCGCCCACCCCGGCGCGCGCGTCGTGGTAGCCACCTACCTGCTCGCGCCCGGCTACTTCGCCGGCCTGGCCGCCTCCGCGGGGGCCGACCTCGCCTCCGCCCCCCTCCTCACCGCCGTCGATCCGCCCGCCCGCGAGCTGGTCGACATCGTCTCGGAGCTGTTCGGGCGCAACGCCTGACGCCTCCTCCCCGCACCACCACCGCTCCACCTCCCCGTCCCGAGCGCGCCCTCGCGCGCGCCACCCACCCTCCGGAGGACCACGATGACTGCTGCACCCCCGACCACCGCCCCCACGACCGCCGCCGCTTCCACCGGCATCATCCGACGGCCTGGCCGCTGGATCGACGGCTGGAACCCCGACGACCCCGCCCAGTGGGAGGCGGAGGGACGCTCCGTCGCCGCCCGCAACCTGAGGTGGTCGATCTTCGCCGAGTTCCTCGGCTTCGTCGTCTGGCAGCTCTGGTCGGTCGTGGTCGTCTCGCTGCCGGCGGCCGGATTCGCCTTCGACACCGGGCAGATCTTCTGGCTCATCTCGATGCCGAGCCTCGTCGGCGCCACCCTGCGGATCCCGTACACGTTCATGGTCCCCCGCTTCGGCGGCCGCAACTGGACGATCGTGTCGGCGGGCCTCCTGCTGATCCCCAGCGTCGGACTCGGCATCGCGGTCTCGAATCCGGAGACCCCGTTCGGCGTCATGCTCCTGGTGGCCGCGCTCGCCGGCTTCGGTGGCGGCAACTTCGCCAGTTCGATGGCGAACATCACCTTCTTCTACCCGCATGCGCAGAAGGGCTGGGCTCTGGGGCTCAACGCCGCGGGCGGCAACCTGGGCGCCTCCGTCGCGCAGCTCGTCGTGCCGATCGCGATCACCGTCGGCGCCGCGGCCACGCTGAACCTGCCGATCGCCGGCTTCCTCTGGGTCCCCCTGATCGTCGTGGCGATGATCGGCGCCGCCAAGCGCATGGACAACCTCTCGACCGCGAAGTCCGACGTCGCCGCCTCCCTCGCCGCGCTCCGCGAGCCGCACCTCTGGCTGCTGGCCGTGCTCTACATCGGCACCTTCGGGTCCTTCATCGGATTCGCCGGCGTGTTCCCGAAGCTCATCGCCGACACCTTCCCCGAGTTCTCCGGCTTCGCCGTCGGCTCGGCGACGGTCGGCCTCGCGTTCCTCGGCTCCCTGGTGGGCTCGCTGTCCCGCCCCTCCGGCGGCCGTCTGGCCGACCGCTTCGGCGGAGCGCCTGTCACGGTCCTCGCCTTCGTCGCCATGGGCGCCGGGATCCTCGGCGTGATCGCGACGCTGCCGCTCGGCAGCTTCTGGCTCTTCCTCGCCTGCTTCCTCGTGCTCTTCTCGGCGGCCGGCATCGGCAACGGCGCGACCTACCGCATGATCCCCACGGTGTTCGCCCTCCGCGCCCGCCAGCGCGGTGACGACGGCATCGGCGCCCAGCGCACGTCCGCCGCGGCGCTCGGCCTGATCTCGGCGATCGGCGCCTACGGCGGCTTCGTGATCCCCCAGCTGCTCGGCTTCTCCAAGACCGAGTTCGGCGACTACACGACGGCGCTGGGCTGGTTCGTCGGCGCCTACGCGGTGATGCTCGCGATCACCGCCGGCGTCTACCTCCGCCTCGCCGCGAAGACGGGGACCCGGATCTGACGATGAGCGCCCCCGCCCCGATCGATTCCCACTGCCCCTACTGCGCCCTGCAGTGCGCGATGACGCTGACACCCGCGACGGGCCCCGTACCCGTTGCGGTCGAGGGGAGGGAGTTCCCGACGAACCGGGGCGGGCTCTGCGCGAAGGGCTGGACCTCCGCCGAGCTGCTGGCGAGCGGACAGCGCCTGGTCTCCCCGCTGCTGCGCGGTGCCGACGGCGTCCTCGCGGAGGCGTCGTGGGAGGAGGCGCTCGACGCGGTCGCCGGAGCGGTGCGCGGCGTCCGGGCGCGGCACGGCGCCGACGCGGTGGCCGTCTTCGGCGGCGGGGGCCTCACCAATGAGAAGGCCTACCAGCTCGGGAAGTTCGCTCGGATCGCTCTCGGCACCTCCCGGATCGACTACAACGGCCGCTTCTGCATGTCCTCAGCCGCGGCGGCCGGCAACCGCGCCTTCGGCGTCGATCGCGGACTGCCGTTCCCGGTGTCCGACCTCGACGACGCCGACACGATCCTGCTCCTGGGCTCGAACGTCGCGGCGACGATGCCGCCGCTGCTCGCCCACTTCGCCGGTGCCCGCTCGCGGGGCGGCCTGGTGGTCGTCGACCCGCGCCGCTCGGCCACCGCCCGGCTGACAGAGGACGGCGCCGGCACGCATCTGCAGCCCGCCCCCGGGACGGATCTGCCGCTCCTGCTCGGGCTGACCCACCTGGTCTTCGCCGAGGGCCTCGCCGACACCGCCTACCTCGCCGCGCGCACGACCGGCGCCGAGGCGGTGCGCCGCAGCGTCTCGGCGTGGTGGCCGGAGCGCACCTCCGCGGTCACGGGCGTGCCGACCTCGCTCCTCCGCTCCCTCGCGCGCCGGCTCGCCGAGGGGCGGTCGTTCGTGCTGACCGGCCGCGGGGTCGAGCAGCACATCGACGGCACCGACACCGCGACCGCCGCGATCAACCTCGCTCTCGTGCTCGGCCTGGTGGGCCGCGAGGGGTCGGGGTACGGCACGCTCACCGGTCAGGGCAACGGCCAGGGCGGACGCGAGCACGGCCAGAAGGCCGATCAGCTCCCGGGGTACCGCTCCATCCGCGATCCGGAGGCGCGGCGCCACGTCGCCGCCGTCTGGGACGTGACGCCCGAATCGATCCCGGGCCCGGGGCTGCCCGCCACCGCCCTGCTCGCCGAACTCGGACGCTCCGTGCACTGCCTGCTGGTGCACGGCTCCAACGTGGTCGTCTCGGCCCCGGACGCCGACGCCGTCCGCGCCGGGCTCGAGGCCCTGGACACGCTGGTCGTCTGCGACTTCTTCCTCTCCGAGACCGCCGCGCTGGCCGATGTGGTGCTCCCGGTGCCGCAGTGGGCGGAGGAGGAGGGCACGATGACCTCGCTCGAGGGCCGGGTGCTCCGCCGCCGCCGGGCGATCGACCCGCCGGCAGGAGTGCGCAGCGAGCTCTGGATCATGAGCGAGCTGGCGCGCCGTCTCGACGCCCCCTCGCGCTGGTCGACGGTCCCCTCGGAGGTGTTCGACGAGCTGGCCCGCGCGTCCGCGGGAGGCGTGGCCGACTACTCCGGCCTCTCGCACGCCCTGCTCGACACCGGGATCGCCGCCCACTGGCCTTACCCCGCGGGCGGCACGGGGACGCCGCGCCTCTTCGCGGAGCGCTTCGGGCACCCCGACGGCCGGGCGCGCCTGGTCGCCGTCATCCCCGCCGTCCCCGTCGTCGTGGACCGCGGCGAGGAGCTGACCCTGGTGACCGGCCGCTACCTCCAGCAGTACCAGTCGGGCACCCAGACCCGGCGGGTCGCGGAGCTCGATGCGGCCCGCCCCGAGGCGCGGCTCGAGATCCACCCGGCGACCGCCTCCCGGCTCGGCGTCCGCGACGGAGCACCTGTGGCGATCGGGAACGAGCGCGGCGTGGTCCGCGCCCGCGCGAGCGTCACCGCGGACATCCGGCACGACACGGTGTTCCTGCCCTTCCACTACGCGGGTGAGCAGTGCGCGAACCTCCTCACCGAGGCCGTCGTGGACCCGGTGTCGTCGATGCCCGAGTTCAAGCGCACGCGGGTCTGGGTCCGCGCGGAAGGGACGGCACATGCCTGAGACACCTCCCGAGCGGATCGTCCTGATCGGCTACGGACCCGTCGGCTCGCGCTTCGTCGAGGAGCTGCTGCCGGCCGTGCGGACCGGTCTGGTCGCTCTAACGGTCGTCGGCGCCGAGAGCGACGACCCCTACAACCGCGTCCTGCTCGCGGAGTACGCCGTCGGCCGGGCGACGCGCGAGCGCCTCGACCTCGGCGACCGGACGGCGGCGGAGGCGGCGGGCGTCGTCCTGCGCCTGGGAGCGGCCGTCGTGGGGATCGATCGCGCGCGGAACGTCGTGCGGCTGCACGACGGTGAGCGGCTGCCTTACGATCGCCTCGTCCTGGCGACCGGTGCCCGCGCGAACGTGCCGACCCTCGCCGGGATGGAACGGGCCCGACGCGAACGGACGGTGCGCGCCGCCGATCCGGGCTCGCTCGACACGGGCTCCCGGCCCCTCCCGGAGCAGGTGGTGGCGCTGCGCGACCTGGCCGACGCCCGGGTGGTCCGCGAGGCCGTGCGCTCCGGCGCTCGCCTCGTCGTGCTCGGGGCGGGAGTGCTCGGGATCGAGTTCGCCCTCGCCGCCGCGGAGCAGGGCGCGGAGGTGGTGGTCGTCTTCCACGGGGACATCCCGATGGCCCGCAATCTCGACACGGGCGGGGGCCGGATGCTCGCCGCGGCCGCCCGCGCGGCCGGCGTCGAGATGGTGGCGCACGCCCGGTCCGAGAGCGTCCTGCTCGCGCACGACGACCGCGGCCGTGCGCACTTCCAGGCGCTCGTCTGCGCTGACGGCAAGCAGATCGAGGGGGATCTGCTGGTGCTCTCGTGCGGTGTCGGTGCGCGGGTCGAGCTGGCTGCGGGCGCGGAGCTCGCCGTCTCGACGGGGATCCTGGTCGATGAGCAGCTGCGCAGCTGGAGCGACCCGGACGTCTTCGCGATCGGAGACTGCGCGCACGTCGCCCCCCGCGGCTCGGCCCTGCCCGACGGCCGCGTGCCCGGCGGACCGAGCGGACTGATCGGTCCGGGATGGGAGCAGGCGGATCGGCTCGCGGCACGGATCCGGGCGGAGGCGGAGGGCCGCTGCGCCGAGGAGCGCGTCTCCGACGCCCGACCGGCGGTCGTGATGCTGAAGGCCGAGGGCGTCGACCTCGTGGCAGGAGGCGACGTGGCCCCGGAGCCGTGGGACCCGCACCGCCCTGGCGAGGAGCACCTCGAGGTGACCCTGTGGGCTGACCCCGCCCGCGGCGGCTACGCCAAGCTCGTGACCGCAGGAGGAGTGCTGCGCGGGTTCGTCTCGGTGGGTCTGCCCCGGGTCGGCGCCGAGCTCAGCCTCCTCTTCGAGCGGGGCTCGGAGCTGCCGGCGGACCGGACGAGCCTGCTGCGTCTGGACGCCCCCGATGCGGGTGCCGCCGCGACCGGCGATCCGTTCGCCCCCGATGCCACGGTCTGCTGGTGCAACGGTGTGACGGCGGCGGTGATCACGGATGCGGCTGCCGCGGGGCACGGGACGGTCGCCTGCGTCGGGCGGGCGACCCGCGCCGGCACGGGCTGCGGCGGCTGCACCGGGCGCATCGCCGAGCTGCTCGCGCGGACGGCGGTCCCCGCCTGATCGCCGCCGGTACCGGGCCTCGCCGCCTCAGCGGTCGAGCGCCTCCGCGACGCGCCGGGTGACCGCGCGCAGCTCGAGCTCGGTCCCGCGGACACGTTCGTCGAGAGCCGCTGCCGCGTCCGCGGCCTGCTCGGCGGCCGCCGCACCCGCCGCCTCGGACGAGACGCGCTCGGCCGCGACCGACGCGCTGAGCTCGTCCAGCGCCGCCCGGAGGCCCGCCGACTCGTCCCGCAGCACGGAGACGTCGCCCTGCACCGCGCTCAGCTCGCCGCGGAGCCCGGCCACCTCGTCGCGCAGGGCCGCCGTCTCGGCGCGCAGCTCCTCCGTGCGCAGCCGCGCCTGCTCGAACCAGGGGGCGACCAGACGGTGCACCGCGTCGCGGAGCACGGCGCCGCCGCGGCCGAACCGGGTGGGCGCGGAGCCCGGGTCCTGGAGGAAGTCGTGGTCACTGGTCATCGTCGTGGTCCCGTCCGGAGAAGCGGCGGTGGAGCACGTCCATCGCTCGCAGATCCTTGTCCATGATGTCGGCCTCGAGGGTGGTGTCGGCGAGGCGGTCGGCGAGGCCCGGCCGGGAGCGGCGCTCGAGCGAGGCCTCGATCAGCTCGACAGAGCGCTCGAAGGAGAGCGGGCCGCGTGCCGCCTCCCGACCGCGGCGGCCGAGCGCCTCGAGGTCCACCGCCCCGCTGACCACGTCCCGCATCGCCTCGAGGAGCGCCGGGGCGGAGCGGGTGATCTTGATGCAGTCGACCCCGTCGATGAGGAACTCCGCGACTCCGCTGGCCGCCGTCACGATCGGCACGGCGCCCGCCGCGGCGGCCTCGACCGGCGCGACGCCGAACGCCTCTCCGGCCCAGGTCGGGAAGAGGAACGCGTCGGCCCGGCCGTGCGCCGCGAGCACCTCGGCGTGCGGAGTCGCTCCGTGGAACTCGACGAGGCCGGCCAGGCCCGCCTCGTGCGCCCGCGCACGCCAGCCGTCCACGTCTCCGTCGCCGTAGAGGTCCACGCGGAAGTCGCGGGTCTCCTCCGCGAGAGACGCCGCCGCCTCCAGTACCAGCCCGACGCCCTTGTGCTCGCCGAGCGACGCGGCGAAGGTGAACCGGGTCGTCCCGCCCTCGCGGTAGCGCCGCGGCTCGGCGGTGTCGGGGGGAACGGACACTCCGCGTCCGATCACCTCGACCTCGCCCAGGCTCAGCCCGCCGGCCTCGATCGCGTCGACGAGCGAGCGGCTGACAGCGACGATCTCGCCGCGGTCGAAGTGGTCGGGGGCCTGGGCGCCGTAGACGCGGAGCACGCGCTCCGGCAGCCCGTCGACCAGGGCGTTCGGGATGCGGTCGCCGAGGTTCCACATCCACGGGGCCTCCACCGCTCGCAGGAGGTCGATCAGCGCGAGGCCGCCGATCCCGAGCAGGTTGAAGGCCACCACGTGGGTCGGTGCGAAGTCCCGCAGCTCCTCGAGCAGGATGCGGGTGTTCTCGAATCGCGAGACGGCGCTCTCGTAGTGCATCAGCTGAGCGATCTCGCCGCCCGTCTGCGGCAGCGGGAAGTAGGTGCGCAGGCTCAGCGTGCGGTGCACCTCGACGCCGGAGGGCTCCGGCGGCAGGTACGTCGGCGTGGTCAGCACCCGCACGGTGTGGCCGCGGGCGGCCATCGCCTCCGCGACGCGTGCACAGGTCATCTCGTACCCGCCGAGCACCTGCGGCGGGTAGAGGTTGCTCACGAACAGCAGGCGCATCAGGGCATCTCCCCTCGCGCGGAGGCGTCGGCCGCGATCCGCGCCGTCACCTCGGGCGTGTAGGCCGCGCGGGCCTGGCGGTCGTTGCCGCCGTCCCAGTAGTTGACGAGGTAGAGCCCGGACTGCTGGGTGCGCGGCACGAACGGGAACAGCTGGGCGCGGGGCTCGATCTGCGCGATCCGGTAGCCGGCGTCGACGGCTCGCACGTGCAGCCAGATGTCGTCGGCGTCCGGGGCGATCTCGCGGAACGCGTCCCCGTGAGCGGCGATCTCGCCGAGGAGCGGGGCGGGCAGCAGCTGCCCGGAGACGGAGGTGCCGAAGACGTCGGACGATGCGCGCGTGTCCGCGACCGGGGTCCAGCTCGTGTACGGAGCGACCGCGCCGTCGACGATCCCCACCCGGTGGGCGCGGTAGCAGAGCACGGTCTCGCGGGGATAGCGCGAGCGGGCGCCGAGCAGGCCCTTCAGCCAGGTGCGCGGGTACACGATGTCGTCGTCCGAGGTGACGAGGTCGCGCTCCCCCGCCCGGCCCGAGAGCAGGTGCGGGTAGTACTTCGTGTGCACGCGGTAGCCGTCGACCAGGCGGATCTCGACGCCGCGGCGGCGGAGGCGGCGCAGCGGCGCGGGCAGGTCGGCGTGCAGGGCCGGGTCGTCGAGCCAGAGCACCAGGCGCGCGGGCCGGGCGTCGCCGCGGGCGATCGACTCGAGCGCCACGTGGACCCGCTGCAGCCGCTCGCCGTGCGTGGTCATCGTCACCACGACCTCGCCCGCCGGATCGACCGCGGAGCGGCGGGAGAAGCGGTTGGCCAGCGCGAGCAGCAGCAGCTCGCGCCGGAGCGCGGGCGAGGGGTGGTCGATCGGCCGGGCGGCGATCACGGCGGCGCGGCGCTCCGAGAGGCGTTGCGGGGCGGTGCGGACGACCCGGGCCGCGGAGCGCAGCCGCGTGCGGGGGCGGACGCGGCGGCCCAGCGCCGCGAGGCGCGTACGGGGCCGGACGCGCCGGCCGACGGCGGCGAGAGCGGGATGCATCGGTCCAGGTTAGCCGGACGCTCCCGGGCGCCCTGCGCCGGTCAGGGCTCGTCGACGACCGCGAAGGCCCGCACCGGGAAGGTCCCGAAGCTCCGCACCTTCGGCGGCACGGCGGTGAAGCGCGCCCCTGTCGCGGGCAGACCGTCCAGGCCGGTGAGGTGCTCGACGACGTGCACTCCCGCGGCGAGGAGGGCCGAGTGCGCGGGCCGCGATCCGGCCGACTCCGTGTCGTCGATGTTGACCGAGTCGATGCCGACCAGCGCCGCGCCGCCGGCGACGAGCGCCTCCGCCGCCGCGCCGCTGAGGAAGGGGGCGCCGGTGCCGTACCCGGGCGTGGCGAAGTGCACGTCCCAGCCGGTGCGGAGTAGGACGGCGGCGCCGCGGACGTCGAGCCCCGCGACCGCGTCCGCCCCGATGCCCCGTTCGGAGGCGCCGGACGCGTCGATCACGACCGCCGGCAGATCGACCAGGGTCTCGAGGCGGAGCGCGGCGAGGTCGGCTCCGCCCTCGTAGCGGTGGAACGGGCTGTCGAGGTAGGTGCCCGTGTTGCCGATCATCTCGATGACGTCCATCGCGAACTCGGTGCCGGGCGCGTAGGACGCGCGGGACGCCTCCCGGGTGAGATGCGGCCGGATGCGCGGCGAGGGCAGGCCCGGGTAGGTCACCAGCCCGTCGGAGACGGTGTGGCTGAGGTCGACGAAGCGGCGCGGAGAGGTCATGCGCCCGATCCTCGCAGTGGCAGGATCAGGCGCACCATCGAGATACCGCCCCGCGGGGCGGCGTTCGCGCCCTACTTCTTCGGCAGCGCCGCCGACAGGTCCGCGATCAGGTCGGACGAGTCCTCGAGACCCACCGAGAGCCGCACCAGCGACTCCGAGACCTCGAGCGGCGTGCCCTTGACCGACGCGTGCGTCATCTCGCTCGGATAGCCGATCAGCGACTCGACACCGCCCAGCGACTCCGCGAGCTGGAACAGCTCGGTCGACTCGGCGAACTTCCGGGCCGCGCGCGGCGTCGCGAGCTCGAGCGAGAGCATCCCGCCGAACCGCGACATCTGGCGCTTCGCCAGCTCGTGGCCGGGGTGCGAGGGCAGGCCCGGGTAGTGCACCGCCGTCACCGCCGGGTGCTCGACGAGGAACTCGGCGACCGCCTGCGCGTTGATGGAGTGGCGCTCCATCCGCACCCCGAGGGTCTTGATGCCGCGGACCGTGAGCCACGCGTCCATCGGGCCCGAGATCGCACCGACCGCGAACTGCAGGAACGCGATCTTCTCGGCCAGCGGACCCGAGCGCAGGGCGAGTGCGCCGCCGACGACGTCCGAGTGGCCCCCGAGGTACTTCGTGGTCGAGTGCACGACCACGTCGGCACCGAGGGCCAGCGGCTGCTGCAGGGCGGAGGAGGCGAAGGTGTTGTCGACGACGACGATCAGGTCGTGCGCGTGGGCCAGGTCGGCGAGCTCGGCGATGTCGCTGATGGTCATCAGCGGGTTGGACGGGGTCTCGACCCAGAGCATCTTCGTCTCGCCGGGGACGATCGCCCGCTGCACCTCGCGGAGGTTCGACATGTCGACGGCCGTGTTGCGCACGCCCCAGGCGCTGTGCACCCGGTCGATCAGGCGGTGGCTGCCGCCGTACGCGTCGTTGCCCAGGACGACGTGGTCGCCGGGCGCGAGAGCGGCGCGCAGCAGGGTGTCCTCGGCGGCGAGGCCGGAGGAGAAGGAGTAGGCGACGTCGGCACCCTCGAGCGACGCGATGAGCTCCTGGAGCGAGTCGCGCGTCGGGTTCGCGGAACGGGCGTACTCGTAGCCGCCCCGGAGCCCGCCGATGCCGTCCTGGACGAACGTGGAGGTCATGTAGACGGGCGGCACGACCGCGCCGGTGGTCGGATCGAACTCCTGGCCGGCGTGGATGGCGCGGGTGTCGAAGTGCTGCTTCTTGGGCATGGTGCGGGCTCCCTGGGTCGGAGGTGCGGAGGCGGCGGCCGTCAGGCCGTGGCGTAGGTGAGGAGGTCCTGTCGGGTGATCACCGCGACGGGCTTGCCCTCGTCGGTGACGAGGAGGGCGCTGTGCTCGGTGAGCGCGGCGCGGGCGGCGGTGATGCTCTCGCCGAGCCCGATCAGCGCGAGCGCGTCGCCCACGCAGTCGCCGAGCGGGTCGTTCATCGAGGCGGATCCCGCGAAGACGCGGTCGAGCAGCTCGCGCTCGTCGACGGCTCCGACGACCTCGCCCATCACGACGGGCGGCTCGGCGGTCAGCACCGGCAGCTGCGAGACGCCGTACTCGGTCATGATGCCGATCGCGTCGCGGATCGTGTCGGTCGGGTGAGCGTGCACGAGCGCCGGGAGGTCCGCCTGCCCGCTCGCCGCCCGGGCGCGGAGCACGTCGCGGACGGTGCCCTCGTCGCGCATCTCGAGGAAGCCGTAGGAGCGCATCCAGCGGTCGTTGAAGATCTTGCCGAGGTAGCCGCGCCCGCCGTCCGGCAGCAGCACGACGACCACGTCGTCCGGCCCGAGACCGGCCGCGGCCTTGAGCGCGACGGAGACGGCGAGCCCGCTCGATCCGCCGACGAGCAGTCCCTCCTCGCGGGCGAGGCGGCGGGTCATCGCGAACGACTCGGCGTCGCTGGAGGCGATGATCCGGTCGACCACGCTCGGGTCGTACGCGCTCGGCCAGAAGTCCTCGCCGACGCCCTCGGTGAGGTACGGGCGACCGCCGCCGCCGGAGTAGACGGAGCCCTCGGGGTCGGCGCCGACGATCTGCACGCGGCCCTCCGACACCTCCTTGAGGTAGCGGCCGACTCCGCTGATGGTGCCTCCCGTGCCGACTCCCGCGACGAAGTGGGTGAGCCGGCCGGCGGTGTCGCGCCAGATCTCCGGGCCCGTGGTCTCGTAGTGGCTGAGCGGGCCGTTGAGGTTCGCGTACTGGTTGGGCTTGAAGGCGCCGGGGATCTCGCGGGCGAGCCGGTCCGAGACGGAGTAGTAGGAGGCGGGGTCCTCCGGAGCGACGGCCGTCGGCGTCACGACGATCTCGGCCCCGTAGGCGGTGAGGACGTTGCGCTTGTCCTCGCCGACCTTGTCCGGCAGCACGAACACGCAGCGGTAGCCGCGCTGCTGCGCGACGAGGGCGAGGCCGATGCCGGTGTTGCCGCTGGTCGGCTCCACGATGGTGCCGCCGGGCTTCAGCAGCCCGTCGCGCTCGGCGGCGTCGATGATGCGAGTCGCGATGCGGTCCTTCGACGAGCCGCCGGGGTTCAGGTACTCGACCTTCACCAGCACGGTCGCCTGCACGTCCGCCGCGACGGGGCCCAGCTTCACCAGCGGGGTGTCGCCGATGAGGTCGAGGACCGAATCGGCGTACGCCATCCCGGTCTCCGGGCGTGCGGGAAGTGCGCGATCCAGGCTCATCCCGCCAGCGTAGCAACCGGCTCCGGGCGTGTGACGGGGGTGAGCGGAGGCACAGGGACCTCTCCCGGGAGGGGAGTGCCGCCGGTCGCGCCGGTGCCCTATCGTGGGGGTCCGCGAGCGCCGCCGTCGACCCGGAACGGACCCCGAATGACCTCACCGATCGCCGCACCGCCGCGGCGTCCGGCCGACATCCACCTCCTCCGCCTGCTCGGCCCGGCGCTGGTCGCCGGAGTCGCCTACCTCGACCCGGGCAACGTCGCCAGCAATATGACGGCCGGAGCCCGGTTCGGCTACCTCCTGGTCTGGGTGGTGGTGCTCGGCAACCTGATGGCCTGGCTCATCCAGTACCTCTCGGCGAAGCTCGGCCTGATGACCGGCCGCAGCCTCCCGGAGCTGCTCGGCGACCGCCTGCGCGGCCGTTGGGGCCGCCGGGCCTACTGGCTGCAGGCCGAGACGGTCGCGATGGCGACCGACCTGGCCGAGGTGATCGGCGGCGCGATCGCGCTGAACCTGCTCTTCGGACTGCCGCTGCTGGTCGGCGGCGTGGTCACCGGCGCGGTCTCGCTGGTGCTGCTGCTCGTGCAGACGCGGGGCGGGGCGCAGCCGTTCGAGCGGGTGATCACGGCGCTGATGGTGCTGATCGCCGTCGGCTTCACGGTCGGCGTGGTCGTCGATCCGCCGGACGCGGGCGCGACCGTCGCCGGTCTCGTGCCGCGATTCGAGGGCTCGGAGTCGGTGCTGCTCGCCGCCTCGATCCTCGGCGCGACCGTCATGCCCCACGCGATCTACGCCCACTCCGCGCTCGCGCGCGACCGCTTCGGCCACGTCGAGGGCGTCGGCGCGCGGCGGCGGATCCTGGTCGCCACCCGCATCGACGTGACGATCGCGCTCGCCATCGCCGGCACCGTGAACCTCGCGATCCTGCTCCTCGCCGCGCACTCCCTGGCCGGAGTCGCCGGGACGGACAGCCTCGAGGGCGCCCACGCGGCCATCGGGGCGGCGCTCGGGCCGGTGGTCGCGACCCTGTTCGCCGTCGGCCTGCTCGCCTCCGGCCTCGCCTCGACCTCCGTCGGCGCGTACGCGGGGGCCGAGATCATGCACGGCCTGCTCCAGGTGCGGGTGCCGCTCGTCGCCCGTCGTCTGGTCACGCTGATCCCGGCCCTCCTGGTGCTCGCGATCGGCTTCGACCCGACGCGAGCGCTGGTGCTCAGCCAGGTGGTCCTGTCGTTCGGCATCCCCTTCGCGCTCGTGCCGCTCGTGATCCTGACCCGCGACCGCCGCCTGATGGGCGACCAGACGAACCGCTGGTTCACCACCCTCGCCGCCGCGCTGGCCGCCGTCTTCCTCATCGTCCTGAACGGCCTGCTGCTCTGGCTCACCTTCGCCCCCTGAGCAGCGGCTGCGCGGCCGAGCGTCGGAGCGGCGGCGCGGGATCCCACTCCTCCGCGGCCTTCCTCCTCCGCAGGAGCAGCCCGCCCCGCCCTCCGCTGATCGAGCAGCCCGCCCCGCGGGCGCATCGAGATCCCCTGACCGCGCATTGATCCGATCCGAAGCCTCGCTCGTTATCCTCTGAGAGCGCCTCTCAGGCGCCTGCGCCCGCTACAGGCGCCTTCCGCCCTCAGAACGAGAGACGCCGCCGTGCCCAAAGACACGCTGTCCGCCAAGAACCGCGCCCGACAGGAGAAGCTCGAGACCTACAAGCGCGAGCAGGACCGCCGCAAGCGCGGCTCCCGCATCTGGATCTGGTCGCTGTCGGCCCTGGCCGTGCTCGCGGTCGGCGGGATCGTCGCGGTCACCGTCTTCGGCAACCAGCAGATCGTCGAGGCCCGCCAGATCGACGGCCTGCAGACCTTCGACAACGACGCCACCCACGTCGCCGGCGCCGTCGACTACCCGCAGACCCCGCCGGCGGGCGGCCCGCACAACGCCGTGTGGATGAACTGCGGCGTCTACGACGAGCCCGTCCCGAACGAGAACGCGGTGCACGACCTCGAGCACGGCGCCGTCTGGGCCACGTACGACCCCGCGCTCCCGCAGAGCGAGGTCGACGCGCTGATCGCCGCGATGCCCGACACCTACTCCGTCGTCTCGCCCTACGAGGGTCTCGAGTCGCCCATCGTGCTGAGCGCCTGGGACGCCCAGGTCGCGATCGACTCGCCCGAGGACCCGCGCATCGACGCCTTCGTCGAGCGCTTCTGGCAGTCCTCGAGCGCTCCGGAGCCCGGCGCCCCCTGCACCGGAGGGATCGATGCGCCCGGCAAGCAGTAGGGGCCGGATCCTCGTCGCCGCGGTCGCCGTGGTCGCGCTCCTCCTCGGGGCGGCCGGCGGCTACCTCTTCGGCGCGCTCGCCCCGTTCGCCTCCGCCGCGACGCCCTCGAGCGCCAGCGCCGAGGCGGGCTTCGCGCGCGACATGCAGGTGCACCACCTGCAGGGCGCCGAGCTGGCGATGATCGCCCGCGAGCGCAGTGCCGACGACGAGGTCCTCACCGTCTCGAAGGACATCCTGCTGACCCAGCAGCAGCAGGCCGGGCAGCTCTTCGGCTGGCTGAACTCGTGGGGCCTGCCGCAGGCCGCTCCGGAGCCGTCGATGACCTGGATGGGCCGGCCGACCCTGGCCGGAGCCGCCGACGAGCACTCGTCGATGGGGATGGGGACCGAGGACGGCGTCGTGCCCGCGAGCATGCCCGGTCTCGCGACACCGGACCAGATCACCGCCCTCAGCAGCGCGTCCGGCCGCGACTTCGACCGGATGTTCCTCGAGCTGATGATCGCCCACCACCGCGGTGCGATCGACATGGCCGAGGCGCTGCTCGCCCGGAGCCGCGTGACGGTCGCCACCGACTTCGCCTCCTCCGTCGTGAAGGCCCAGGAGGCCGAGATCTCGCTGATGGAGCAGATGCTCGCGGACCGTCCCGCCGCCTGAGCGCGCGCGCCGCGCACATGGTCAGCTGAGAGCCGTGCCCCTCCGCCGTCGAGAAAGGGCGGGTGCTCTCCGCTGACGTTCTGCGCCGACTCCGTGTCGGCTGCGGTCGGCCGCGCGGCCGCAGCCGCGACTCAGCCCTGGAGGGCCGACTCCGTCTGCTGCGCGTAGAGCGAGGCGTAGAGGCCGCCGAGGCCGAGCAGCTCGCGATGGGTGCCCGACTCGACGATCCGGCCGCCCTCCACCACGTGGATGACGTCGGCCGACACGATGGTCGAGAGCCGGTGGGCGATGGCGATGGTGGTGCGGCCGCGGGCGGCGTCGTCGAGTGCGGTCTGCACGATCCGCTCCGAGACGGTGTCGAGGGCGCTGGTCGCCTCGTCGAGGATGAGCACCGCCGGGTCCTTCAGCAGGACGCGGGCGATCGCGAGCCGCTGCTTCTCGCCTCCGGAGAGCCGGTAGCCTCGCTCGCCGACCAGGGTGTCGTAGCCGTCGGGGAACGACGTGATCGTCGCGTGGATGTTCGCGGCGCGGGCGGCCGCCTCGAGCTCCTCCTGTGTCGCGTCGGGGCGGGCGTAGCGGAGGTTGTCGCCGATGGTGGCGTGGAAGAGGTAGGTCTCCTGACTGACGATGCCGATGTGCGAGACGAGCGACTCCTGCCGCAGCTCGCGCACGTCGGTGCCGGCGAAGCGCACCGCTCCCCCGGCCACGTCGTACAGGCGCGGGACGAGGTAGGAGATGGTGGTCTTGCCCGCGCCCGAGGGACCGACGAAGGCGACGAACTGGCCCGGCTCGATCGCGACCGAGACGTGGTCGAGCGTCGGGCGCGCGTCCTCCGCCTGGTCGGGGTAGCGGAACACCACGTCGTCGAGCTCGACCCGGCCGAGCTCGCCCGAGACCTCGCGTGCATCCGCCCGGTCGGTGATCGCCGGGCGCAGGTCGAGGTACTCGAAGATGCGGGCGAACAGCGCTCCGGCCGTCTGCAGGTCGAGCGCGACGCGCATCAGGCCCAGGAGCGGCCACATCAGGCGCGCCTGCACGGTGGTGAAGGCCACGACGGTCCCGGCGGTCACGGTGGTGCCGCCGAGGATCAGCCAGGCGGCCACGAGGTACACGATCACGGGGATGACGGAGAGGAAGATCTGCACCATCGCGAAGAACCACTGGCCGGACATCTGCTGCCGCACCTGGAGCTCGATCTGCCGGCCGTTCTCGTCGGCGTAGCGCGTCACCTCCGACTCCTGGCGGCCGAAGCTCTTGGCCAGGAGGATGCCCGAGACGCTGAGGGTCTCCTGGGTGATCGCGGTCATCTCGGACAGCGACTCCTGCGTCTTCGTCGCGATGCGCGCCCTCACCTGGCCGACGCGGCGCTGGGCCACGACGAGCACCGGTGTGAGGACGAGGGCGACGATCGTCATCTGCCACGAGAGCAGGAGCATCGCGACGACGGCCGCGATCACGGTGACGGTGTTGCCGAGCACGCTCGAGACGGTGTTCGTGAGCACGTTGGCCACGCCGCCGACGTCGTTGGCGAGGCGGGACTGGATGACGCCGGTGCGGGTGCGGGTGAAGAAGCCGAGCTCCATCGCCTGCAGGTGGCGGAAGAGGCGGATGCGCAGCTCTCCCATGACCGTGTTGCCGACGGTCGCGGTGAGGTAGGTCTGCCAGACGCCGAGGATCGCCGAGAACGCCCAGACCAGCACCATGACGCCGACCAGCTCGAGCAGTACCGGGAGGTTCGGGCGTCCGCCGGGCGGGAAGAGCCCGCGGTCGAAGGCCAGCTGGGTGAGGAGCGGGGGCACCACCGTGAGGGCGGCGCCGACGAGCACGAGGATCACGGTGAGCGTGAGCTTGGGGCGGTGGTCGCGGAAGAGCCCCGCGATGCGCCGGAGCAGGTCGTCGACCTTCGGAGCCGCCGCGTTGATCTCCCGCTGGCTGTCCGGATCGCTGCTCGAGATCCTCCCGCCGCGCGCCCCTCCGCGCATCCCGCCGCCTGCCGCGACATCACCCATCCTGCTCACGGCTCGACCCTAGCCCCGCCCGCCGTCCCGCTCTCGTCCTTCCGCCCACGGCGAAGTCGTGCAAACCCGCCCCGCGTCCCCCGCGCCGTCCCCAGCCGATCGACCGCGCCGGTCACCTCTCCGCTGCGCGGCCACTCGACCACCACGGAATCCGCCCGATCTCGATGCGTCGCCGCGCGACTGTCCGGCCCTCGTGCAAGGCGGCCGCCGCAGGCGCTGTGCCCTTGGTGGCCGCCGCAGGCGCCACCGCACGACGAAGGCCCGGGTCCTGCACAGCAGGACCCGGGCCTTCGTTCGTGCCCCCCCTTCCCCCGACGAGCAGTGCTGACGGCCCGCGGGGGTGTCGTGGGCAAGGCGGAGGAGGAGAGCTGTAGCGGAGCTACCGCCGACGACGACAACGCCGCCCACGGCACCCCCGCGGGTCGTCAGCCCTTGGTGGCGCCGGCGAGGAGGCCGCGGACGAAGAACCTCTGGAGGGAGAAGAACACGATGAGCGGCACGATGATCGAGATGAACGCGCCGGCCGTGAGCAGCTCCCACGACTGGCCGTAGGAGCCGGTGAGGTCCTGCAGTGCCTTCGTGATCGGGAGCCCCTGTCCGGAGGTGAAGACCGTCGCGACGAGCAGGTCGTTCCAGACCCAGAGGAACTGGAAGATGCCGAAGGAGGCGATCGCCGGGACCGAGAGCGGGAGGACGATGCGGAAGAAGATCTGGCCGTGGCCGGCTCCGTCCACGCGGGCCGCTTCGATGACCTCGCCGGGGATCTCCGAGATGAAGTTGTGCAGCATGAAGATCGCGAGTGGGAGCGCGAAGATCGTGTGCGCGATCCACACCTTCGCGTACGAGCCGTCCAATCCGTTCACCCCGAGGCCGGGGAGGATGTAGAGCCCTCCGATGCGCAGGCCGTCCGAGAACAGCTGCAGCAGCGGCACGAGCGCCATCTGGATGGGGACGATCTGGAGCGAGAACACGAGGACGAAGAGCGTGTTGCGGCCCTTGAAGTCGATCCAGGCGAACGCGTAGGCCGCGAGGCTGGCGATCGTGATCGGGATCAGCGCCGCGGGCAGCGTGATGACCAGCGAGTTCACGAACGCCTTGCCCAGCGTCAGGCTGTCGCCCGAGTCGAGCGCGTTCGCGTAGTTGTCGAGGGTGAAGCCGGGGTTGGCGAAGATCGTCCACCAGCCGGTCGTCTTGATGTCGTTGGCGGGGCGGAACGACGAGATGAACAGCCCGAGGGTCGGGACGGTCCAGATGACGGCGATGATCAGCGCGGCGAGCGTGGCACCGCGCGACGTCGTCGCCTTCTTGACCTTGCCGCTGGCCGCCTCGATCCTCGACTCGCCGCGGGCGAGCGCGCGCTCGGTGCTGCGGTCGACCGGAACCTGGATCGGAGTGGGCGTGACGCTCATCGGATCTCCCTCTGCTTGGCGAGCTGGCGGGCGTTGTAGACGACGATCGGGAGCACGAGCAGGAACAGGATGACCGCGAGGGCCGCGCTGTAGCCGCTGCGGGCGCCGAGCTGGAACTGGCGGACCATCTCGAACGCGAGGACCGTGGTGTCGGAGCGGCCGCCGGTCATCGCCGAGACGATGTCGAAGACCTTCAGCGACGCGATCGAGATCGTCGTGAGGACGACCACGATCGAGGAGCGGATGCCGGGCACGGTGACGTTCCAGAAGGACTGCCACGCGCTGGTGCCGTCGAGCGAGGCCGCTTCGAGCTGCTCGGAGGGGACGCCCTTGATCGCGGCGGAGAGCACCGTCATGGCGAATCCGGCCTGGGTCCAGATGAGGACGACGACGAGGAACAGCGTGTTCCACGGCTCGAGTCCCAGCCAGTCGACCGGCGGGGCGCCGAAGGCGGTGAGGATCCCGTTGAGGAGGCCGATCTGCTCGCCCTGGCGGACGTCGTAGAAGAACTTGAAGATGATCGACGCGCCGACGAACGAGATCGCCATCGGCATGAAGACCAGCAGCTTGAAGAACTTCTCGCCGCGGCTCTTGTCGATGAAGACCGCGTAGGCGAGGCCGATGGCGGTCGCCGTGATGGGGGCCAGGAGCACCCAGACCACCGTGTTGAGGAAGGCGGTGATGCCGTCGGGGCTGGTGAAGACCCAGACGAAGTTGTCGATGCCGGCGAATCCGGAGCCGTCGTTCTTCATGAACGCGTTGAAGGCGGTCGTGATCGTCGGGTAGATCAGGCCGATCAGGATGAAGAACGCGGCCGGTGCCATGAAAGCGATGAGCTGGAGTCCGTAGCCCGCGCCTTTGCGGGATCGGAAGTCGAGCAGGAACAGCGCACCGCCGATGACGGCGGCCACCACCGCGACCCAGAGGACCGAGTTGTAGAGGCCGAAGACCAGCAGGAGGACGACCGGCAGGACGACCGTGACCGCGAGCCGGAGGATCGTGTAGCCGGTGCCGCGGCGGGGCGCGATCTCGACGAAGAAGAGGATGAGTGCCACCACGGCCGCGAAGGCCAGGAGGATGAGCGGGATCTGCGCGAGCGGCGGGATTCCCGCCAGCCACTGGAAGAACCCCGAGATGGTGATGGGGGACATGGACGCCCTTTCGAGTGCGACTCTGGACTCAGGAGGGGCCCGGCCCCGGGATCCGTGGATCCGGGGACCGGGCCGTCACAGCTGAGCCGCCACTCGGGAGCGGCGGCTCTGCTCCGCTGTTAGGAGGTGTAGCCGGCCTGGATCTCCTCGAGCGCCTGGTCGGTGCTCGTGCCGTCGATCCAGTCGACCATGCCCTTGAAGAAGCTGTCCGAGCCCACTGCCTTCGGCATGAGGTCGGACGCGTCGAAGCGGAACGTGGTGTCCGGGTTCTGGAGGATCGCGATGGAGTCCTTCAGGACGTCGCTGCCCGCGTTGGCCGGGTCGAGACCGGTGTTGGCGGAGATGACGCCTCCGAGGGAGACGCGGCTGTTGGCCCAGTCGGCGCTGGCCAGGTACTCCTGGACCTTCGCGGTGTCGGCGTCGTTCGAGAAGGCGGCGACCATCTCGCCACCACCCGTGACGGCCTGGGCGTCGTCGGCCTTGACCGGCGGGGTGAGGAAGGCCCACACGTCGCCGTCCTCGGCCACGTTGGCGCCGGCCGAGGTCAGGAAGCCCTCGAAGAACGAGGCCTGGTGGGTCAGCGCGCAGGTGCCGTTCGCCATGTTCTGGGCGACGTCGCCGAAGGCGGTGGAGTTGATCGACTTCACGTCGCCGTAGCCGGCGTTGACGAGGGTCGGGTCGAGGAGGATCGATCCGACGGAGTCGAACGCGGACTTGATGGCCGGGTCGGTGAAGGGGGTGTCGCCTGCGACCCAGGAGTCGTAGACGTCGGGGCCGGCCTCGCGGAGGACGGCGTCCTCGATCCAGTCGGTTCCGGGCCAGCCGGAGGCCTCACCGGAGTTGAAGCCCGCGCACCAGGACGGTCCGCCGGTCTTCTCGGCGATCGTCTTGCCGAGCGCCTCCATCTCGTCCCACGTCGTGGGAACGGAGACGCCCCACTCCTTGAACTTGGCCGGCGAGTACCAGATGTAGCCCTTGACGGACGCCATCAGCGGCGCGCCGTACTGGGTGCCGTCGACCTGGCCGTACTTCTGCCAGTCCTCGGACCAGTTCTGCTTGACGTTGGCGAGGGCGCCCTCCGGGAGCTCCTGCACCTTGCCGGAGGCGACGGTGTCGGCGAGCAGACCCGGCTGCGGGAAGATCGCGAGGTCGGGGGTGTCGCCACCCTGGACCTTGATGCCGATCTGCTTCTCGAACTCCTTGTCGCCCGTGTACTTGATCTCGATGTCGTTCTCCTTCTCCCAGTCCGCCCAGGACTGCTCGAGAAGGGTGGCCTCGTCGCCGTTGATGGTGCCGTAGATGTTGACGACGCCGTCGGCGGTGCCGACCGTGCCGGCCGAGCTGCCGCCGCCGACGTTCGGGTCGTTGGGGTCACTGCTGCTGGAGCAGCCCGCGAGAGCGATGCCGGCCGCTGCCAGAACGGCGACCGGGACGGTGATACGGCGGTGCAGGGATGACCGCATTCTTCCTCCTCATTGAGTGGTGGAACCAGCTGAGCAGGCCGCTCCTCGCCGATCGGGGATCGGGAGGCTGTGGCGGCTCGAAGCGTGTGCCGCGACGACTCGGATGCTGGTGATGGCGATGCCAGGAGGAACTCCGAGCGGATCACCGGATTCGTGTGGGTGGGCTCCCACGGAGGGAAACCTTTCCACAAGAACGATGAAAGCACAACGCCGGTGATAGAGCGCTCTCTGAGATAACGATTCGGCGTCAGAACAGCGATCGCGGCGGCGGGGCCGGATGGAGATCGATCTCGGCGCGACGTCCGGCCGCCGGGCGGGGTATAACTTCCTGGAACCGTTTCCAGCATCGACGCCGGACGGTCGGGAGGAACGCCGTGCCAGGCATCGAAGAGGTGGCCGAGCTCGCAGGAGTGTCGAAGGCGACGGTCTCGCGCGCGCTCAGCGGTCGGGGCTACGTCTCGGCGGGGACGAAGCAGCGCGTCGAGCGCGCCGCGACGAGCCTGGGCTACGTCGTCTCCGCCAACGCGTCCAGCCTCGTCACCGGCCGCAGCAACAACATCGCCGTGATCATCCCGATCATCAACCAGTGGTTCTTCGCCGGGATCATCGAGGGCATCGAGCGCGCCCTGCTCGCCGCCGGGTACGACCTGCTCCTCTACAACATCGACAAGCACCTCGACGCCCGCCGGAGCGTGTTCGAGTACTACCTCGTCCGCAAGCGCGTCGACGCGATCGTCGCCGTCACCCTCGAGATCTCGCCGCACGAGACGGAGGCGCTCCTCGCCCTGGGCAAGCCGATCGTCGGCATCGGCGGCGAGCTCCCCGGCATCCCCACCTTCAGCATCGACGACGTCGCCGCCTCCCGCCTCGCCACGGAGCACCTCCTCTCCCTCGGCCACGAGCGGGTCGTCCACATCGGCGGGCTCGCGGAGGAGGAGATGGACTTCCACGTCCACACGCAGCGCCGCGACGGCTTCCGTCAGGCGCTCGCGGCCGCCGGCGTCGAGCCCGGCGCGCAGGACATCGTGCCCACGACCTTCGACATCCCCGGCGGGCACAGCGCCGGACGGCAGGTCCTCGGCGATCCGCGGACCCGGCCGACGGCCATCTTCGCCGCCTCTGACGAGATCGCGATCGGGATCATCCTCGCGGCGCGCGAGCTCGGCCTCTCGGTGCCCGAGGACGTCTCCGTCATCGGGATCGACGACCACCCCCTCGCCGAGCTCTTCGGTCTCAGCTCGATCCGCCAGGACCCGCGCCAGCAGGGCGAGCTCGCGGTCGCGCTGGTGCTGGACGCGCTGGCCGCCCTCGGCCGCGGCGAGCCCCCTCCCCCGGCCCGCCACACGCTGATCCCCGCCTCGCTGGTGATCCGCACCAGCACCTCGGCGCCGCGGGGGGCGAGAATCGGAGCATGAGCGACTCCGACACCCCCACTGTCCGCGACGTCCCCGAGCGGTCCCGCTTCGTGATCGAGGTCGGCGGCACGCCGGCCGGCTTCGCCGCGTACACCCGTCAGGGCGACGAGGTGGTGCTCACCCACACCGTCGTCGACGACGGCTGGGAGGGCCACGGCCTCGGGAGCATCCTCGCGCGGGCCGCGGTCACCGCGATCACGGAGGCGGGCGGCACGGTCGTCCCGCGCTGCCCCTTCGTCGCGGCCTGGCTGCGCAAGCACCCCGACGTCGACGCCCGGGTCCGCTGGCCCGAGGACTGACTCACTCCGGGGGCGTCCTGCTCCCGATCTCCTGGAGCGCCCAGGTGTTGCCGTCCGGATCGGCGAAGTACGCGTACTGCACGCCGCCCAGGTCCTGGACCTCGCTGATCTCGAGCGAGCGGTCGACGAGCTCCGCGCGAGCGGCGGCGATGTCGTCGACGACGAGGTGGAGCGAGCGGACGACGCCCTCCTCCGGACCGGGCCCCATCCCGCTGCCGACCACGATCGAGCAGGCCGAGCCGGGCGGGGTGAGCTGGACCACGCGCATCACCGCGGAGGGCCGCACGTCGTGGTCGAGGTGGAAGCCCATCACCTCCGTGTAGAAGGCGACCGCGCGGTCGACGTCGCTGACGGGGAGGGGGACGAGCTCGAGTCGCATCTGCACGCGACCAGTGTGCCGCGCAGCAGAACCGTGCGGGAGGGGGGTCAGTCGCGCGGGCCGACGACGAGGCGCTCGTGCATGATCTCGACGGCCCGCTCGAGGACGCGGCGGTCCTCCGGGGTCAGATCGGCGAAGATCGGCGTCAGCGCGTCGCCGAGGTCCGTCCGCCAGGCGTGCAGCGCGTCCGCGCCGGCAGGAGCGAGGCGGATCTGCCAGGCGCGCGCGTCGAGGGGATCGGCGATGCGGTCGAGCCAGCCGGTCTCGACGAGGTTCTTCACGATCTTGGTCATCGTGGGCTGCGAGACGCGGCTCTGGGAGGCGAGCTCCCCCAGGCGCATCGGTCCCATCGAGAGGAGCACCGAGAGCGTGCGCCACACGGCCTGCGACTCCTGGTTGCCGGTCGCCTGGGCGGCGAGGCGGGTGATCCGGTGCGTCACCGAGACGAAGTCGCTCAGGAGCTCGCTGAGCGAGACCTCGCTGGGCGGGACGTCGCGGGCGGGGAGCCCGGCGAGCAGATCGTGAGCAGTCACGCTCCGATCCTAGGGGCGCGCGCCTCCGTCGGGCGGGAACGACGAAGGGCGCCGCCTCCGAGGAGACGACGCCCTGCGTCTGCAGGCGTGCCTGCGTCACCCTGACGAGCGACCGGCCGGAGCCGGCACCCGCGACGGGTGAGGGGGACTACTTGACGGTGACGGTCGCGCCGGCGCCCTCGAGCTGAGCCTTGGCCTTCTCGGCGGTCTCCTTGTTGACGGCCTCGAGGACCGCCTTGGGGGCACCGTCGACGAGCGCCTTCGCCTCACCGAGGCCGAGGCTGGTGAGGGCGCGCACCTCCTTGATGACCTGGATCTTCTTCTCGCCGGCGGCCTCGAGCACGACGTCGAACTCGGTCTGCTCCTCGACCTCTTCGGCGGGGGCGGCCGGGCCGGCCACACCGGCGGCGGCGACGGGCGCCGCAGCGGTGACCTCGAAGACCTCTTCGAACTTCTTGACGAACTCCGAGAGCTCGATGAGCGTGAGCTCCTTGAAGGCCTCGATGAGCTCGTCCTGCGTGAGCTTTGCCATGATTTTTCTCCTTGTTTTTCTTTGTCTACGAACCGCGCGCGCACTGCTTCCCGGGAGGGGAAGACGTCAGCTCGCGGACTCCTGCTTCTCGCGCAGCGCCTCGACCGTGCGAACGGCCTTCGAGAGCGGAGCGTTGAACAGATATGCGGCACCGAACAGCGAGGCCTTGAAGGCGCCGGCGAGCTTGCCGAGCAGAACTTCGCGGGACTCGAGGTCGGCGAGCTTGCCCACCTCTTCTGCGGTCAGCGGGTTACCGTCGAAGTAACCGCCCTTGACCACGAGGAGAGGGTTTGCCTTGGCGAAGGCACGCAGCGACTTCGCGACGGCGACAGGGTCGCCGTGCACGAACGCGATGGCCGAGGGGCCAGCGAGCTCGTCGTCGAAGGACGAGATACCGGCGTTGTTCGCCGCGATCTTGGTCAGCGTGTTCTTCACCACGGCGTAGGTTGCGTGCTCACTGATGTCCTTGCGCAGCGTCTTGAGCTGAGCAACAGTGAGACCGCGGTACTCGGTCAGCAGAACGGCCGTCGAGCTCTGGAACTTCTCCGTGAGTTCGGCAACCGAGGCTTCCTTGTTCGCCATGGCTACTCCTGTGAATTCTCGTGCCGGTAGCCCGAAGGCAGGCAAAGAAAAAAGCTCCGGCACAGGGGCGCGGAGCTTCGGGATCGCGGTGAGGCGGAACTGAACTCGTGCACCTGCGCGGGCAATTCGCTTCGCGAATCCTTCGTCCGGTGGCGATCCGCGGGGCCGGGGCCCTGCTCGTGCGCACACCGGAAACCGGCGGTCTTTGGCTTCGGGAAGCGTACGTCATCGCGGCGCGCGGGCGCAAGTCGAGGAGGAGGGCCCTCCCGCGGGATGCTGGAGGCATGACCGGCCCGACCCCCGACTCCGCCCGCGACGTCGACTCCGCGATCGCCTCGGTGGAGGGCGAGCTCAGCACCCTCTTCAACCGCGTGCGGGCGGCGATGCGCTCCTACGCCGAGCGGCTCCACCCGGAGCTGACGCCGCTGGGCTACAAGACGATCTCGGCGCTCGAGCGCCGGGGGCCCGTGCACTCCGGCGTGCTGGCCGAGCTTCTCGAGATGGACAAGTCGGCGCTCAGCCGCCAGATCACGGCGCTCGACCGCCTCGGCTTCCTCGAGCGCACCCCCGACCCCCAGGACGGACGCGCCACGATCCTCTCGGTGACTCGAGCGACCGCCGCGCGGCTGCGCGAGATCCGCAGCTCGAACCAGGCGCTGATGCACGAGGAGCTGCGCAGCTGGGCGCTCGCCGACGTCGAGCTCTTCGCCTCTCTCCTGCACAGGATCAACGACCTGGACCTCTGACGCTTAGCACCCCCTCCGTTCGGGGACAATCGCCGGACGCCGCCCGCTCGACTGCGTAGTTTCGGAGGCGATGGACCAGCACTCCTCCTCTCTCCTCCCCCCTGACGTCGACGGCGCACTCGCCTTCGCGCGCGCTCTGAGCACCGACGCGCCTCGGCCCGGCACCGGTCGCACCGCCGAGCTGCACGGACTCCTCGAGCGCCTGGCCCGGCACGACCTCGGCGTCGCGCGCGCGGTGGAGCCGCACCTCGACGCTCTCGCGATCCTCGGCGAGGCGGAGCTGGACCCGTCCGGACTCGGAGTCTCCGCCTACGCCGCCTGGGGGGTCTTCGCGGCCGAGGGCGGCGGGGATCCTCTGGTCGCCCGCGAGAGCGACGGCGACTGGCTGCTCGACGGAGTGAAGCCCTGGTGCTCGCTGGCCGACCGCCTCGACGCCGCCCTCGTCACCGCGCACGTCGGGGACGCCTCCGGCGAGCGCCGCCTCTTCGCCGTGGCGCTGCGCGACGGGACGGCGACGCCGGAGCAGAACGCCTGGCACGCGCGCGGGCTGACGGAGGTCCCCAGCGGACCGGTCCGCTTCTCCGACGCCCGGGCCGTTCCCGTGGGCGACTCCGGCTGGTACCTCTCCCGGCCCGGCTTCGCCTGGGGCGGCATCGGCGTCGCCGCCTGCTGGCACGGCGGAGCCCTCGGAGTCGCGGCGGCCGTCGCGGCTGCGGCCGCCCGGCGCGAGGACCCGCACCTCCTGGCCCACCTCGGAGCGATCGACACGGCGCTCTCCGCGTCGCGCCGGGCACTGGACGAGGCCGCCGCGGCGATCGACGCGGGCGAGGCCGACGGACCCCGGGGCTCGCTGCTCGCCAAGCGCGTGCGGGCGAGCGTCGCCGGGGCGGTGGAGGAGATCCTGCTCCGCGCCGGACGCGCGCTCGGCCCGGCTCCGCTCGCCCTCGACGCCGAGCACGCCAAGCGGGTCGCCGACCTCGCGCTCTACGTCCGCCAGCACCACGCCGAGCGCGACGACGCCGCTCTCGGCCGCGCCGTGCTCGCCTCGGGCGAGGCGGCCTCCTGGTGAGTCGGCCCTTCGACGGGCGCCTCGAGGGCACTCCTCTCGAGCGCTGGAGCGCGGACGGCCGCCGCGACCGCCTCCCGGAGCTGACCCTGCCCGAGGAGATCCGGCGCGTCCTGGTCGTCGTCGCGCACGCCGACGACGAAACCCTCGGCTGCGGCGGCACCATCGCACTCGCGCGCCGGCGCGGGATCGCGGTGGACGTCGTCGTCGTGACCGACGGAGCCGCGGCCCACGGCGAGCGGGACGCGGACCTGGCCGCCGAGCGCCGGCGGGAGGCCGCGGACGCCCTGGCGGAGCTGGGCCCCGGGATCGGGCTCGCCTTCCTCGACGTGCCGGACTCCGCGACCCCGGACCACCGCGAGCGCATCGCGCACGAGGTGCGCGAGCGGGCGGCCGGCGCCTCCGGGACCGTCCTCCTCCTCTCCACCTGGACCGGGGACGGGCACCGCGACCACCGCGTGGTCGGCGAGGTCTGCGCGGAGGTCGCGCACGAGCTCGGGCAGCCGCTGCTCGCCGCGCCGATCTGGCTGTGGCACTGGGCGGACCCGGAGGACCCCGAGGTGCCGTGGGGCGACCTCATGCGCCTGCCGCTCGACGACGAGCTGCTCGAGCGCACCCGCCGCGCCCGCTCCCGGTATCCGAGCCAGACCCGCCCCGGGCCCGACGGGACCGGCCCGGTGCTCCACCCGCTCTTCCTGCGCACCTTCGCCGGGGACGACCGGCTGGTGAGGATCGCATGAGCTACTTCGACGAGCTGTACGCCCGCCACGAGGACCCGTGGGGGTACACGAGCCGCTGGTACGAGCAGCGCAAGCGCGCCCTGACCCTCGCGAGCCTGCCGGAGCAGCGCTACGGCTCGGTGCTGGAGATCGGCGCCTCGATCGGCGTGCTCGCCGAGGCGCTGGCCGACCGGGCCGACCGACTGCTGGCGATCGACGTCTCGAGCGCCGCCGTCGAGCGCGCCGCCCGCCGCCTCGCTCCGCTCGAGCACGTGCGGGTCGAGCACCACGACATCACCCGCGGCGTGCCGGAAGGTCCGTTCGACCTGGTCGTGCTCTCGGAGGTCGGCTACTACCTCGGCGACGCCCTCCCCGGCGTGCTGCGCAGCATCCGCGACGCCCTCGCGCCCGCGGGCGAGCTCGTCACCGTGCACTGGCGGCACCCGATCGAGGGTCTCGCTCTCGACGGCGACGCCGTGCAGTCCGCCGTGGCGGAGCTGGGCCTGCACCGCCTCGCCCGCCACGAGGAGGAGGACGTCCTGCTCGAGGTCCACGCCCGCGACTCCCGCTCGGTCGCCCGCCGGACGGGGCTGGTGTGAGCCGGCTCGCGCAGGTGCTGGTCGTCGTTCCCGCGCGCGACGAGGAGGAGCGGATCGGCAGCCTGATCGCCTCCGTTCAGGCGAGCGCGACCCACCTCGCCCACCGGGCGCCCGGCATCGGGATGCGCCTCGTGGTCGCCGCGGACGGCTGCTCCGACGCGACCGTCGGGCGGGCCCGTGCCGCCGGCGCCGAGGTGCTGGAGCTCGCCCGCTGCGGAGTCGGCGCCGCCCGCTCCGCCGGGATCGCGCACGCCCTCTCCTCCGTCACCGCTCCGCTCGAGCAGGTGTGGATCGCCAACACCGACGCCGACACCGTGGTCCCCCGCGACTGGCTGGCCGCCCACGTCGAGCACGCCCGACGGCACGACGCGCTGCTCGGCACGGTCCGGCCCGACCCGGCCGACCTCTCCCCCGGCGCCTACTCGCGCTGGCGCGACGTCCGCGCGCGGGAGGAGTCGATCGGCAGCATCCACGGCGCGAACCTCGGCGTCCGCGCGAGCGCGTACCTCGCCGCGGGCGGGTTCGGGCAGGAGCCGCTGCACGAGGACGTCCTGCTCGTCGAGCGGCTGCGCGCGAGCGGCGCCCGGGTCGGAGCGACGGACCACGGCGAGGTGGTCACCTCCGGCCGCCGCGACAACCGGGTCGAGGGCGGCTACGGCCGCTACCTCCACGACCGCTTCCCGGCCGAGACGTCTCCGGCCTGCGGCTGAATCGGGTACACGCGCACGCGGAACACGATGCGAGGGGTCCCTGTCAATGGTCGGGCCGCGGTTTGTCACGGATCGCACAGGAGAGTCAAATGGGTGTCGAGCACGACCCGGTGCTCTCCGATGGAAGGGTCACCGCATGAACCCCCGCCTCGTCCTGCTGGCACTGGTCGCCTTCACCGCCTACGTGTTCGGCTCCCGCGCCGGTCGTGGCCGCTACGAAGAGCTGCGCCACCTCGCACTCGGCGTGTGGAACGACCCGGCCACCAAGAAGACCCGCAAGAAGCTCAAGAAGACCTCCAAGCGCGAGGCCAAGCAGCTCACCGCCATCGCGAGCAAGGCCCGCGACAAGGTGCAGCGCCGCCTCCGCTGACCCCCGCTTCCACGACTCACAGGACACCGGCCCGCCGGTGTCTCCGCTCGCATCGGAACGGCCGATCGGGCACGAACTGAAGGAGAAACATCATGGGCATCATCAGCTGGATCATCCTCGGCCTCATCGCCGGGGCGCTCGCCAAGCTCATCCTCCCGGGCAAGCAGGGCGGCGGATGGATCATCACGATCGTCCTCGGCATCGTGGGCGCGCTGCTCGGCGGCTTCCTCAGCACGCTGTTCGGCATCCAGGACGCCGTCAACGGCATCAACATCGTGAGCATCATCGTCTCCGTCGTCGGTGCGATCGTCGTCCTCCTCATCTACGGCGCGATCGTCGGCCGCAAGTCCCGCGCGTAAGTCGCGCTCCCCGAAGGCCCCCGGCACGTGCCGGGGGCCGTCGGAGTGCGCGACGTACGCGCGGGACTTGCGGCCGACGATCGCACCGGAAATGAGGAGGCATACG
>NZ_PSWM01000019.1:0-79374 GCF_002932795.1 Rathayibacter sp. AY1B5
GAACCCGGAAGCTAAGACTCTCAGCGCCGATGGTACTGCAGGGGGGACCCTGTGGGAGAGTAGGACACCGCCGGACACCATTCACGATGGCCACCCAGAGATGGGTGGCCATCGCTGTTTAACCACCACCTCTGATCCTCGCTGCTTGCTGGAGCGCGGTGCGGGTTAGGGTGGTGCGACGGCTGCGGCCGTCCTCCTCGCCCTCGGGCGGGTCAACTCCACAGAGCATCACCACGACAGGCGAGGAACGCATGGACGACTCAGGATCCGACCGCAACGACCGGGACTCCGGACGGCGTGACGAGCGCCCGCCCCGTGCCGGCGGCTCCGACCGCTCCTCGAACGACCGCGGTGGCTCGGGCGACTCCCGCCCCCGCCGCGATGGTGATGCTCGTCCTCCGTATCGTGGTGGCGGCGATTCGCGTCCGCAGCGTGATGGTGACTCCCGCCCTCCGTATCGCGGTGGTGGCGACTCTCGTCCGCAGCGTGACGGTGACTCGCGTCCTCCGTACCGCGGTGGCGGCGACTCTCGTCCGCAGCGTGATGGTGACTCGCGTCCGCAGCGTGATGGTGGCTCTCGTCCTCCCTACCGCGGTGGCGATTCCCGTCCGCAGCGTGATGGTGGCTCTCGTCCTCCTTACCGCGGTGGCGATTCCCGTCCGCAGCGCGATGGTGACTCGCGTCCTCCTTATCGCGGTGGTGGCGACTCTCGTCCGCAGCGTGACGGTGACTCCCGTCCTCCGTACCGTGGTGGTGGCGACTCTCGTCCGCAGCGTGACGGTGACTCTCGCCCTCCCTACCGCGGTGGCGACTCCCGCCCGCAGCGCGATGGTGATTCCCGTCCTCCGTACCGTGGTGGTGGAGATTCCCGCCCGCAGCGTGACGGTGACTCTCGTCCTCCTTATCGCGGTGGTGGAGATGCCCGTCCGCAGCGTGACGGTGATTCCCGTCCTCCCTACCGCGGTGGCGATTCCCGTCCGCAGCGTGACGGTGACGCGCGTCCTCCGTACCGCGGTGGCTCGCGCGACGGTGGAAGCCGCCCGTGGTCGGACGATCGGCGCGGCGGCGGAGACCGTCAGGGCGGCGGACGCGGACGCGAGGGCTTCGGCGGCGGACGCGGCGGCCCCCGCGAGGAGCCGGAACTCACCGAGGAGGAGCGCGAGCGGCGCTCCCTCCAATCGGTGCGCCCGCGCCACGACGACCCGGACCTTCCGGACGACGTGCAGCCCAAGGACCTCGACAAGGTCGCCCGCAACGAGCTGCGCACGCTCTCGAAGGACAACGCCGAATGGGTCGCTCGTCACCTGGTGATGGCCGGCCGCCTCCTCGAGGAGGACCCCGAGCTGGCGCACCGCCACGTGCTCTCGGCGGCCCGCCGCGCGGGACGCATCGCCGTGGTCCGCGAGTCGCTCGCGATCTCGGCGTACGCGACGGGCGACTTCGCTTTGGCGCTGCGCGAGCTGCGGACCTTCCGTCGGATCTCCGGGTCGGACGAGCAGGTGCCGCTGATGGTCGACTCCGAGCGCGGCGTCGGGCGGCCGGACAAGGCGCTCGAGCTGGGACGGTCGATCGACCGCACCACGCTGAGCCCCGGCGCGCAGGTGTCGCTGGCCATCGCCATGTCCGGCGCCCGTCTCGACCTCGGCCAGGCGGAGCTCGCCCTCATGGAGCTCGAGATCCCGCAGCTGGACCCGGACCGCGCCTTCTCCTACAGCCCGGATCTCTTCGCCGCCTACGCACTCGTCCTCGAGGAGGTCGGGCGCTCCGAGGAGGCGGCGGAGTGGCAGCGCCGTGCCGACATCGCGGCGCAGGCCGTCTTCGCGGCCGAGGGCGGCGGCGACGACGAGACGATCGAGGTGATCGAAGAGGAGCACGAGACGGCCGGCGCCGGGTCCGCTCCTGATGGCGTCGTGGGGGAGACCGCGGTCGACGCCGCGGACGAGCACCTCGACACCGAGCGCGAGGACGACCCGATCGTCGTCGACGACGCGGATGCGGACGACGACGCCGACGCGAGGGCTCACGCCGAGGCCGACCTCGTCGACACGGACGAGCCGACCTCTGCGGACGAGTCCCTCGAGTCCGACGATCTCGCCGAGACGGACCCGGACGAGGCTGTCGGTTCGGCTGAGCCGACCGCCGACGAGTCCGTCGAGCCCGCCGACGCCGACGCCGTCGAGACGGACGACTCCCCGGACGCCCGCGAGACCGACGACTCCGACGACTTCGACGAGCACGTCGCGAGCACCCGCCCCACCACGCCCGCCGACGCCGCCGAGGAGGACGCCGATGTTCCGCAGCAGCAGGACTGAGCCCACTCCGCTCGACGGCCGCGACTCCGTCCTGGCCGACCTCGACGGGGTCGTCTACACGGGCGCCGACGCGATCCCGTTCGCGGTGGAGAGCCTCAACCGAGCGGCCGAGACGCTGCGCGTCGGCTACATCACGAACAACGCCTCCCGCACGGACGCCTCCGTCGCCGGGCACCTCTCCGAGCTGGGGCTGAGCGTCCGACCCGAGGACGTCGTCACTTCTCCGCAGGCGGCCGTCGTGCTGCTCGCCGACCTGGTGCCGGCCGGCTCGACGATCCTGGTCGTCGGAGCGGAGGGCCTCACCTCCGAGGTCGAGCGCGCGGGCTTCACGGTGACGCGCAGTGCGGAGGACTCGCCGGCGGCGGTCATCCAGGGCTTCGCGCCCACGGTCGGCTGGGAGCAGCTGGCCGAGGCCTCGTTCGCTCTCCACACGGGGATCCCGTGGGTCGCGACGAACACCGACTGGACGATTCCCGTCGCGCGCGGCATCGCCCCGGGCAACGGGACCCTCGTCTCGGCCGTGCACACCGCGGTCGGCCGGCTCCCGGTCGTCGCGGGCAAGCCCGAGCGTGCGATCTTCGACGCGGCGACCGCACGCTTCGGCTCGGCCAACCCGTTGTTCCTCGGCGACCGGCTCGACACCGACATCGCCGGCGCGAACGGCGCAGACATGGAGAGCGCCCACGTGCTCACCGGGATCGACCGGGCCAAGCAGCTCCTCGCCGCGGAGCCCAAGCTCCGGCCGACGTACATCCTCAGCGACCTGCGCGAGCTGCACCTGCCCTATCCAGCGACCACCGTCTCGCGGAACGGCGTGCACGCCGTCCGCGGCGCCAAGGTCCGCCTCGACGGCGACTCCGTGGTGATCGTGGACGCCGGCGACGACGCGACCGATCTGCTCCGGGCCGCCTGCTCGGTGATCTGGTCGTCCGGCCGCGCGATCTACGGCCTCGACGTGCCGGAGTCGCTCTACAGCTGAGCGCGCCCGGCGGGCTCCCGGCGTCCCTCGCGGCGCAGGAGCCCGTCGAGCCGGCCGGCCAGACCGACCGCGACGATCGCGATCAGCGCGGCGTACGAGAAGGTCGCGGCGAAGACCCCGGTCCCGGCCCCGATCAGGCCGGTGACCGCCGCCGCGAGGAGGCCCGTCAGCGCGAGGGAGACCGAGGCGCCGGTCGAGTCGGCGATCTGCAGGGCCGAGCTGTTGAAGCCCTCCCGGCCCGGAGCGGAGAGCGCGAGCGTCATCGTCCCCATCCGCGGGAACATCGTGCCCATGCCGCCGCCGGCCAGGAACCAGCCCACGCCCGCGACGATCGGGCTGAGGGCGAGCACCGTGACGAGCAGCACGACGCCGATGCCGGCGAGCACGAGCGACGTGCCGAGCCGCATCGCTCCGCCGTGGCTGAGGCGGGTACCCGGGCGTCCCTGGAGGTTCGAGCCGAGAGCCCAGGAGACGGCGCCCGCGGTGAGCATGGCGCCCGAGAGCCAAGGCGGCAGGCCGTACTGCTCCGAGAGCAGCAGCGGCAGGTAGACCTCGGTGCCGAAGAACGCCGCGGCGACGAGGGCGCGGAGGAGGATCACCGACGGCAGGACGCCCCGGGCGCGCAGCGTGCCCGCGGGCAGGAGCGCGCGAACCCCCACGACCACGACCACCACGGCGGCCGCGGCCAGGAGCCCGGCGAGGTCGGGCGCGAGCTCGGCGCTCGTGCTCAGCACGACGACTCCGGCCGAGACGACGACGGCGCGGGCGATCCGGCCCACGGCCCGGCGGTCGAAGGGGAGGCGCTCGCGCGGCTCGAGCGCACGGAGGGTGGGCGCGATCGCGGCGCTCGCGAGGGCCACCAGGGCGACGACTCCGAAGAAGACCCAGTGCCAGCTCGCGAGCTCGGCGACGACTCCGGCCACCAGCGGCCCCACCAGCGACGGCACGACCCAGGCCGCGGCGAAGGCGCCGAAGATCCGCGGATGCAGCTCGCTCGGGTAGACCCGCGCGACGAGCACGTAGAGGGTGACGGTGATCCCTCCGCTGCCCAGCCCCTGCAGCAGGCGGGCCGCCACGAAGACCGGCATCGACTGGGCGGCGCCCGCGGCGACGAGACCCAGGGTGAAGAGCAGGATCGCGACCACGAGCGACGGCGTCGGGCCGCGGCGGTCGGCGGAGGAGCCGGCCGCGACCATCCCGACCACGGCGGCGGCGAGCGTCGCCGCGAAGGCCAGGGGGTAGAGGGCGCGACCGTCGAGGTCGGCGCTGACGATCGGCATGATCGTCGTCACGGCGAGCGACTCGAACGCGCAGAGGAAGACGAGGCTCGTCGTTCCGATGGTCGTCAGGAGGAGGGGAGCCGAGGTGATGCCGCGGCGATCACGGGAACGCACCCGCTCAACAGTACGCCGAGCGCACGGCCGGTCAGCGGTAGACGGCCCAGTCGTCCTTCGCGAGGACCGTCGGGGTGCCCTCGATCTCGACCAGCCAGCCGCGGTCGTCGCGCTCGAGGTAGCGCCCCTGCACGATCTCGGGGGCCCAGCCGCCGTCGCGGGACGAGATCCAGCGGACGAAGCGGACGGTGCCTCCGCGACGGAACAGTGTGCCGTTGTGGTCGCTCATGCGGGGATCTTCTTCACGGAGAGGTCGTCGGGCGACGAGGGTTCGGGGAGGAGGTGGAGACCGAGGCGGCCGTTGGAGGCGTTCGAGAGCTCGCGCAGCCAGTGCGGGTTGAGCTCGATCGAGGCGGTGCCGTCGTACTCGTAGCGGGTCGGGATGCCGGGGTGCAGCCACAGCTCGGACCGGCGGCCCTCGGCGTCCTCGATCGTCAGCAGGAAGCCCTCGCCGCGGCGGAACCGCGAGGTGATCACGGTCTGGAGGTGGGCCAGGGCGCGGTCCTCGAAGGAGTGCGAGCTGGCGGGTGCGCCGTAGAGCAGTCGTCCCATCGCGCGCACCTCCTCACCGTCGGCGGCGCACGGAAGGCGTGCCGCACCGTCGACACTAGGTATTGCTAAGTCGGTTGACTAACAGTCTCGGCGCCGACTGCGCTTTCGGGACACACGCCGTCCGATCGCCGGAGAAGTGGTTCGATGGGGGCAGCGAGTTCCCGTCCGGGGCGCCTGCCGCTCGGAAGGTGCACCTCGATGGACGCTCGGCCAGACCTGTTCGCTCTGCTCACGCGATTGCGCACGGCGGAGCGCGACTACGACGGCCGCGTGGAGCGCCGCCTGGGCATCGGCGCCACGGATCTCGCGGCCCTGCGGCTGATCGGGGTCGGGGAGCGGCGCGACGAGATCGTCCGCGCCGTCGACCTGTCCGCGGCCCTGTCGATCACGACGGCGGCCGTCTCCCTCCTCGTCGACCGCCTCGCCCGCGCCGGCTACGTGGACCGCACTCCCGACCCGTCCGACGGCCGCGGCCGCATCCTCTGCCTGACGGAGCGCGCGCAGAAGGCCATCGTCGGCACCGACGACCCGACCTACGAGCAGATCCGCGCGATGGTCGCGAAGGTGCCCGAATCGGAGGCCGCGACCGTCGCGGTGCTGCTCGACGGCCTCAGCCGCATCCTCGAGGGGCAGCCGCCGCCCGAGCTCGTCGACTGATCAGCGCTGCAGCGTGGCGCTCGGCGACTCGCCGAATCGCTCCGCGTAGGCCGCGCTGAAGCGGCCCGCGTTCCCGAAGCCCCAGTGCCGGGCGACGGCGGCGACCGTCGTCCCGAGGGGCGGACTCACGGCGAGCTCCTCCCGGGCGCGGTCGAGCCGCACCAGGCGCAGGTAGGCGATCGGGCGCATCCCGAGCACCCGCTGGAACGCGGACTGCAGGCCCCGGACGGTCAGGCCCGACGCCGCCGCCATCTCGGCGGGGCCGATCGGCTCGCTGCAGTGGGCGTGCACGTACTCGACGGCCGTGCGGATCCGTGCGTTCCGGGGGGCGAGGAGCTCGGGCGGGACCGGAGCGGACTCCGGAGGGTAGAGGTCGAGCAGCGCGGAGGCCGTGGCACGGGTGAGCTCGTCCCAGAGCAGCGGCTCGACGCGCTCGCTGCGCAGCGCGCGGGCGGAGTCGGCGACGGCCGTGCGCCAGCGGCGGATCGCCGCGGCGTCGGGGCGGTGCTCGGAGTCGAAGACGAGGGAGCCGACGAGGCCGCGCTCGGCGGCGACCCGGTCGACCACTCCCCGGTCGAGGTGCACCAGGCGCTGGTCGAAGTCGACGTAGTCGAAGGCGAACGGCCGGCCGACGGGGAAGAGGACGGGACGGTTCTCCTCCATCGCGATCGAGGCGCGGCCGACGTCGATCCGGCCGGAGCCGCCCACGATCCACTGCACGACGACGTCGTCCGAGTCGCCCACGCCGCCCGCGAGGCGCCCGGACATCCGCGAGGTGCGGAGGGTCATCCCGCCGTCGCCGATGGCCGCGTAGCGGTAGCTGAAGTCGGCCGCGGTGGTGGCGGCGCGCCACTCGTCGCCGTTGTAGAGCCGCGCGAGGCTGTGCCGCGCCTCGTCCGGATCCTCGCCGCGGGCCTCCAGCCGGACGCGAGGGTGGTGATCGTCCACAGGTCGTACCGGTGCCTCAGCGCGTGAGGCGCTCGATGAGCTCGCGGTAGCGCGCGGCCGTGCGCTCGACGATCTCGGACGGGAGGGTCGGCGGGAGGCCCTGGCCGTCCCAGTTGTCGGCGAGCCAGTCGCGCACGATCTGCTTGTCGAACGAGCGGCCGCGGATGCCGGCGTCGTAGTCCTCGGCGTCCCAGTAGCGGGAGGAGTCGCTGGTGAGGACCTCGTCGCCGAGGGTGACGACTCCGGTCCCGCGGTCGACCCCGAACTCGAACTTGGTGTCGGCCAGCAGCACGCCGCGGGCCAGGGCGATGGTGGACGCCTCGCGGAAGACCGCGAGCGAGAGGGTGCGCAGCGCCTCCGCGGCCTCCTCCCCGACGATCTCGACCGTGCGCTCGAAGGTGATGTTCTCGTCGTGCTCGCCCTGCGGGGCCTTCCACGCGGGGGTGTAGATCGGCTCGGGGAGCGGGTCGCCGTCCTGGAGGCCCTCGGGGAGCGGGACGCCGCAGACGGAGCCCGTCTCCCGGTACTCCTTCCAGCCGCTGCCGGAGAGGTAGCCGCGCACGACGCACTCGATCGGGAACATGTCGAGCGTCCTCACCAGCATCGACCGGCCGCGGACCGCCTCCGGGATCGCGCCCGGGATCAGGTGGTTGGGGACGTCGGAGAGCTGTGCGAACCACCAGAGGGAGAGCGTGGTCAGCAACTCGCCCTTGCCGGGGATGCCGGGCTCGAGGACCGCGTCGAACGCGCTGACCCGGTCGCTGGCGACCACGAGCATGCGGTCGGCGCCGAGCACGGGGTCGGCGTCGTCGGGGGTGTAGAGGTCGCGCACCTTGCCGGAGTAGGCGTGCTGCCAGCCGGGGAGCGGCGCCGTGGTGTCGAAGGACAGGGAGTCGTCGCGGGTCACCGCACCATTCTCCCCGATCCGGGGGGCTCCGCGGCTCCTGAAGGCCTCCTGTGTCCTGGCGGATCGGGGCTGTCAAGCACGCGCGGCCGCGGATCCCGCGCGCCTAGCGTCGAGACATGACTTCGCAGAACGACCAGACTCCGCAGAACGACCAGTACACGTTCCAAGACCCGACCGCGATGTTCGCCCACATCGACACGGAGGCCCAGTACCAGGAGGGCCCCGGCCTCGACTCGGAGATGGACGACCCCGCCGACCGCGGCGAGTCGACCTACCGCGGCTCCGGCCGCCTCACCGGGCGCAAGGCGCTCGTCACCGGAGGCGACTCGGGCATCGGCGCGGCCGTCGCCATCGCCTACGCCCGCGAGGGCGCCGACGTCGCGATCGTCTACCTCCCCGAGGAGGAGTCCGACGCGAAGAAGGTCGTCGCGCTGATCGAGGAGGCCGGCCGCACCGCCGTCGCCATCCCCGGCGACATCACCGACCACGACTTCGCCGTCGGCGCCGTCGCGAAGGCCGTCGAGGGCCTGGGCGGACTGGACATCCTCGTCAACAACGCGGGCAAGCAGCAGCACGTCGAGGACTTCCTCGAGCTCTCGGACGAGCAGTTCGACGAGACCTTCAAGACCAACGTCTACGCGATGTTCTGGATGACCAAGGCGGCCGTGCCGCACCTCGCCCCGGGCTCCGCTATCATCAGCACCTCGTCGATCCAGGCCTACCAGCCGTCGCCGATGCTGGTCGACTACGCCAGCACCAAGGCCACGATCAACACGTTCTCGAAGGCGCTCGCGCAGCAGCTCGCGCCCAAGGGAATCCGCGTGAACGTCGTCGCTCCGGGTCCGATCTGGACGCCCCTGCAGACCGCGGGCGGCCAGCCGTCCGACAAGCTGCCCGAGGTCGGCTCGCAGACGCCGCTCGGACGCTGGGGCCAGCCGGCCGAGCTCGCTCCCGCCTACGTGTTCCTCGCCTCCCCGGAGTCGAGCTACGTCGTCGGCGAGACGCTGCACGTCAACGGCGGCATGCCCACGCCGTAACACTCGGCGCTCACGGCGGGCCCGGTCGCGGCGCGGAGGAACGTTCTCCGCGCCGTGGCCGGGCCCGGTCGCGGCGCGGAGGAACGTTCTCCGCGCCGTGGCGGGGCCCGTCGTTTTGGTTGTCGTAACAATCGACTTCTGTGCAGGTTCGTGCGCGAGAGTCGGTGCATGACCGATTCCCTGCCGATCCTCGACCTGTCCCGCCTCGACCAGGGGGAGGCGGAGGCCGCCGCCTTCCGCCGGGACCTCCGGGAGACCACGCACGACGTGGGCTTCTTCTACCTCGTCGGCCACGGCGTGCCCCAGGACCTCCTCGACGACGTCGTCGCCGTCTCCCGCCGCTTCTTCGACCTGCCGGAGGAGGAGAAGCTCGCGATCGAGAACACCCTCAGCCCGCAGTTCCGGGGCTACACCCGCTTCGGCGCCGAGCTCACCAACGGCGACGTCGACTACCGCGAGCAGGTCGACATCGGCATCGACCGCCCGGCCGTTCCCGCCGGGCCCGGCGTCGCCGACTTCGAGCGCCTCGAGGGGCCGAACCTCTGGCCCGAGGCGCTGCCGGAGTTCCGCGAGGTCTTCGAGCGCTGGCACGCGGAGCTCGCGGCGGTCGCCATCCGCCTGCTGCGCACCTGGGCCGTCGCCCTCGACGCCCCGGAGGACGTGTTCGACGAGGCGTTCGCCGAGCGGCCGTTCTCGCTGGTGAAGGTCGTCCGCTACCCGGGCACCTCCGACCCGGAGCCCAAGCAGGGCGTGGGCGCGCACCGCGACGGCGGCGTGCTGACGCTGCTGCTGGTCGAGCCCGGCAAGGGCGGTCTGCAGGTCGAGCACGACGGCTCGTGGATCGAGGCGCCGGCCATGGAGGGCGCGTTCGTCGTCAACATCGGCGAGATGCTGGAGCTCGCCACCGGCGGCTACCTCAAGGCCACGCTGCACCGAGTCATCTCGCCGCTGATCGGGACGGACCGGATCTCGATCCCGTTCTTCTTCAATCCCGCGCTCTCGGCGACCATGCCCTCGTTCTTGCTGCCCGAGGAGCTCAAGTCCGGTCTCTCGGTCGATCCGACGAACGCGCCGATCCTCGAGACCTACGGCGAGAACGCGCTGCGCTACCGGCTCCGCGCCCACCCGAACGTGGCGGCCGTCCACCACGCGGACCTCCTCGCTCCCACCGTCTGACCCGCTCGCGAGACGCCACTCCGGTCCGCGACACGCCGACTCAGGCGCACCGGAGCGGCATCTCGCGGGAACGACGAAGGGCCCCCTCCCGCGCGAGCGCAGGAGGGGGCCCTTCGTCGTCAGTGCGTCAGCAGCGCGCGGCGGCCACGGGGACCGTCGCGGTGAAGGCGGGCTGGCCGGTCGCCGACCCGGTCACCGTCACCGTGCCGGCCGGCATCGAGGCCAGGCGGGTGGTGAAGGCGGCGGAGGCCGAGGAGCCGGGCGCGACCGCAGTGAACGACTTCGACCCGTAGGCCGAGGCGATCGTGACGTCCGCGGCAGCGGTGTCGGCGTTCTTCACGGTCACCGTGAGCACGACCTTGCCGGCGACGCAGCGCGTCGTGGCGGCGGGGGCGAGCTCGAGGGTGTCCAGCGGGACGGCGGCCGAGACCGACGTGCGCACCAGCTTGTCCGCGTACCCGGTGTAGGAGGCCGTGACACCGGTCACGCCCGCCGGGACCGAGACGCTCGCGGAGCCGCCGGAGAGCGGGACGGTCGAGGTCCACGAGCCGCCGGTGAAGGTGACCGAGCCGACGACGTCGCCCTTGTCGGCCGCCACGACCGTCGCCGTGACCGTGCGGCCGTCGGCGGTGAGGGTCGTGGTGGAGTCGACGGCGGTGACGCCGGTCCAGTTCTTCATGGCGGTGAGGACCGTCTGCGGGACGCTCACGAACGCGCCGTGCCGCGGGCTGGTCGGGAGGCCGGCGCGGCTCTTGGGCGAGACGTTCCAGTCGGCCGACTGCGAGAGGCGGTTCGTCTGCGAGCTGCCGGCGATCGCCGCTCCGGAGGTGAGGAAGGCCTTGTAGCCGCCGTCGCCGTAGTTGTCGACGAGGAAGGCGTAGCCGTCGCCCGTGCCGGTGGTGTCGTTCGGGTCGCCCGCGTTCAGCTTGATGATCTCGGGTCCCTCGCCGGCCTGGCCGGTCTCGAGCGAGGTCATCCGGGTGTCGGTGAGCTGCCAGGTGGTGTTCGGGTCGGCGCTCCAGTTCGAGGAGGTCGTCCCGGCAGTCAGGACCTTCGACTTCTCGAGGAAGATGTCCTTCCCGGCCTCCAGGATGCCGGCGGCGCCGCCCTCCTCGTTCTTGGTGAAGCGGTAGTAGTAGTCGCCGATCTTCGTGATCGTGGAGTCGATCCGCGCGTAGCCCGTGTCCTGCCAGGTGGCGGGGGGAGCGGTGAAGGTGCGGAAGTCGCGGGTGATCACCGAGAAGACACGGGAGTAGAGCTTGTCGTTGTTGGTCTTCGTCGCGTCGGAGTACAGGCGCGAGGAGAAGAACACGACGTAGGACTGCAGCGCGTCGTCCCAGTACGCCTCGGGCGCCCAGGTCATGCCGGCGGCCGGCTGGTTGACCGTGATGCCGGTGTCGGCGCCGTTGGTGCGGGTCCACTGCACCAGGTCGGTCGACTCCCAGACCTCGATCTTCAGGCTGCCCGTGGACTGGGCGTCGCCCCAGTTCGTGCCGCAGGAGATGCAGAGATCGGTGGCGACCATGTAGTACTTGTCGCCGTTGTGCGAGCGGAGGATGAACGGGTCGCGCAGGCCCTTCGTGTCGGTCGTCGAGGTGATGACCGCCTTGCCGCCGTTGACCGGCGAGAAGGTGAAGAAGTCGTTGCCCGAGGTCGCGGCCTGGTAGATCTTCTCGTCGCCGTCCGACTTGAAGTACGCCGAGGCGTAGCCCGCGTCGGGAGCGGTGCGGCCGAGCTCGGCGACGGTCAGGGTGAAGGCGCGCGTCTCGGTGACTCCGTTGAGCGTCGCCTTCGCGGTGAGGGTGACGGTCCTGTCGCCGGAGCCGTAGGCCGGCCGGGTGACGACGCCGCCGCCGCGGTACGGGTCGGCCGCGCCGACCGCCGGAGCGGCGTAGGACGTGTTCGTCGGGGTGACGAGCGCCGGGTCGGACGAGGTCCAGGTGATGTCGGTGCCGTTCTTGGCGCCCTTCACCGCGAGGGGGAGGTTCTCGGTCGTGCGCGTGGCGAGCTTCAGCGCGTCGAGGTCGTCGTTGATGCTCGGGGCGAGCACGACGACGTCGAAGGCGATCGTCGCGCCCTGAGCGGTGGTCGCCGTCAGAGTCACCGGGGTGTTCTGCGCGATCGTGCGCGAGACGACGCCGGTGGTCGAGACGACCGCGCTGTTCGAGGAGGTCCAGGTGAGCGGGACGCCGCTGCTGGAGGCGGGCAGCGTCAGGTTCGAGGAGACCTGGGTCAGCGACGGGTTGCCGGCCAGCAGGACGGGCTGGATGTCCGAGCGCAGCAGGGCGGAGGTCGCGGACGCCTTCGCGTCGGCGGTCGGCATGCTCGAGGCGACCTGCTCGGCGGTGAGGGAGGTGTCCCAGAACTTCACGTCGGTGACGTCGGCGGTCACCAGGGCGTCTCCGGTGTAGAGCGAGCGCCCGAGGTAGCCGAGCGTGGATCCGGTCGGGACGATGCTCGCCATCGACTTCGCCGTGTTCGCCGTCGAGATCTGCGTGCCGTCGCGGTAGAGCGTGAGGACGGTGTTCGAGCCGGTGCCGGTGCCGACGAGCGTGAGCGTCGTGAATCCGGGGTTGAGCGTGCCGCCGAAGGGCATGCGGGTCTCGCCGTTGTTCGTGGGCTCCTTGACGCGGATGCCCGCGAGGACCTGCCCGCTGGGCGAGCCGTCGGGGTTGCGCGGGTTCACGAAGACGTGGTTGCCGAGCTGCGTGGTGTTCCACGGGCCGACGCCGTCGCCGATGACCCAGCCGAACTGGTTGGCGGTGGTCTGCGTCTTCACCGTGTACTCGACGGCGAACGCGTTGTCGGCTCCGGTGACCAGGCCCTGGGGGAGGCTCGCGTAGCCGTCGTTCTTGAACCGGGCGACCTGGTCGCCGCCGGCGTTCGCGAAGGAGGCGTCGGTGAGGCCGGTCAGGGTGGCGTTGCGTCCGTTGCCCGAGATGTCGAGCAGGGCGGAGCCTGCGTGCGACATGTCGTAGTGCGCCGTGGGCGCCGGGACGTCGACGGCCTGCGCCGATACGGGGACGAGCGCGCCGGTGAGGGCGACGCTCGTGCAGGCGAGGGCGGAGAGGAAGAGGGATCGCACGCGGCGCCGAGGCGCGGCGGCAGGGGGCTCCGGGGAGCGTCGTCTCATCGTCGAGACCTTTCCTTCAGGGGAGGGATGCGCCGAGCCGAGAGGACCGACGGGTGTGTTCACGTTAACATGTGTGCTGCCTCAGAGCCATGGGGGAATCGCTTCTGCGTCGGGAGCGAACCATGCGTCAGGGGCCCGACTCGGCGCAAGACCTGCCTCCGCGAGCGCCCAGGGCGTAGCGTGAACGCACCGCATCCTGGCCCCCGGTGACGGAACCATGCCCATCCGCCTGCCCTGCGAGGACTTGACCATGACCACGCTCTTCCACACCGGTGGCTCCCTCTCCCTCGACGACGCGACTGCCGACGCCGTCGTCCGCTACTCGCTCGCGCTCGCGCAGCAGCACCGGATGAGCACGGTCAGCGTCGCCGACGACTCGGCCCCCTCCTCCGTCGTGACGCTCACCGTCGGGCTCGGCGTCCCCCTGGCGGTCGCGGGCAGCGGAAGCGCGGCGGCGGAGTCGAGCGACGAGATCCTCGAGCGCCTCGGGGCGCTCGACGGCGCCGGTGGTCCTGTGCCCGCCTCGGACGTCGATCCCCGCGCCAGGTGGGAGCTCGAGAACGAGTACTGAGCTCTGAGCCGCGGCGCCGCTGACGCTCCGCGCCCCGCTCCTGCTCCGCGGGGCGCCAGCGGCGCGGATCCGCCCCGCTCTTGCTCCGCCGGCCCGGAGCGTCAGCGCCGGTAGTCGCGGATGATCGCCTGGGCGAGCGTCGTGATCGGAGTCGACGTCGCTCGCGCGCGGACCCGCAGCACCTCGAAGGCCTGCTCGACCGTGGTGCGGTGGGCGTAGGCGAGGATCCCCTTCGCCTGCTCGATGAGCACCCGGCTGTCGAGGGCGTGCTGCAGCTGCTCCTGGGTGACGGTGCTCCGCTGGAGCGCACGCTGGTGCAGGATCCCGATCGTCGCGACGTCGGCGAACGCCTGCACGACCGCGATGTCGTCCGCATCGAGCCGCCCCGGCCGGGCCTGGAAGAGGTTGAGGGAGCCGATCGTCGTCCCCGCCGAGCGCATCGGCACGCAGTGCGCCGAGAGCACGTCCAGCTCGACCGCCAGCGTCCGGAACTCCGCCCACTCCTCGCCCACGGCACGGGCGTCCTCGACGACGACCGGACGCCCGGTCTCGAAGCACTGGATGCACGGGCCCGACCCGCTGTCGAGCTGGAGCAGCTCGATCAGCCGGGTGTCCTCGTCCGTGGAGGCGAGCACCTCGAGGGAGCCGGTGGAGTCGGCGAGGACGAGCCCCGCCGAGACGGCGTCGAAGAGGGTCGCGCTGCTCTCCACGAGGGTCTGCGTGAAGTCGACGACGTCGTAGTCGTCGACCAGCGTGTCGGAGAGGGCGACGAACGTCTGGATGACGCTGCGCTCGCGGGAGTTCGTCACCATGTGTCGTCCTGGGCGGTGAGAGGGCGGTCGGGGAACCCGTCGTGCCGGGCCACGATGCCGGAGGCGACATCGACGACGGAGCGCTGCTGGGCGAAGGCGTGGGCGCGCAGCAGCAGCTGCGCCTCCTCCGCCGTGCTGCCGTAGCGCGCGATGATCATGCCGGTCGCCTGGTGCACCACACGTCGCGAGCGCGGATTCGTGCTCTCCTCGACCTCGTTGTCGCGGAGCACCGCGGCCAGCACCAACAGTGCCGTCGCGGTGGTCGAGGCGTTGATCGCGCCGAGGAGGGAGCCGCTGAGCGACGTGGGCCGGCGGGAGTAGAGGTCGACCGCGCCGATCGAGAGCCCCGCGATCGAGAGCGGGAAGGCGAAGACCGCGCGCACCGCCGTGGGGCCGATCGCCTCGGTGAAGAGCGGCCAGCGCTCCTCCGCGCCGGTGTCCGGCACCGAGACGGGGCCGGCCGCGCGGATCGCCTCCCAGCACGGGCCCTCGCCGAGGTCGATCTGGATCTCGTCCAGCCGGCTCGCGGTGCTGTCGCTCGCCGCGACGGTCTCACCGCCGAACGGCCCGCCGAGCGTGGAGATCGCGACGCCGTCGATCGGGTACCCGCGCAGATACGGGTCGCAGAGAGCGTCGGGGTTCGTCACCGCGCCCGTTTTAGCCGACGGCCCCGCGCGGCGCGACGCTCGGCCGGACCGGCGGGGACGACGACGCGGTGTCGGGCGGGAGCCCGCCTCGCGGCGCTGCCCGGGCGCACGAGGCGACGGCCGGTGAAGCGGCTCGTCGGGCGCGGACGGTGCGCGGTGCGGGGCGACGGGAGCCGGAGGACGGCGGCCTGCACGGCGACGGAACGGCTCAGGCCGGGGTCGATCGAGCCGGGACGCTCGAGGGCGGCGATGAGATCGTCGAGGACAGCGAAGGCGGGGTCTGTCATCACGGCTCCTGGCCGGGTGTCCGCGGCCGTTGTTCTGCGCGCCGAGGCGCGGGCGGTGTCGATCGGGTGTCGCCGTGCGGGGTCCGCGCACGACGTCGACGAGGTCCTGCCCGACGGTACGGGGCGCGGATCGACCGGACGACGTGGTTGACCTCTCGGAGGACCGCCGCTACTCGTGCTCGGCGTTGAGATCGTCGAAATCGTTCGTGATGATCGACAGCGGGGTGTGCGGCGTGATGAGCAGGAGTGCTGGGTTCGCGCGTCCCTCGCCGTAGTTGACCGTCAGCCACTGCGGGGTCGGGGAGGCGAGTGCGGCCTCCACCTCGGCGCGGAACTCCTCGAGGCTCCTGTTGTTGACCGTGTACGCGGTGCCGTCGTAGATCAGGTCGATGCGCTTCACAGCTGGTCGCCCTTCACCGGGGGGCGCACCGGTTCGGCGGGCTCCGAGATGACGTACAGCCCGCCCGCCGAGTTCGCGAGGTCGGTGAGCGCGGAGATCCAGGCGGGGTTGATGCGGGGCATCCGGCCGCCGAAGTACTTGTAGCGGAGCGCGTGGGAGGGGTGGATCCAGATCGCGCTGCGGCCGTCGCCCATGCTGTGGTCGTCCCGCCAGCTGAGCAGGAACGACTCGTTGCGGCGCAGCTTCGCGGTGATGACGATCTGCAGGTGCGCGAGCACGCGGTCCTCGAAGTCGATCTCGACGGTCCCGTCGTAGTGCAGCTTCCCCATCGGCGTCTCCAGCCCCTGATCTCCGGCCGCAGGCACCGCCGTTGCCTTCACCCTCCCGCAGACCGGAGGGATCCGACAACCCGCGTCGCCGTTCTCTGCTCGATCTGTCCAGGTCTCCCGAGGAGCACGCCGCTCTGTCAACCTCCTCCCTCCACGTGGCCGACGCTGCCGAGCATGGACGGCATGAAGCACATCCTCTTCGCCGACAAGACGATCCTGGTGGGGGACGAGGCGGCCGATGCGCTCGTCGAGTACGCCGTCGCCCTCGCCGCGAAGGGCGCGGCCGACACCGTCGAGTACACCGGGATCGGCGCCGACGGCGGGACGGTCGACGCCACCTTCCTCGTCAACGCCGCTGCCGCCCTCGTCATCGAGACCACGCCGAGCGACCTGCCCGAGCCCGACAACTCGGAGGAGGTGGCGCGGCTGCGCCGGCGGATCGACGCGCTCACCGGCGAGCATCCCGTGCAGCCCGGCGACGGCGAGCTGACCACCGGCGCCGACTACGAGGATCCGCATGCTGACTAGGGGTTCCCCGCGGCGCGGACCCGGGTGCGGCCGGCGCCTGCTACCACTGCGAGGCTCCGCAGTGAACCCCCTGATCGGCTGAGGGGAGGCGGACGTACCGTGGCCCTGCGGGTCGCCGACGACACGATCACCGGTCGACCGCTACGGGCACGGCCGCGGGTCGGCCGGGGAGGACGGGCACGATGACCGGAGACCATCCCTTCTGGGTGCGCCTCGCGCGCAAAGAGCCGCAGTGCGCGATCGTGCGCGGGCGGGTCTTCGAGATCGGCGCTCCCGACGAGCGCGACGGCGCGTTCCTCCTCACCGTCTGGGAGAAGGGGCGAGCGGTCGGGCACGTCCTCAACGTCGATCCGCCCGCCTACAAGCCGTGCGGTCCCGGACACCCGGTCGAGCCGCAGCGCGTCGACGGGGTCGAGGAGCTGCTCGAGCTCCTGGTGCCGCAGCGCACCCGGCTCGCTGCGCACGGCTGACGCGGTCCGCTCGACCGGGAGCGCCCGCGGGGCGTGACGCCCGGGACGGGGGAGTCGTGCGGCCGGGCGGCGGCTGGCATCCTGACCTCGGTGCGACGAGCGCGCCCGCGAGGGGGAGCCCGATGAGCACCACCGAGGACGTCGACGACGGGACCGCCGAGTTCGGGTACAGACCCTCCCTCACCCGCGGGATCGGCCGCTTCGGCAGTTTCGCCGCGGGCGTGAGCTACATCTCGATCCTGACGGGCACGTTCCAGCTCTTCTCCTTCGGCTTCGCGCTCGGCGGTCCCGCCTACTGGTGGTCCTGGCCGATCGTGTTCGCCGGCCAGCTCATGGTGGCTCTGTGCTTCGCCGAGCTCGCCGCCCGCTACCCGGTCGCCGGCTCCGTCTACAACTGGAGCAAGCGCCTGGCGGGGCCTGCGGTGAGCTGGCTCGCGGGCTGGCTGATGGCCACCGCCTCCGTGGTGACGCTCGCGGCCGTCGTGCTGGCGTACCAGGCGACGCTCCCGCAGATCTGGAGCGGGTTCCAGCTCAGCGGCTCCTCGGGGGTGAGCGCGGTGATCTGGGGCGCCCTGCTGATCGCGTTCACCACTGCGGTCAACGCGCGCGGCGTGCGGCTGATGGCCCGGATCAACAGCATCGGCGTGCTGATCGAGCTGATCGCGGCGGTGCTGCTGGTGGCGGTGCTCGCAGTGAACGTGGTGCATCCGCCGACCGTGCTGCTCGACACCAGCGGCTACGGCGGGAGCACCCCGGGCGGGTACGCCGGCGCGTTCCTCATCGCCGCGATCGCGTCGGCGTACGTGATGTACGGGTTCGACACCGCGGGCTCGCTCGGCGAGGAGACGGTCGACCCGCGCCGGACCGCGCCGACGGCGATCCTGCGGGCGGTGACCGCCTCCTTCGTCCTCGGGGGCCTCATCCTGCTGCTGGGGATCCTCTCGGCGCCCGACCTCGCCGACCCGGCGCTCGGGCAGGCGTCGGGCGGGCTGCAGCGGATCGTGCTGCAGGTGCTCGGCGGCCCCCTCGGAACGGTCTTCCTGCTCTGCGTGGTCGTCGCGATCACGGTGTGCGCGCTGGCGGTGCACACGGCGGGCATCCGTCTGATCTTCGCGATGGCGCGCGACAACGCCCTGCCCGGCAGCCGCGTGCTCGCCCGCGTCGACCCGCGGCGGGGGACACCGGTGGCGCCGGCGCTCGTCGTCGGGGCGCTCGCGGTGCTGATCCTGGTGGTCAACATCGGCACTCCGGCGATCTTCACGGCCGTGACGAGTGTGGCGGTCATCCTCATCTACCTGGCCTACCTGCTGGTGACGGTGCCGCTGCTGATCGCGCGGCTCCGCGGCCGGTGGCCCGCAGCCGCGCCCGGGCGCTTCTCGCTCGGCCGTGCGGGCCTGCCGGTGAACGTCCTCGCGGTGCTCTGGGGCGCGGCCATGACGGTGGACCTCGCGTGGCCGCGCGTCGAGGTCTACGGGGCGGAGCTGCGCTGGAGCGCGGTCGTGGTGATCGCCGCGGTCGTCGGCGTCGGCCTGGCCTGGTTCCTCCTCCGCGGCCGGCACCGGTTGGGCACGCTGCCCGCGCACGCGCTGCCGACCCCGCGCGGAGACGACTCGGCTGGAGACGTCCGCCGCTGAGACGCCCGGGAAGGCTGGTTCTCGAGGCGGGAGACGAGCCTTCCCGGGCGGGTCAGTGGCGACGACGCCAGGTCTGCGCTCCCCAGAAGAGAAGGAACGCGGCGACCGGGAAGAGCACCAGCGTCGGAAGCTGGAGCCCGACCAGCACGGCGATCACGAGGAAGCAGGCGCCGACGGCGAGCGCGGTCAGCAGGTCCTTCGTGGTGGCGGTCACGACGGCTCCTCTCAGCAGTCGACTTCGTACGTGAACCAGAGTGCCGGACCGGTTCCGTAGGGGATGTTGATCTGGCTGCAGCGGCCGTTGCTCGCGGCGTCCTTGAAGGGCTGGATCTTGGTCCGCAGGACCAGCGCGGCGCCGAGGCCGCACGCGACAGCTCCCGGAGCGGAGCCGATCAGGCCGCAGAGGGTCGCGGCGGCGCTGCTCGCGTCGCCGGAGTCGGCGATCGCCCGCGTCTCGGCGCGGTCGAAGCGGACGCCCGTCCCTCCCGGCCAGAGGACCGGCTGGGGGTCGGCGACGACAGGGAAGACGATGCCGGCCGAGGAGAGGTCGACGTGCTGCAGGAGCGTCGTCCCGCTCACCGAGTAGGAGGTGGGGACTGCCGCTCCCGTTGCGTCGACCGCCCAGGGCGGCGCGAACCGGTAGTGCGGTTGCCCCGCCGGATCGAGGACGACCGCTCCACCGTCGTCGGTCAGGGACAGCGACGATCCCGTGCCGATGCTCACCGCGTAGGGGTACTCCTCGGGCGCGGTCCGGTCGCGCAGCACGGTGTGGATGCGCACGGTGCTGCCTGCCACCACGGGCACGGTCGTCGAGCCGTCGCCGTTGTCGTAGACGCGGACTCCAGGGTGCTCGGTCGACCCCGCGACGGCTCCGTCTCCGGCGGGCAGCCGGATGGACAGTGTGGGCGCGTCCTCCGCCGTGATGGTGAGGGGCTCCCTGCTGGTCGACGGGAGGTCGACGGTCGCTGCGTCGCCGAGAGTGCCGGCAGTGGGCGGAGTGGTCGCGGCGTCGACAGCGCTGACCGCGGCTTCTGCAGTGCTGGTCGCGCCGTCGTGAGCGCTGACCGCGGCGTCGGGGAGCGCCGACGGCGCCGCGTGCGCCGGGGCGACGCTTGCAGCGACCAGAGCGCACGCCAGGAGCGCCGCGAGTCCGCCGCGGGCGGCGGTCTCTCGATGGTCTCTGTTCATGTTCTCTCCTCCTCGTGGTCCGGGTACCGCCGGGACGCGGTGCCCGCGTCTCGGAAAGGAGGCACGCCGGGATCGCGGCCGACGCGTGAGCGCGGTCGGTCCCGGCGTGTCCCCGGTGCGCAGTCCCGATCCGCTCGTTCCTGCGCTTTCGATACTCGACCATACGTGTATGGGTCTTGACCAGTCCGCAAAAGGGGGAGCATGCCCGCGCGCGGGGACGACCCGCGCACGAGGACGGACCGGGAGGGTTCTGCCCTCGTGCTCCCGCCGCCGGGCTCGAGCGGACCCTCGGGTGACTCGGCGACGGCGGGAGGGGAGGATTATGGATGAGCGGGTGCTCAGCCGGGTGCCACGGGGAGGAGCGCGCGTGCGGGACCGCCTGGCGACTCCGTCCCTGCTCGCGCACGCCGTGCTCATCCAGGCCGTCGCGTTCCTGCTGCGGCCCGCCGCCGTCTACCAGGCGATCCAGCTCGACGTGCCGTCCTGGGCGCTCGGTGCCCTCGGCGCCTCCTTCGCGCTGGTGCCGCTGCTGATCGCGCTGCCGACGGGCGGGCTGGTCGACCGGGTCGGCGCCCGGGCCGTGATGGCGGTCGGCTCCCTCGTCGCGGTGGGAGCGGCCGCGGTGCTGCTCCTGGCGGGCGGGAGCGTCGCGGGGCTGCTGGTCGGCATCGCCCTGCTCGGCGCGGGGCATCTGGGCTGCGTGGTCGGGCAGCAGACCGTCGTCGCGGGCGGCACCGGAGGCACGCGGCTCGACAGCCGCTTCGGCTACTACACGTTCGCCGCGTCGCTCGGGCAGGCGATCGGGCCCGCGTTCATCCCTGTGCTCGCGGGCGGCTCGGTGCGGCCCGACCCGGCACCGCTGTTCCTCGTGGGCGGGATCCTCGCGGTGCTGCTGCTCGTCTCGACGGCGGGGATCCGCAGCCCGTCCCCGCGCGGACCCGCGGCGGAGGAGGAGACGGCTCCGGGGTCGACGCTCGGGCTCCTCCGGGTGCCGGGCCTCGCGCGCGCCCTGCTGACCAGCGCGACCGTCGTCGCCGCCGTCGACCTGACCGTCGTGTACCTCCCCGCCCTCGGCGCCGAGCGCGGACTCCCGGCGGGCGTCGTCGGGGCCCTGCTCACCGTGCGCGCGCTCGCGTCGATGGCCTCGCGCCTCCTCCTCGGCGCGGCCACCGCCCGGCTCGGGCGCACCCGGGTGATGATGGGCGGCATCCTGATCTCGGCGCTCTGCCTGGTGCTGGTGGCCCTGCCCGCGCCGACCGCGCTCCTCTTCGTCGCGGTCGCCGCCCTCGGCCTGGGCCTCGGGATCGGCCAGCCCATCACGATGTCCTGGCTGATCGAGCGCACCCCCGCCGACCGCCACGGCCGCGCCCTCGCGCTGCGCCTGGCCGGGAACCGCCTCGGGCTGATCGCCCTGCCCAGCCTCCTCGGCGTCCTCGCGGCGGCGGCCGGAGCGGGCGGCGTCCTCATCGGCACCGGCGCCGCGGTCGGCGCGACCCTCCTCCTCCTGCGCGGGGTGCGCCTGGACTGAGGTGCCCGAGAATGCTGCAGATCGGCCGCGCGAGCCGCATTCCCGGGCACCTCGGCCGGATCAGCCGGAGGGTCAGTTGCCCGGCTCCTCCACGCGGACGTCCTCGGCGGCCTTGTCGGCGCGCCAGCCGCGCCAGACCGGCTGGCGCAGGGTGCCGGAGGCGGTCCGCTCGCGGTAGCGGACCTCGCCGACCAGCACGGGCGACACCCAGTGCACGCCGCGCGACTCGAGCGGAGGGACGGAGACGGCGGGCTCGTCGGTGGCGTGCTCGGCCAGGCGGACGACCAGTCCGCGGCGCTCGCGATCACTGAAGCCGGTGCCGACGCGGCCGGAGTAGGCGAGCCCGTCCTCGCCGGGGATCGCGGTCAGCAGCGCCCCGACCGAGCCCTGCAGACCGCCCTCGCCCTCGCGCCAGCCCACGATCACGACCTCCTGCAGCCGGTGGTGGGTCAGCTTGATCCAGTCGCGCGAGCGGCTGCCCTCCTGGTAGCGCGAGTCGCGGCGCTTGGCGACCACGCCCTCGAGCCCGAGGGTGCGGCTGGTGGCCATCGCCTCCTCCAGGTCGCCGTCGAACACGGACGGGACGTGCACGCGCTCGTTCTCGGCGACGAGCTCGACCAGTGCCGCACGACGGGTGTCGTAATCGCTCCCGGTCAGGTCCTCTCCTGCGCGCTCGAGCAGGTCGAAGACCATCAGGTGCACCGGAGTGGACCGGGCGGCCGCCTCGATCTCGCGCGGCTTCGTCAGCCCGCCGCGGGTCTGCAGGGCACCGAAGTCGGGGCGCCCGCGAGCGTCGAGAGCGACGATCTCGCCGTCGAGCACGGCGTCGGCGGCGGCCTCTGAGAGCGGGGCGAGCAGGTCGGGGAACGCGGTGGTCAGGTCGTTGCCGTTGCGGCTCGTGAGGGTCGCGGTGCCGCCCTGCACCCGCACGAGCGCGCGGTAGCCGTCCCACTTCATCTCGATCGCGGCCCAGGGGTCCACCTCCCCGCGGCGTCCGGCCGTGGCGAGCATGGGGCGGTGGCGGCGCGGGGCGGAGTCCTCGGCCGGGCGGTCGGCGGAGGGTGCGGGGCGGGAAGCGGGCGACGCGGCGGACGCGGCCGCCCGGCCCCGTCGCTGCGTCCCGTGGCTGTGAGCGGGCCCCGGCGCCATGAGGTGCAGGAGCCAGTTCTTCTCGGCGCCCGCGTGCGCTCCCGTGTGCAGCAGGGCGTAGCGGCGGGGCTCGCCGCCGAGCCCGCCGTCGGGGCGGCCGGTCAGTACCGCGATCACCTCCTTCCCCTCGCGCCACTTCTCGAGGGCGTAGGTCCCCTCGTCCCAGATGCGCACCTCGCCGCCGCCGTACTCGCCGGCCGGGATCGTGCCCTCGAAGGTCGCGTACTCGAGGGGGTGGTCCTCGGTCTGCACCGCGAGCCGGTTCGGGTCGCCCTCCAGCGGCGGGCCCTTCGGCACCGCCCAGCTGACCAGGACGCCGTCGTGCTCGAGCCGGAAGTCGTAGTGCAGGCGCCGCGCGTGGTGCTCCTGGATGACGAAGGAGTCGCCCGAGGAGGAGCCCGCGGACCCCGCCTCGGGCACCGGCTCCGGGGTCTTCGACGCGTCGCGCATGCTGCGGTAGGTCGCCAGGCGGTCGGAGGAGGCGTCCGTCGCGGCGAAGCCCGCCATCCGCTCCGGGGTCGGCTCGAGACCGGCGCCGCGGGCGGCGAGCAGCGGGCGGAGGAGGTCGCCGTCGCTCCGCAGCCGCTCCACCGCCTCGTCGGGCGACAGGTGGCGCAGGCCCTCTTCGCCCAGCTCCTCCCAGGTGCGGGGCGCGGCGACGGCGGGCCGGAGGCGCCCGCGGAGGGAGTAGGGGGCGATGGTCGTCTTCGCCGCGCTGTTCTGGCTCCAGTCGACGAGGACCTTGCCCTCGCGCAGGGTCTTCTTCATGTCCGAGACGACGAGGTCGCGGTGGTCCGACTCGAGCGCGCGCGCCAGCTCGTGCGCGACCTCCGAGATCTGGTCGCTGGAGGCGGAGGCGTCCAGCGGGCAGTAGAGGTGGATCCCCTTGCTCCCGCTGGTCACCGGCAGCGGAGCCAGGCCCATCCCCTCCAGCAGGTCGCGGGCGAGGAACGCGACCTCGGCGCACTCGGCCAGGCCCGCCCCCTCGCCCGGGTCGAGGTCGAGCACGAGGCGGTCGGGCGGACGGCGCTCGCCGTCGGATCCCACCCGCCACTGCGGGACGTGCAGCTCGAGCGCCGCCTGCTGCGCCAGCCAGGTGAGCCCGGCGACGTCGTCGACCAGCGGGTACTCGACGTCGCGCGACGAGTGCGCGAGCCGGGTCCGGCTCAGCCAATAGGGGGCGGAGGAGGGGAGGTTCTTCTCGAAGAAGACCTCGCCCGAATGCTCGGCGGTGCCCACTCCGTCGACCCAGCGCTTCCGGGTGACCGGGCGGCGGGCGAGATGCGGCAGCATCGCGGAGGCGACGGAGGCGTAGTAGGAGAGCACGTCGGCCTTGGTGAAGCCGGTCTCCGGGTAGACGACCTTGTCGAGGTTCGTCAGCCGGAGCCTCCGCCCGCCGACCGAGACGATCTGCTGCGAGGCGGCCATCCCTCCATGGTGGAGGCAGGCGCTCGCCGAGGGAACCCCGGACCGTCGAGGGAACCCGCAGGAGCGGGCTCCCTCGACGACTCGGGGTTCCCTCGGCGGCGGGGAGTAGCGTCGACGCACCACGTCCGAAGGAGCCCTCCGTGCCCGACACGATCGCCGACATCCCCCTCACCACGATCGACGGCACCACGTCGACCCTCGCCGACTACCCGCCCGTGCGGCTGATCGTCAACGTCGCCTCCCGCTGCGGCCTCGCCCCGCAGTACGAGAAGCTCGAGGCCCTGCAGAAGAGCTACGGGGAGCGCGGATTCACGGTCCTCGGCTTCCCGAGCAACCAGTTCCTCCAGGAGCTGAGCGACGAGGACAAGATCAAGGCGTACTGCTCGACGACCTGGGGGGTCACCTTCCCGATGTTCGAGAAGGTCCGCGTCAACGGCCGCTCGGCGCACCCGCTCTACGCGGAGCTCACCAAGGCGGAGGACGAGAACGGCAAGGCCGGACGCGTGAAGTGGAACTTCGAGAAGTTCCTGATCACGGCCGACGGCACGGTGCACCGGTTCCGCCCGACGGTCGAGCCCGACGACCCGCGGATCGTCGGTCTGATCGAGGCGTCGCTCCCCGCCTGATCCCGCTCAGCGGCGGGCGCGGGGTCGGAGCGCCGCCCGTCGCGGCTCAGCGGTCGCGGAGGCCCAGGGCCGAGCGGGCGTCCGCGGGCTCGACGCCCTCGGGGCAGACGATGTCCGAGACGTCGAACGGTGTCGCGCGCGAGAACGGGATCATCTCGATCCCGTCGACGTGGCGCAGCAGCACGAGGCCGCCCTCGCCCTCGCGCAGGCTCCGGCGCACCTGGCGCAGGAAGATGCCGGCCATGTCGAGCTCGACGACGAAGGAGCGGCCGCTCACGTCGATCCGGCAGCCGATGACCGGCTGGGAGCCGACGGAGACGGAGTCCGGCACGCGGCGCGGCTCGATCGGCTGCTCCTTGCGGAGCGTCCTCACCGGGGTGAGGGTGGGCAGGCCGGTCGCTCGCGCGGTGTCCGTCATGGTCGTCTCCGTCCGTCGACGTCCGCCGATGGTTCCGGGGACGTCTTCTCGACGGTACTTCGCGTCCCCCGCAGAGGGGACGGGGTTGACGGCCGCGCGATCAGGGGGCAGCAGGGCTCAGGAGCCCTGGCGCTGCTCCTCGGGCTCCGGCAGGACCGAGAGCTCGCCGTGCATGCTGGCGACGCTGAGCATCTGCTCGATCCACGCGCGGTTGAGCTTGGGCTGGTGCGCCTCGGTGAAGCGGAAGTGCAGCGGCACCGACGGGTGCAGCCAGACGGAGCTCCGGCCGTGTCCGGTGGAGGCGTCCTCCATCCACGAGAGAGAGAAGGCTTCGTTGCGGCGCAGCTTCGAGAGGACGGCGACCTTCAGGTGCGCGAGGACGCGCTCCTCGAATTCGATCTCGAGGTTCTGCGGTCCGTAGATGAGCGTGGCCACGGGCCCCCTTCGTTCATCGGGCCGGCCCTGGCGGACGGCTCCTCGGGGGACGGTATCCGCTCGGACCCCGGTGCGGGGAATCGGGCGGGAGACACGCCGGACCCCCATTGACAGTCCCGCGGACGGGACGTAGCACTGCCGGGCGTGCTGGGCGCCACGATAGCCGACGCGTGACGGCGGAGTCGATGCTCCGTCGCGGATCTCCGGTCGGGCGGGGCCGGCCCGGGAGCGGGCGCGGGCACCTCGTGTCGGCTGCCGGCCGCGTCGCTCCGGATCCTCGTCACGGCCCGGTCGGCGCGTCCCACCCCTCCTGCGGGGTCGCGCAGGTGCCGCGGAAGACGTACTGCGACGGCAGCTTCCGCTGGTGCGAGGACCAGTCGATCGCCGGCCGCCGCCGCTCCGGAGGCAGGTAGCCGAGCCGGTACACCGCCATCAGCTCGAGCTCGTCGGGCACGGCGAGGAGGGACTCGATCCGCGCCCACGCTCCCGGCACCTCCATCGGGAACGACACGAACTGGATCCCCATCCCCAGCTCGACCGTGCTCAGCCAGACGTTCTCCATCGCGGCGCCCATGCTGAACACCGAGTAGAAGGAGGAGAGCTCGCCCGGCCGGTACTCGGAGCGGTCGAGCATCACCCCGAGCAGCAGCGGCGAACCCGCGACGAGCCGGCGGTTCTCCTCGCCGAGGGTCTGCGGGACGCGGAGGGAGTTCATCAGGAACTGGCCGCGCTTGGTGAAGACCTGCTTCGTGAAGGGGCGGAGCGGAGCCGGCAGCTTGTCGAACAGCATCCCGTCGCGCCGCTGCTCCATCTCCTCGCTGCTGAAGCGGAAGTAGGGCTTGTAGCGCTCGAAGAACGTGCCGTTCGACATGGCGGTGGTCATGCTCTCGCCGCTGATCGCGGCGATCCGGTCGATCGTCTCGCGCTCCTCGACGAGCACGAACCGCCACGGCTGGCTGTTGAGCTGCGACGGCGCTCGGCCGGCCACCTCCATCAGGAGCCGCTGGTGCTCCTCGGAGACGCGATCGGGCAGGAACGCGCCGTTGGTGGTCTTCCGGCGCCGGACGACATCGAGGAACTCCATGCCTCGATCCTGCCCCGATCGGCTGCGCACGGGGCGAGCGGCGCCCGTCCGGGGCGCGCGGGGTAGCATCGAGGGTCCTGTGCAGGCTCGAGGGAAGCGGTGGAACGGTGAAGACGAGGGTCATCTTCTACCTTCTCGGAGGAGTGTTCGTGCTCGGCGCGGGCATCAACTCGGTCGTGGGCTCCGGCTTCTCGGTGCCGAACCTGCTGACGATGCTCTGCGGCGCGCTCATCCTCGCGATCGCCGGCTGGCAGGCGCTGCGCTCCTACCGCTCCGACCCCGACCGCGACGTCGAGCCCCCGCGCTAGCGGCGGGTCCGGTCCGGCATCCCGCGCCAGCGCGGAGGCGGTCCGGCGCAACCTCGGCTGAGAAGGGGGTCCCTTCCTCGACGGAGGAGGGGGACCGGTGTCAGCCGACGTTGCGCTGCGGCCGCAGTCCGTCAGCGCCCGAACGACCCGGACCCGAGCAGTCGGCGGACGTCCTGCCGTCGCGCCGGCCGCCGCGTCCGCTCGAGCGCGGCGAGCACGAACGGAGCCGCCGCCAGCGCGATCGCTGGGTGCCGGCGTCCGTGCGTCCCCGCGAAGGGGATCGCCGCCAGCGGGACGGCGGCGGGAGCCAGCGCGGCCGCGGCCCGGGGATCGGACCGGCGCAGCGTCGCCCAGGCGAGCGCCGTGAGCGACGACGTGCAGATGTAGAGCGCGTGGTGGATCCAGTGCCAGCGGCCCGTGCGCAGAGCGCCGGTGGCGACGGCGGTGCCGAGGGCGCAGTTGGCGGAGTAGCCGACCGCGGCGGCGCGCAGCCAGCGGGGACCGGAGGCGCTCGCCCTGCGCCCGGCGCTCGCCCTGCGCCCCGCGCTCACCCGGCGCCCGGCGCTCACACCTCGCCCCGCGCGAGCAGCAGCCGGTAGGGCGCCGCGCGCTCGACCCGCCACCCCTCGGGCGCCACCGCCCGCAGCTCGGCGGCGGTGAAGCTGCGCCGCACCGACAGCGACCCGTCGTAGTGGAGGAACGAGCCCGCCGCGATCGGGCGCGTCGCCAGCAGGTAGGCCGTGTAGGCCAGCCGGGAGCGCTCGATGTCGTTGTGGAGGGCGCGCGGAGCCAGGCGCTCGCTGTCGGCGAGCAGACCCGCGAGCGACTCCGGCGTCAGGTGGTGCAGCACGTGGTTGGAGGTCACCAGGTCGAAGTGCTCGCCCTCGGCGACCAGGTCGGCGCTGCTCGCGCGGCGGAACTCGACTCCGGGCGGCGCGGGCGTCGACGTGGCGAAGGCGGAGGCGCGCTCGTCCGGATCGACGGCGGTGATCGCCAGGCGGAGACCGTCCTCGCGGGCCCAGCCGGCGAGGGAGCGGGCGACGTCGCCGCCTCCGGAGCCGATGTCGAGCAGGCGGAACGGCTCGTCGGGCCGCAGCAGCGGGCGCAGGCGCGAGCGGTAGAGGCCGCGCCACCCCGAGACCAGCCGGTTCACCGTGCCGAAGCGGGCGTAGGTGGCGTCGAGCAGGGTCCGGTCGCAGTCCGGGTCGTCCATCAGCTCCTGCTCGGAGACCTCGCGGTGGCGAAGGTCCGGCGCGAGAGGGGCTCGCGGAGTCACTCCCCGCCCCGCTTGGTGAGCAGCGCGAGCTCGACGGTGAGGCCGGGACCGAACGCCATCGCGCCGATCCGCTCGCCGTCGGCCGCCTCGCCGTGGAGCAGGCGCCGCAGGATGAAGAGGACGGTCGCGCTCGACATGTTGCCGTTGGTCCGCAGCACCTCGCGCGACGGGGCCAGCTGCTCGTCGCTGAGGGCGAGCGAGGCCTGCACCTTGTCGAGGATGCTGCGGCCGCCGGGGTGGATCGCCCAGCGCTGCACGTCGCTCCGCTCGACCTCTGCGCCGGCCAGCAGCGGGGCGACGGCCGCCTCGATGTTCGCTCCGATGATCGAGGGCACGTAGGTGCTCAGCCGCATCGAGAAGCCGTGGTCGCCGATCGTCCACGCCATCTCGGTCTCGCCCTCGTCGGTGAGCGTCGTGGCGAGCGCGTCGAGCTCGAGCACCGGGGTGCCGGGCGCGGCCTCGCGGGCGGTGACGACGGCCGCCGCTCCGCCGTCGGCGAAGACGGAGGTCGCGACGATCTGCTCCGGGTCGTTGGAGCTCGTGAGGTGGATGGTGCACAGCTCGACCGCGACGACGAGGACGACCGCCTCCGGGTCGGCCTCGCAGAACTGGCGGGCGGCGCGCAGGCCGGGGAAGGCGCCGTAGCAGCCCATGAAGCCGAGGTGGAAGCGCTGCGTCGAGGGCGCGAGGCCGAGGCGGCGGACCAGCTGGTAGTCGGGCCCCGGAGCGTAGAAGCCGGTGCAGGAGACGGTCACCACGTGGGTGACGTCCTCGGCGGTCATCGACGCGGACGCGAGGGCGCGGCGGGCGGCCTCCGTGAAGAGCTCGGGAGCGCGCTCGGTGTAGACGGCGTTGCGGGCCGCCGTCCCCGGGTCGAGCACCAGGCCGCTCTCGGCGTCGTAGAAGACGCTCGCGCCCTCCCGCTCGACGCGGTCGAGCTCGTCGACCACCGTGCTGCGGGTGTCGATCCCGGACGCGTCGAAGGCCGCGCCGATCAGGCGGGACCCGAGACGGGTCATCGCGGGCTGGGACGCGAAGAGGTCGCGCACCTCGGACTGGCGCAGGACCGTGGTCGGCACCGCCGTCTCGATGCTGCGGATGTGGACGCTCACCCGCAGGAACCTATCGCGGAATCCTGCGGGTGAGCGGTGCCCGGGAGCGTGATCAGAGGATCGGCTTCCCGCCGGTGACGGCGATCGTCGACCCGCTGATGTAGCTCGCCTCGTCGGAGGCGAGGAGGACGTAGGCGGGGGCCGCCTCGGCCGGCTGCCCGGGGCGGCCCAGCGGGACCTGCTCGCCGAACTCGGCGACGGCCTCCTCCGGCATGGTCGAGGGGATCAGCGGGGTCCAGATCGGGCCGGGCGCGACGGAGTTCGCACGGATGCCCTTCTCGCCGAGCGCCTGCGCGAACGAGGCGGTGAGGCTGAGGATCGCCGACTTCGTGGCGGCGTAGGGCAGCAGCTGGTACGACGGCTGGTCGGACTGCACCGAGCTCGTCGCGATGATCGACGCTCCCTCCTCCAGGTGGGGGAGCGCCGACTTCACGAGGTGGAAGTAGGCGCTGATGTTCGTCGCGATCGTGCGGTCCCACTCCTCGTCCGGGATGTCGGTGACGCTCTCGCGGCTCATCTGGAAGGCGGCGTTGCTGACGAGCACCTCGAGGTGGCCGAAGCGCTCGACGGTCTCTGTGACGACGGCGCGGCAGTGCGCCGGGTCCTGCAGGTCGCCGGGGAGGAGCAGCGCCTCGCGGCCGGCGTCCCGGACCCACTTCGCGGTGTCCTCGGCGTCGTCGTGCTCGTCGAAGTACGAGATCGCGACGTCGGCGCCCTCGCGCGCGAACGCGATCGCGACGGCCTTGCCGATGCCGCTGTCGCCGCCGGTGATGAGGGCGACCTTGCCGCTGAGGCGGCCGGTGCCGCGGTAGCTGGTCTCGCCGTGGTCGGCCTTCGGCGTCAGCTCGGCCTCGGTGCCGGGCGGTGTCTGCTCAGGGGATTCCGGAGTCATGACTCTCCCTCTCGTGTCGTCGGTCGGTGCCCCCATGCAAGCGGGTGGGAGGGAGGGGGCGCAGGGGGTTGACGACCCGACCGCCCCGTCCTGTCGTCAAGCCCGCGACACCGAGGGCTCCCTGGGTCTTGACTGAGCGTGTCGCCCTTCTTCGGGGCGCTCGGCCAGGAGGTTCGACATGAGCACGACAGACAGGGATCCGGCTGACGGCGGACTGCCGCGACGCGCAGAGGGCTCGGCGGCGGGCGGCACGGCGCGCATCGACTCGGCGGGGGACACGGGAGCTGCTGCGGCGACGGACCGCTCCGCGACTCCGGACCGCTCCGCGACTCCGGACCGCTCCGACTCCGCGGACCGCTCCGCCTCCGCCCACTCGGCGCCCGAGCACCGCGCGCCCGTCGACCCCGACTCCGCCGAGGCGAAGCAGGCCCGTGCGGCCGCGCGCAAGGACATCCACCAGCGCGAGCGCGACCGCTTCGGCGGCTTCAAGATCGGCTGCGCCTTCTTCGGCTGGCTCGCCGCCACCGGACTCGCCGTCCTCCTGACCGCTCTCGTCACCGCGATCGGGGCCGCCGTCATCGGGACCCAGGACGTCACCGGCGACCTCGCGGCCGACCCGGCCGCGTTCGGCTGGGCGGGCGCGATCGCGCTGCTGGTCATCCTCCTCGTCGCCTACTACTGCGGCGGCTACGTGGCCGGCCGCATGGCCCGCTTCAGCGGAGCGAAGCAGGGCGTCGGAGTGTGGGCCTGGGCGGTCGTCGTCGCGATCGTCGTGGGCATCGTCTCGGCGATCACCGGCGGCAGCCAGGCGCTCTCCGCGGTCAGCGGCTTCCCGACGATCCCGCTGGACGCGGGCGACGCCACGGCCGCGGCGATCGTGACGGCGCTCGCCGCACTGGTCGTCGCGCTGGTCGGCGCCGTGCTCGGCGGTCTCGCCGGCATGCGCTTCCACCGCCGCGTCGACCGCGAGGGCCTCTCCGGCCTCTCCGTCTGACGCTCCCGTCCGTCCCCTCTCCGCGAGATGCCACTTGGGTACGCGCCGCACGGCGTGTCGCGTACCCAAGTGGCATCTCGCGGAGGGGAAGTAGGGTGCTCCGCGTGACAGGGGAGCGAGGGGCGGCGCTGGCGAGCGAGCTGCGGGAGTGGGATGCGGGTGCGCTCGCCGGACTGCGGGACGAGTACCTGGCGTTCCTCGAGCAGCGCGGCGAGTCGGCGCTCGAGCGCGACGGCGGCCCCGAGCACATCACCGCGAGCTGCTTCGTGCTCTCGCCGGATCTCGCGGAGGTGCTCCTCTGCTTCCACCGCAAGGGCCGGTTCTGGGTGCAGCTCGGCGGGCACATCGAGGCCGGCGACGACTCCGTGGCCGCCGCTGCCCTCCGCGAGGCGCGGGAGGAGAGCGGGGTGGCGCGCCTGCAGCCGCTCGGCGTGCTGCCGCTCGACCTCGACCGGCACGCGCTCGGCGACGGCTTCGGCCGCTGCTCCCGGCACTGGGACGTGGGCTTCGGCGCGATCGCCGATCCGGACGCTCCCGTGACGGTCAGCGACGAGAGCGACGACGTGGCCTGGTGGCCGGTCGACTCGCTGCCCGCCGAGGTGCCGCCGGGGTTCGGCGAGCGGCTGGCCGGGGCGCTCGCCGCGGCGCGTCTACTCGGTGGTGCGGGGCCGCTCAGCGGCTGACCGAGGCCCGCCTCCACTTGCTCCACGTCCCGCCAGCGCGTCTCCGACGAGTCCTCCCCCTGACTCCGGCGGGGTGCGGCACGATGGGGCGATGAGCAGCACCGCTGACCCCGTCGTCGTCCTCGCCGGTGCGAGCGGGTTCCTCGGGACCGAGCTCGCCCGCCGCTTCACCGCCGACGGCTGGACGGTGCGGCGGATCGGCCGCTCGGGGCCGGACGCGCGCTGGGGCGACATCGCCGGGATCACGCGGACGCTCGACGGCGCCCGCCTCCTGGTGAACCTCGCCGGCAAGAGCGTCGACTGCCGGTACACCGCGGCGAACCGCGCCGAGATCCTCCGCTCCCGGGTGGCGACCACCGCGGAGCTGCACCGCGCGGTCGGGGCGGTCGCGACTCCTCCGCCGGTCTGGATGAACGCGAGCACGGCCACGATCTACCGGCACGAAGAGGAGCGGGCGAACACCGAGGACGAGGGCGTGCTCGGCGAGGGGTTCTCGGTCGACGTGGCGCGGGCGTGGGAGTCGGAGTTCTTCGCGGGAGAGACGCCCGGGGTGCGGCGAGTCGCGCTGCGGATGTCCATCGTGCTCGGAGACGGTCCGGCGACGGCGATCCTGCTGCGGTTGGCGCGACTCGGCCTGGGGGGTCCGCAGTTCGACGGGCCGTGGCCCTCGACGCGCGCCCGCCGGGACGCCGGCGTGCACCACGAGCACCGGCGCACCCGCGGTCGGCAGCGCTTCAGCTGGATCCACGTGGAGGACGTGTACCAGTCGATCCGCTTCCTCGAGGAGTCGTCCCTCGACGGACCGGTGAACCTCGCGTCGCCGAACCCGAGCGACAACACCGAGCTCTCGCGGCTGCTCCGCGCGGCCGTCGGCCGTCGGATCGGGATACCGGCCCCGCGCTTCGTCCTCGAGCCCGCGACCCTCCTGCTCCGCACCGAGCCCGAGCTCCTGCTCAAGTCCCGCTGGGTCGTGCCCGGCCGCCTCGAGGACGCCGGCTTCGCCTTCGCGCACCCCGACCTCGCCGAGGCCCTCCGCAGCCTGGCCTGACCCGGCCCGCCGCGGCGACCGACCCCCGCCGCGAGCCTGCGTCGCGGAGGCCTGGGTCCGAGCGCGGATCCGCCCCGCCACCCGGCCACCCTCGAGGCGCCGGCTGGAACGCGTGCCGAGCGTTTCGGATGCGCCGAACGCACCCCGCTCTGCAGAACCCGGCCACCCTCCTCGCCGACTGCGCCACGCCGCGCGGGGAGCGGCGTGATCGAGATCACGTCGGAGGTCGCGCTACTGCGCGACCTTCGCCGCGATGTCGCTCCGATACAGCCCGCCGTCGAGGTGGATCAGGTCGAGCGCGCGGTACGCCCGCTCCCGCGCCTCGGCGAAGTCGGCGCCGCGCGCGACGACGTTGAGCACGCGGCCGCCGGTGGCGACGAAGCGCCCGTCGACCAGCTGGGTCGCCGCGTGGGCGATGGTGACGCCGGGGACGGCCGCCGCCGCCTCGAGCCCGGTGATGGTCCGACCGGTGACGGCGTTCTCGGGGTAGCCCTCGCTCGCGAGGACGACGGTGACGGCGACCTCGTCCGTGAACGCGGGCCACGGGACGGAGGCGAGCGCACCGGTGGCCGCCGCGTGCAGCAGCGCGGACAGCGGGGAGGCGAGGCGGGGGAGGACGACCTGGGTCTCGGGGTCTCCGAAGCGGGCGTTGAACTCGATCACGCGCAGGCCCGCGTCGGTCACGATGAGGCCGCAGTAGAGGAGTCCGACGAAGGGGGTGCGCTCGCGCTCGAGCTGGCGGATGGTCGGGATGGCGACCGTGTCGATCACCTCGTCGACGAACGCGCGCTCGCTCTCCCAGCGGTCGGCGAGCCAGGGCAGCGGGGAGTAGGCGCCCATGCCGCCCGTGTTCGGTCCTTCGTCGCCGTCGCTCAGGCGCTTGAAGTCCTGCGCGGGGGAGAGGGGGACGACGTCGTGGCCGTCGGAGAGGAGGAAGAGGGAGACCTCCTGGCCGGCGAGGAACTCCTCGATGAGGACGTCGCCGGACTGCAGCCAGAACTCGGCGTGCGCGATCGCGGCGCTGCGCGACTCCGTCACCAGGACGCCCTTGCCCGCGGCGAGGCCGTCGGCCTTGACGACCGAGGGGAGTCCGTAGTCGTCGATGGCGCGGGTGGCGTCGACCAGGGTGGAGACGCGGGTCGCGCGGCCGGTGGGCACGCGGGCCATGTCCATCACACGCTTCGCGAAGGTCTTCGAGCCCTCGAGCGCCGCCGCGGCCTTGTCCGGGCCGAAGGTGGGGATGCGGCGCTTGCGGAGCGCGTCGGCGACTCCCGCGACCAGGGGCGCCTCGGGGCCGATGACGACGAGCTCGATGCCCTGCTCCACCGCGAAGCCGCTGACCAGCCGGGGGCTGTTCGTGTCGAAGTGGATGACCTCGACGTCGCGCGCGATCCCGGCGTTGCCGGGCGCCGCGATGATCTCGTGGTGCTCCTCCTCCGCGAGGAGAGCCGTGATGATGGCGTGCTCACGGGCACCCGAACCGAGGACGAGGATCTTCACCCTGACAGGATAGGGCGCCCCGCCCCGGGCCAGGTCCCTGTGACGTCCTCCTCCGCGGGGCGGCGCTGCGGACGCCGACACGCCGGGCGGGGCCCCGCGGGAGGCGTCCGGGAGCGGGCGGCGGCGGCAGGATGGGTGCATGGCCAAGGGCAGGATCGACGAGGCGAGCGGGCAGTCCGCGGTGCGGGCGGCGCTCGCCGGTGGAGCGGACCGGAACACGACGGCGACGGCGGTGCGGTTCCTCCTGCAGATCATCGAGACGAACGTCCCCGGTCGCAGCGTCGAGGTGCGCGTTCCGCCGTTCGGCGCGGCCCAGTGCGTCGAGGGTCCGGGCCACACCCGCGGCACTCCGCCGAACGTGATCGAGATGGACGCGGCGACCTGGCTGCCGCTCGCGACCGGCTCCCTGCCGTGGAGCGAGGGCCTCGCGAGCGGGCGGATCCACGCCTCGGGAGTACGCGCGGACCTCACGCCGTTCCTCCCCGTCCTGCGCGTGGGCTGAGCGTCGGCGAGTTAACTTCTCGTAAACGCGGCGGCGAGCCGTCGTCGGAACGTTTGACCTGGGGTCCGCCGTCGGGTTGTCTGGGAATAACCCCCTCACGCGGCACGAATCCTCTCCGGATCCACCGCTCGATGCTTGGAGTCCCCTTCACGATGCGCAGTACCTCCCCGGGCCGACGCGGCCTCACCCGACTCCTCTCCGCGACCGCCGTCGGCGCCGTCGCCGGAGCGGCCCTCCTCGGCGCCACGCCCGCCGCGGCGGCCGAGGGCGATGTCGCCATCGACATCCTCTCGATCAACGACTTCCACGGGCGGCTCGCCGCCGACCGCGCCGTCGCCGGAGCCGCTGTGCTCGCCGGTGCCGTCGACTCCTACCGCGCCGCCAACCCGAACACGCTGTTCGTCTCGGCCGGCGACAACATCGGCGCCTCGACCTTCGTGTCGAAGGTGCAGGGCGACATCCCCACGCTCGACTCGCTCAACGCGATGGGCCTCGACGTCAGCACGCTGGGCAACCACGAGTTCGACCAGGGCCGCGCCGACGTGGACGGCCGCGTCGTGGACGCCTCGGCGTTCCCCTACGTGAACGCGAACCTCTACGACACCGCGACCGGCGAGCGCGCCTACTCCCCCTACGTGATCACCGAGCAGGACGGCGTCTCCGTCGCCTTCATCGGCGCGATCACCGAGGACCTCGGCAAGCTCGTCAACCCCGCCACGATCTCGACGCTCTCCATCGAGCCGATCGCCGAGAACGTCAACGAGGTCGCCGCGCAGCTCCAGGACGGCGACGCCGCCAACGACGAGGCCGACGTGGTCGTCCTGCTCCTGCACGAGGGAGCCGACGCCGACGCGGCCGAGCTGAACACCCCGGAGGCGGACCCCAAGTTCGGCGCGATCGTCAACGCCGTCGCCCCGAACGTCGACGCGATCGTCTCGGGCCACAGCCACCAGGAGTACAACGCGGGCATCGACGCCGGCCGAGCCTTCCCGACCGTCGTGTCGCAGACCGGCAGCTACGCCGAGAACATCGGCCGCATGTCCCTGACCGTCGACCCGGCGACCAAGCAGCTCACCTCGCTCACCAGCGAGGTCGTGCCGCTCACGAAGGTCGTCGACGACCCGGCCTCCGACGACCCGGCCAAGACGATCGTCGTCGGCGCCTTCGAGCCCGACGCCGAGGTCGAGAGCATCGTCGCCGACGCCCAGGCCGTCGCCGTCCGCGAGGGCAGCGTGAAGGTCGGCACCATCACCGAGGACATCTCGCGCGCCTACCGCCCGGACGGCACCACGACCAACCGCGGCTCGGAGTCGACCCTCGGCAACCTCGTCTCGGACGCCCAGCTCTGGGCCACCCGTGAGCTCGGCACGCAGATCGCCTTCTCGAACGCGGGCGGCCTGCGCGACGACCTCTCCTACACCGCGACTCCGGACCAGCCCGGCGACGCGGACGGCGTGGTCACCTACGCCGAGGCCTCCGACGCCCAGCCCTTCGCGAACACCCTGGTGACCCTGCAGCTCACCGGTGAGCAGATCTCCGACCTGCTCGAGGAGCAGTGGGTGGGCAGCTCCAGCCACCCGCAGCTGAACCTCTCCACCTCGAAGGACCTCACCTACGTCTTCGACGCCACGGCCCCCGAGGGCTCGCGCATCTCGCAGGTGTTCTTCCAGAACGAGCCGATCGACCCGGCCGCGACCTACACCGTCGTGACCAGCAGCTTCCTCGCGAGCGGCGGCGACGGCTTCAGCACCTTCACCGAGGGCACCGGCACGGCCGACTCCGGCCGCATCGACCTGGACGCCTTCGTCGGCTACATCCAGGACCTCGGCACCGTCAGTCCCGACCCCGTGCAGCGCACGATCGGCCTGACCGACAACGTCCCGGACTCGGGCGAGTACGCGTTCGGCGACACCATGACCGTCGACCTCTCCTCGCTCCTGTTCAGCACCGGAGCCGCGGCCGACACCACCGTGACCGCGAGCGTCGACGGCACCGTCGTCGGCACCGCGACGATCGACCCCACCCGGGCCGTCACCGACGACTCGACCGGTCGCGCGTCGTTCTCGGTCCCGATCGACGAGAGCCTGGCAGGCGGCGCGCACACCGCGACGTTCGCGCTCGACACCACCGGCACCGAGATCAGCGTCGGCTTCGCCGTCGCGGCCGGCGCCGGAGCGGGCACCCCGACTCCCGGACCGACCACGGAGCCGACGCCCGCGCCGACCACGCCGCCCACCACGGGCCCCGCGCCGACGCCGACCACCGCTCCGGTCGCCGGCTCGCACCACCTCGCCGAGACCGGAGTGGACGCGACCCCCGCGTTCGTCGCCGGGATCGCCGCTCTGCTGCTCGGTCTGGGCATGACGGTCGCGCGCCTGCGCCGCCGCACAGCCGCGAAGTAGCCGCACCGCGCGCACGACGGGCCCTCGACTCCGGTCGGGGGCCCGTCGTCGTGTGCGGGGCGAGCCGATGGGGGCCCCTGGGAGCCGCGGCGGGGAGGCGTTCCCCGAGGAGCGGCAGCAGCCCCCGGAGACGCGAGAACGCCGCCTCCCGGTCGGGAGACGGCGTCGGAACGCGATGAGGTGCTGTCGCGGAGCGGCGGGGCTCAGTGCTGCGCGGGGACCTGACGGTAGCCGTCGCGGCTGGCGACGAGCACCGTCGACACCGTGCCCCATGCGGCGAGGCCACTGAGGACGACGAGGATTGCGATGCTCATGAGTGTTCTGCCTTTCGTTGCGGCGGCTTCTGATCCATCCGCCGGGATGCTGTGTACAACGTCCAGTGTCCGGCCCCGTGTTCCGTAGGACAATCGAACTGTTCTTGCCCTGACGTGTAGTTTCTCTACATGGACGTGCGACGGCTGGAACTGCTCCGCGAGCTCTCGATGCGCCGCTCGATCACGGCCGTGGCGGAGGCGACGCACCGCACGCCCTCCGCGGTCTCGCAGCAGCTCAAGGTCCTCGAGCGCGAGGCCGGCGTGCCGCTGATCGAGCGCTCCGGCCGCGGCGTGGTGCTCACGGCGGCGGGACGCGAGCTCGCCCGGAGCGCCACGGAGATCGCGATCGCGCTCGAGCGGGCCGACGCCGTCTGGCAGACGTTCAAGAACAACCCGATCGGCGAGGTCACCATCGCGACCTTCCCCACCGCGGGGCAGATGCTCCTCCCGAACGCGCTGGTGGCGCTCCGGAGCGTCGAGGGGCTCGTCGTGCAATGCGAGGACGCGGACCCCGGCACCGACGAGTTCGCCGACCTGACCGCCGACTTCGACATCGTGCTCGCCCACTCGCCCACCGGCCGCAGCGCCTGGGCCGGCCGCGGCCTCGCGATGGCGGAGCTGATGATCGAGCCCCTCGACATCGGCCTGCCGGTCGGGCACCGCCTCGCGGACCGGGCGACGGTCTCGGCGGCGGACCTGGTCGGCGAGACCTGGATCGGCGTCCCGGACGGGTTCCCGTTCGAGCGCGTGATGCAGGACATCGAGACCGCGTCCGGCGAGGCGGTGCGGGTGGAGCAGCGCTTCGCGTCCACGCGCGTGACGGAGGCGTTCGTCGCGGCGGGCCTGGGGATCGCGGTCCTCCCGCGCTACACGGCGGGCGGCGCGGGAGTCGTCGTGAAGCCGCTCCGCGGGGTGAACTCCGTGCGGCACATCGTCGCTCTGATGCGTCCGGACCGGGCGGAGCGGCTCTCGGTTCGCACCGTGGTCCGCGAGCTGCGGGCGCAGGCGGGCCGGCTCGTGCACGCGCTCTGAGCGATCACGGTGCCGTGCCCTCGCCCGCGCGGGGGAGAATGGAGACATGAGCGATCCCGCCGGCCCCGAGGTCACCCGCGAACAGGTCGACGTCCGCCGCTCGCCGCGCGTCTGGCGCATCCTGACGCTCGGCGTCGGGCTCGGAGCGATCGCGGCCTTCGTGCTGACCTTCGCGCTGCCCGAGACGGAGGGCTTCTCCCGCGGGCAGGTCTTCGGCTTCAGCCTGCTGCTCTTCGTGACGCTGTTCGGCGCCCTCGCGGGGCTCGTCGTGGTGCTGCTCGACCGGGTCGTCGGCCGGAAGGTCGTCCGGACCACCGCCGAGCGGATCGTCGAGCGCGAGGACGCGGCCGAGGAGCCCGCGGCCGAGGGGACTCCGCCCGACGTGGGGACCTCGTCCGACGAGGGCGACCCCCGGGCCGGGTCCGACCGGGTCTAGCAGGCGGAGACGGACCGCCCAGCGGCCGCGGCACTCCGCCCTGAGCCGGGGGTCCCGTCCGCGGCTCGCGCTCGCGGACGGGACCGCGGCGTCAGCGTCCCCGGCGCGACGAGGAGCGGCGGCTGCTGCTCGTGGTGGACGTCGGGCGCTTGGCGGCGGCGCGCTTGGCCTTCTGCGACTTCGAGATCTTCTTGGCCACGAAGGTGAGCAGGAACGGCAGGATTCGGTAGATCACGGGGGACTCCTCGGGTGCATGCGCGCGGGGCCGCGCACCCTCCGATCATGGAGCGGCGCACGGATCCGCGGCACCCGTTGCGCCGCGACCGGCGCTGTGCAGAGCTCAGCTGAGCTGCGTGCGCTCCACCCAGTCGAGGTACTCCGGAGTGACGGTGCCCGTCACGTACTCGCCGGTGAAGCAGCTGGTCTCGAGGTCGGTGACGTCCGAGCCCTCGAGGATCGCCGCCTTCATATCGGCGACCTCCTGGTAGATCAGCTGGTCGGCGCCGATCGCCTCCGAGATCTCGGGGATGCGGCGGTTGTGGGCCACGAGCTCCTGGCGCGAGGGCATGTTGATCCCGTACACGTGCGGGTAGCGCACGGGAGGCGCGGCGGACGCGAAGGTGACCGTGTTCGCGCCGGCCGCGCGGGCCATGTCGACGATCTCCTTGGAGGTGGTGCCGCGGACGATCGAGTCGTCGACGATCAGGACGTTCTTGCCCTTGAACTCGCTCGACATCGCGTTGAGCTTCTGGCGCACCGACTTCTTGCGGACCGCCTGCCCGGGCATGATGAACGTCCGGCCGACGTAGCGGTTCTTGTAGAAGCCCTCGCGGTACTCGATCCCGAGCTTCTGCGCGACCTGCATCGCAGCGGGGCGCGAGGAGTCGGGGATCGGCATGACGACGTCGATCGCTCCGCCCGGGGTGTACTGCGCGATGGTGTCGGCGAGGCGGTCGCCCAGGCGCAGGCGCGCCTCGTAGACCGAGATGCCCGACATCACGGAGTCGGGGCGGGCGAGGTAGACGTACTCGAACGAGCACGGGATGAGGCGCGGGTCCTTCGCGCACTGGCGGCTGGCCATCCGGCCGTCGGGCGTGATGAAGACCGCCTCGCCGGGAGCGACGTCGCGCACGATCTCGAAGCCCTGCGCCTCGAGGACGAGCGACTCGGAGGCGACCACCCAGTCGTCCGGAGCCCCGGTGTTGCTGCGGCGGCCGACGATGAGCGGGCGGATGCCGAAGGGGTCGCGGAACGCCAGGAGCCCGACGCCGGCGATCAGCGCGATGGTGGCGTAGGAGCCCTCGACGCGCTCGTGCACGCGGGCGACGGCGTCGAACACCTCGTCGGCGTCGAGGTCGCGGCCCGACATCGACGCCTGCAGCTCGTTCGCCAGCACGTTGACCAGCAGCTCCGTGTCGGAGGTGGTGTTGAGGTGCCGGCGGTCGATGCGGAAGAGCTCCTCGGTGAGCTCGCGCGTGTTCGTGAGGTTGCCGTTGTGGACGAGGATGATGCCATACGGCGCGTTCACGTAGAACGGCTGCGCCTCCTCCTCGCGCTCGGCGTTGCCCTTCGTCGCGTAGCGCACGTGGCCGAGGCCCATGGAGCCCAGCAGCGAGCGCATGTCGCGGGTGCGGAACGCCTCGCGGACCTGTCCCGCGGCCTTCTTGATGTGCAGGGTGCTGCCGTCGGCGGTCGCGATGCCGGTCGAGTCCTGGCCGCGGTGCTGCAGGAGGGAGAGGCTGTCGTAGATGGACTGGTTGACCGGTCCGGAGGACACGATCCCAACGATTCCGCACATGCCGGAGGGGCTCCCAAGGGGATAGCAGGGGGGTTTGACGGTCCATCCTGGCACGCGGGGGACTCATCCCCTAATGGTTCGCCGTGGGCGGATCCGTGGCTCCGGGGGTGCTCAGGGCGGCGCCGACCGGCGGATCGGCCGGGCGGGCGGTCGGGGAGCCGCGCGGCCGCTCAGCTGCTCGGAGCCGTCCAGGCTCCCGCGAGGCTCCGGTCCAGGACGCGGCGCCAGCCCTGCGGAGCCGCGGACTCGCGGCTGGTCGTGCCCGCCATCCAGAGCAGGGCCATCAGGTCGTCGTGGGTGAAGTCGGGGGAGAGGGATCCGTCGCGGTGGGCGGCCTCGACGAGATCCCGGCCGAGCTCGATCGAGCGGTCGCAGGCCTCGATGACGGCGACCGCGTCGGGGAAGCGGCGCAGCATCGCGTCGTTGAGGGCGGGGTCCTCCAGCTGGAGGTCGATCATCCCGGAGACGAAGCGCTCCAGGCGTCCGCGGGAGGACCGCTCGGCGAGAGCGCGCTCTGTCAGACCCTTCAGCTTCTCGCCGGCGACGGCCGGGACGACGGCGTCGATGAGCTCCTCACGGGAGCCGACGCGGTTGTAGAGGGTGCCGATGCTCACGCCGGCGTGACGGGCGATGTCCTCGAGAGGGGCGGCCAGGCCGCGGGAGCCGAAGACCTCGAGGGCGGCGGCGTGCAGCTTCTCGACGTTCCGCTGCGCGTCCCGGCGCAGGACCTTCTGCTCGTCCATGCGATCCTCCCGATGATCTCGAGGTGCCGCTCAACTCATGGTCCAATGAGTCTTGAGGCTGACCTCAACTTAGCAGCCCCGCTCATCGCGCCCCAGGGCGCACGACGACAGGACCTCCCATGCCCCTTCTCACCGTTATCGGCGCGGGCCCCGGCCTCGGCCTCGAGATCGCCCGCGTCTTCGGCCGGGCCGGCTTCACCGTCGCGCTCGTCTCGCGGAACCAGGAGAAGCTGGACGGCCTGGCCGCTCGTCTCGCCGAGGAGGGCATCGAGGCGACGGGTTTCGCCGCCGACATCGCGCGGCCCGAGACCCTGACCGCCGCGTTGCGGGCGATCCGTGCCGACCTCGGTCCGATCGACGTCCTCGAGTTCTCTCCCGCCGACTCCGCTCTCGCTCCGGTCGGCGTCCTGGACGTCACGCCCGAGAACCTGCAGCCGCAGATCGACTTCTACCTCGGCGGCGCGCTCCGTGCCGTCGGCGAAGTGGTTCCGGACATGATCGCCGCCGGCAGCGGGACGATCCTCGTCACCACCGGCGGCGGCTCCGTCGCCCCGCACGCGGCGCTGGCGAACATCAACATCGCCGCCGCGGGCCTGCGGAACTGGGTCCTCAACCTCCACTCCGCGCTCGAGCCCCGAGGCGTCTACGCCGCCCACGTGGCGATCACCGCGCTCATCGACGGCGGCCACCCGGACGCGGCGGCCGAGGTCATCGCCCGGTCCTACCTCGACCTCCACCGCAGCCGCGACCGCGCCGAGCTGCACTACGTGGCCTGGGACGCGTGACCGCGGGAGCGCAGCGGGAGCCGCCGGGGCGGCGGACCCGGATCCGCGCCGCGGCGGGAGGGGCCAGTCGGTAGGGTCGTCGCGTGAGTGATGAGACGAGCAGCTACGCCCGCGCAGGAGTCGACACGGCGGCGGGGGACCTCGCCGTCGAGCTGATGAAGTCGGCGGTGTCGGCGACGCACGACAGCCGCGTCCTCGGCGGGGTCGGCGGCTTCGCGGGCCTGTACGACGTCTCCTTCCTCCGCGACTTCCGCGCCCCGCTCCTCGCGACCTCGACCGACGGCGTCGGCACCAAGGTCGCGCTCGCGCAGGCGATCGACAAGCACGACACCATCGGGCAGGACCTCGTGGGCATGGTCGTCGACGACATCGTCGTGGTCGGCGCCCGCCCCTTCTTCATGACCGACTACATCGCGTGCGGCAAGGTGGTCCCGGCCCGCATCGCCGACATCGTCGCCGGCATCGCGCGCGCCTGCTCCGAGACGGGCACCGCGCTCGTCGGCGGCGAGACGGCCGAGCACCCGGGCCTGCTCGGACCCGACGACTACGACGTGGCGGGCGCGGCGGTCGGCGCGATCGAGGCCGACCAGGTGCGCGGCGCCGACCGCGTGCGCGACGGCGACGTCGTGGTGGCGATGGCCTCCTCCGGACTGCACTCGAACGGCTACTCGCTCGTGCGCCACATCCTCGCCGAGCGCGGCATCGGCTTCACCGATCGCTCTGAGGAGCTGGGCGGCGTGGTCGGCGAGGTGCTGCTGGAGCCGACCCGCCTCTACACCCGTCCCCTCCTCGACCTGCTCGACGACGCCGGGCTCGGCCCGGCCGTCCACTCGATCAGCCACGTCACCGGCGGCGGCATCGCGGCGAACCTCGCCCGGGTGCTGCCGCGCGGCTCGTGGGTCGAGGTCGAGCGGGCGAGCTGGAGCCCGTCCGACGTGTTCCGCGCGCTCGCCGGGATGTCCGGCGCGACGCTCGAGAGCACCGAGGGCACCTGGAACCTCGGCATCGGCATGTTCGCCGTGGTCGCGGCGGAGGCGGCCGACGGCGTGATCGCGCGCCTCGAGCGCTCGGGCGTCCCGTCGTGGGTCGCGGGCCGCGTCTCGACGGCCGCGCGCGGATTCGAGGGCTTCGAGCAGGGCGCGAAGGGCGTCGACGGCGGAGCGGTCCGCCTGGTCGGGTCCTACGCGGGCTGACCTCCGGAGGCGCCGCGGATCAGCGCGGTGCGGCGTGCGCGCGCTCCCAGGAGTGCTCGTGCCGGGTCAGCAGCCACGAGCCCGCAGCGCAGAGGGCGCAGGCGGCCGCGGTGGCGAGCAGAGCGGACGCCCAGGTCGGAGCGTCGCGGCTGACGAGCAGGTTCGCGGAGGCGACCAGCACGCCGAGGCCCGCGCCCGCGCTGGTGCCGAGCACGAACGGACCGTCGCGGCGGCTCGCGACGCGTACCGCGACCATGCCGGCGACCGCTCCCGCGCCTCCGACCACTCCGATGCCGACGCCGGATGCGGCTCCCATGAGCAGGCCGAAGCCGACCAGTCCGGGCGGGCCGTCGGCGGCGAGGACGCCGGGCAGGTAGAGGACCAGGGCGACGGCGGCGCCGACCGCGCCGCCCACCAGGATCGCGCCGACCAGCAGGGCGGCGGTGACGTAGCCGATCCGCGCGAGAGGTCGCGCGGATCCTCCGGGTTCGAACATTCGCGACTCCATCGACGCGGGCCCGCGGGGCAGCGGGCGGTCCTCGGACAGTACGCCCGAACGCCTCGCGGCGGAACCGCCGTCGGGGATCGGGAGGGCTAGCGGCGGAGTGTCTCGCTCGGGAGCTCGCCGAAGCGCGTCGCGTAGTGCTGGGCGAAACGACCGCCGCTGATGAATCCCCAGCGGGCGGCGACGTCGCCGACCACCAGCGAGCCGATCGATCCGGCCGAGAGCTCCTCGTGCGCGCGCTCGAGGCGGACGTCGCGCAGGTAGCGCCTCGGGGTCTCGCCGAAGGCGCGCTGGAAGGCCAGCTGCACGCCGCGGACCGTGAGCCCCGCCGCGTCGGCGATGTCGGCCACTCCGAGGGGCAGGTCGGCGTTGGCCTGCACGAACTCCACGGCCCGGCGGAGGCGCCGCGCGCTGACGGAGGGCGGGACGGCCGGCAGCGGGGCGATGCGGTGGGCGAAGGTCTGCAGGGCGGCGATCGCGGCGATGCGCGCGACGCCGTCGCGCTGCAGCACGGTGGGCGTGTGCGCGGAGGCGAGGGTGTCGCGCAGGAGCCGGACGGCCGCCCACCAGGCCGTCGTGTCGCGCGCCACGGGGGCGAACTGCAGCGGGCCGGGCTCGGTGCCGTGCAGCTCGGCGGCGATCGCCTCGAGGTGGGCGGCCTCGAAGTGCACGAGCGCGTCGCGGTACTCGAGGGCCTCGAAGCCGAAGGGCCGGCCGCTCGGGAACATGGCCGGGCGCCCGACGACGAGGCGGTGCTCGTCGCGCCCCAGGTCGAGCAAGGCGCGCCCGGCGGTCAGCCAGAGGGCGACGTAGACGTCGCTCGGGGCCACCGTGCCGCGCACCCGGCCGAGGAACGAGGCGGAGTGGAGGCTCACGGGCCCGGGCCCGGTCGTCGTGTAGCGGAACGCGAACGGCACGACCGAGCGCTCGGCCCGGAAGCCGGAGCCGTTGTACGAGCCGGCGTAGAAGTCGCGCGCCTCCTCGAGGTCGTTCCCGCGACGCTCCGACTGCCACACGGGCAGCTGTGCGGGCGGGGAAGAGCTCATCCGGTCAGTGTCCCAGGGGGCACCGACAATCTGCACTCCGTGGCGGAAAGCGGGAGAACGTGCTCAACCGAGCGACCCGCGCTCCAGATGGAAGAGGGCGAGCGCGGCCACCGCGGCCGTCTCGACGATCGCCCCGGAGCGGACCATCTCCGCGATCTCCGCATCGGGGAACCACTCCTGCCGCATGTCCTGCTCGGTGTCCTCGCGCTCGTGCTCGCCGTGCTCCAGCCCCTCGGCGAGGAAGACGTCCACGGACTGCGCGACGAAGCCGTACGCCTCCGCGAGTCGGCCCAGGTGGGTCAGGCGCTCGGCCCGGAGGCCCGTCTCCTCGCGCAGCTCGGCGCGCGCGAGAGCCTCGGCGTCGCCGCCGGACGAGCCGTGCGGCCAGCCCCCGGCCGGGAACTCCCACGCGCGGCGGCCGATCGGGTACCGGTACTGCTCGACCAGCCAGAATCCGCCGCGCTCCCGCGGGAGCACGAGGGCGTAGTCGTCGCGCTCGACGACGGAGTGGACGCCGCGCGTCCCGCCCGGCCAGAGCACCTCGTCCTCGCGGACGCGGATCCACGGGGTCTCGTAGGCGACCCGCGTCGACAGCTGCCGGACGGCGCCGTCGGCCGCGTCCCCGCGGGGCGGATCCTCGACCGACGACTGCCCGGTCGCCCGGTCCTCGCCCGCCGGATCCTCGCTCGCACGCGAAACGGGGCCGCCCCGAGGGAGCGGCCCCGTCTCGCGGGAGGAGTCACGCACGCTTCTGGTGCGGCTCCTCGACGAGGTCCGTGTCGTCGCCGTCGTCCTCGGCGTCGATCCACTTCGAGTAGTCGGGCTCGTCCGGGTGGCTGAGCTCGCGCTCGAGCGCGCTGTAATCGACCGCCGGGCTGAACGACTTCAGCTCACGGGCGATCTTGGTGTTCTTCGCCTTCTGACGGCCGCGCCCCATGGGTGACCCCCTCACGATGACAGGCCAGACGGGCAGTGAGCCGGCTGGGGAAAAGAGCAGACAGGGAAAGTTGAAATCTACGCGGTAGTTTAGCAGACGGGGGACACGCCACCCCGGGCCTCGATCTGCCGGACGGCCGCCCATCCTCGACCGCGTCAGGAGCACCGTGGACAGCGTCGCCCCACCGCGCCCCGTCGTGGTGATCGGCGCGGGCCAGGCGGGCCTGTCCGTGGCCTACTACCTGCGCCGTCTCGGCCTCGTCCCCGGGCGCGACCTGGTGATCCTCGACCGTGGCCCGGAGCCCGGTGGGGCCTGGCAGTTCCGCTGGGAGGCGCTGCGGCTCGGCTCCGCGCACCGCGTGCACGATCTCCCCGGAATGGAGCGGATGGGGCTGTCGTTCCGCACGGCCGACCACCGGCGTCCGGCACGGGACGTGGTCCGCGAGTACTACGGGCGCTACGAGGAGGAGCTCGGTCTCGAGATCCGCCGTCCGGAGTCGGTGCGGCGTGTCACGAGCGCGACGCCGCACGACACGGGGTCGCCGCTCGTCGTCGAGTCCGACCGCGCGGTCGAGCGCGCGAGCCTGCTCGTCAACGCGACCGGCACCTGGGGCTCGCCCTTCGTCCCGCACTACCGCGGGCGCGACCGCTTCCGCGGCGTGCAGATCGACCCGACCGAGTACGTCCGCGCCGAGGACTTCGCCGGCAAGCAGGTGCTCGTGGTCGGCGGCGGCACCTCGGCGATCGGCTTCCTGCTCGAGCTCGAGCGGGTGGCGCGCTCGCTGACCTGGGCGACGCGGCGGCCGGTCGTCTACCACGACGGCGAGCAGCTCGCGATGGAGTCGGCGGTGGAGGCGGTGGCCGAGCAGGACCGCGCCGCGCGCGCCGGCCTGCCCCTCCCGAGCATCGTCGGCGGCACCGGCGTGCAGCGCACTCGCCGGGTGGTGGCCGGCATCGCGCGCGGGCTGCTGCACGAGCGGGGCATGTTCTCCTCGATCGAGGAGGAGGGCGTGCGCTGGCCCGACGGCTCCTTCACGCGCGCCGACGCGATCATCTGGGCGACGGGCTTCCGGCCGGAGCTGCGCCACCTCGCTCCGCTCGGACTGCGCGAGCGCGAGGGCGGCATCGCGGTCGCCGACGGCGCCTCGCTGACCGATCCGCGCGTCTTCTTCGCCGGCTACGGCCCGACGGCCTCCACCATCGGGGCGAACCGCTCGGGCCGGCGCATCGCGCGTGCGGTCGTGGCGCGCCTTCCCTGAGCGCGACTGCCTGAGCGCGCTTGCCTGAGCGCGGCGGCCCCGACCGGCGCGGCGCCTCAGATCCTGCCGTCCCAGTCCACCGGCACCACGGAGCCGCGGTAGCGGATCCCGTGCACCCGGATCGGCCCGGCGAGCGCGGGCGAGCGCGGGCGAGAGCGGCGCGACGACCAGGGTGTCGCCTCCGCTCCGAAGCCCTCCCGGGCGAGCCCGGTGACGGCGATCGCGGTGTCGTGGGCCCAGACCGAGCCTCCGTGGTACGAGAGCGGCCAGTAGCCGCCCGAGCCGGTGTCCGAGGGGTCCGCAGGCCGACCGACGTGCCGCTGCCGCTGTGGACGCTCAACTCGGTGATCGTCACCGTGTTCGTCACGGTCGGCCGGGTCTTCTTCGACTCGCTGGCCGGCTACGCGCTGTCGCGACTGCGCTTCCGCGGACGGGGGCTGCTGTTCGCGCTGTTCATCGGAGTGATGAGCGTGCCCGCGGTGGTGCTGCTGATCCCGCGGTTCCTGATCCTCGAGCAGCTCGGTCTCTACGACAGCTACGCCGGGATGATCGTCCCGCTGATCGTGGACGCGGCGGGGATCTTCATCCTGAAGCAGTTCTTCGACTCGATCCCGCTCTCCCTCGAGGAGGCCGCGCGGATCGACGGGGCCGGGGTGTTCCGGACCTTCCGCTCGATCGTGGTGCCGATGGCGCGTCCGGCGATCGTGACGCTGTTCATCCTGTCGTTCCAGGGGTCGTGGAACGAGTTCTCGCACTTCGTGGTGTCGCGGCAGTCGCCGGAGCTCAACACGCTGACGACCGGAGTCGCGTCGCTCGTGTCGGGGCAGCTGGGCACCGGCGACCAGTACCCGCTGCAGCTCGCGGCCGCGGTGCTGATGTCGATCCCGGTCGCCGTGCTGTTCTTCGTCTTCCAGCGGCGGATCATGAACACGACCGAGGGCGCGGAGAAGGGCTGACTCGGGCGCTGCGGAGAGCCCCCTGCTGATCGGGCAGCCCGCGCAGCGCGCATCGAGATCCGTGTCCGTGCGGAGGGTCTCGACACGTCCCTGCGGGGCTGCTCGATCAGCAGGGGAGCCGCTACTTCGCGAGGAACTCCAGGACGACGCGGTTCCACTCCTCGGGGTGGCTCACGGTCACTCCGTGGGGGGCGCCGTGGACGACGTGCAGCTCGGAGCCGGGGATCGCCGCGTGCGTGCGCGCACCGGAGCCCTCGAACGGAACCGTGCCGTCGCCGTCGCCGTGGATGACGAGCGCGGGCACCGACACGTTCGGCAGGTCCTCGCGGAAGTCGGTGGTCGCGAACGCCGTCATGCAGGCGAGCGCCGCGTGCTTGGCCGACTGCTTCGCCAGAGCGATCGCCTCCTGACGCTGCTCCTCCGTCACCTTCAGCACCCCGTCGACCGAGAAGAAGTCGGTGGTGAACTGGTCGTAGAAGTCGTCCTCGCTCTTCGTGAGTCCGGCCGTCATCTGCGCGGCCTGCGCCTTCTCGAGCGGGCCGTCGGGGTTGTCGTCCGTCTTCATCAGGTACGGCGGGACGGCCGAGGCGAAGACGACGCTGTGCAGGCGCTCGGCGCCGTACTTCGTGAAGTAGCGGGCGACCTCGCCGCCTCCCATCGAGAAGCCGACCAGGGTGACGTCCTGCAGGTCGAGCTCGGTGAGGAGGGTGTGCAGGTCCTCGGTGAGCGTGTCGTAGCTGTAGCCGGTGAGCGGCTTGTCGCTGCGCCCGAAGCCGCGGCGGTCGTAGGTGACGACGCGGTAGCCGGCCTCGGCGAACGCGGGGACCTGCTCCTTCCACGACTCGCCCGAGAGGGGCCAGCCGTGGATGAGGACCACGGGACGTCCCGATCCGCCGGTGTCGTCGACGTGCAGGTCCGTGTCCTTGAAGAGTCCGTGGTGGGCGGTGATCTCGGCCATGGCGAGTGCTCCTTCCGGCGCCGACGATCGGCGTCACCTGATGTTCGAGGACGTCGCTGTGTGTGGATGGTGGGGGCGAGGAGGGTTGACAGCGCCCGTCATCCCGCCATGACCGCTGCCGCGAGCCCCTCGAGCGCCGTGCGCAGCCCCCCGCTCACGGGCAGGCGGGCGTCGAGCAGGGCGTTCGCGGCGGCGACCAGCACGGGCGCCGCAGGGGAGGAGAGGACGGTGAGGCCGGACGGCGGGCGCACGTCGCCCGAGGGCCGCGCCACCAGGACGAGCCGGGAGCCGGAGGCGCTCGTGGTGATCGTCGCTCCCGATCGGGCGGGCAGCACGGCGAGGGTGCCGCGGGTGACGACCGCGCGCTCCTCCCGGCATACGACCGTGAACGCGCCCTCGAGCGGGAGCAGGAGCACCACCGATCGCGAGTCGGCCCGGGGACTCGGGCGGAACTCGATCGACCCGGCCGAGTGCCAGATCCGCCGGAGGAGCAGACCCTCGGCCGTGGCCTCCTGGCCGGTGACGGCGAAGGCGGGATCGGGCCCGGTCTCGGCGTGGCGGGCGTGCAGCCAGCGCCGGGCGGAGTCTCCGCGGAGCGGCATCGTGCGGATCTGCGGGTCGGACACTGCGGCGGCTCCAGGACTACGGCGGATCCGAGCCCGTCGGGACAATGAGGAACCATCATTCTAGTGGCCCCGGCCGCCGCCGGCCCGAAGTGGCGCGTCCTCACATGCGGATGCCGCCCCGGCCGCGCTGAGCGCGACGCCGGAGCGGCATCCGAAGGGTGGTGCGGACTACTGGAATCCGCCGCCGCGGTCCTCCGGGTCCTCGATCGGGTCGGAGTCGGGAGTGTCGATCGAATAGGTCACGTGGACCGACTCGCCGACCTCCTTGGCGGAGACGGCGTTGTAGACGAGGTGCGTCTCCTGGCCGTCGACGGCGGCGTAGACGTCGACCTCCTTCTCGTAGCCCCCGTCGGTGCTGACGCGGTTCTCGGTCTGGCCGTCGAACGGCCCGCCCTGGAAGAAGGCGAGGTAGCTCTCGCCGTCGGCGAGTGCGCGGATGTCGTTGCTCATGCCCCCAGGTCTACCACTCGCCGCCTCCCCGCCGCTCGGCCTTGCGCTCAGGCCACGAGCCGCTGCGTGACCGAGGCCCTCGGCCCGCTCAGCGCGATCTCGGCGAGGGCGCCGTTGACCAGGGGCATCTGCGGAGGCTGGTGCCCGGTGTCGACGTCGAGGATCACAGGCACGCCGAGGTCGCCGAGAGCCCGCCGCACCGCGTCCTCCTGGCTCAGTTCGAGCAGCGAAGCGCCCTCGGTCCGTCCGATCAGGACGCCGTTCGCCTGCTCGAACCAGCCCGCGAGTCGGAGGGAGGTGAGCATCCGGAGCACCGAGACGGCGTCGGACCCGGCCGCCTCCAGGTAGACGACCGTCCCTTCCGGAGCGTGCCGTCGAGCGAAGCCGGGCACGTCGCCGTAGGGCGTGCCCGCAAGCAGGGACACCGTCTCGAGGCATCCGCCGATCAGACGGCCGGACATCGTCACGTCCGCGGCTCCGTCGAGCGATCGCCAGTGGGTCGGCTCCTCGTAGGCGCGCTCGCGGCCGAGCGGCTCGTCCACCCACGCGCCCCACGGGCGGCTCCGGCGTCGCGGCGCGGCGTGCTGCGTGAACGCGGCTCCGGGCTCGAGGGCGGCGACCTCCGTCCAGCGGTGGAACTCGACCGGCAGCTCCCACGGCTCGTCCATCAGGTTGGCGCCGTGGATCGTCGCGAGCCCGGTCATCGTCGTCAGGGGCAGGAGCAGCGTCGAGACGTCCGACCAGCCGACGAACCAGGGCCGGGCCTCTGCGAGGGCGTGCCAGTCGAGCCTCTCCACGAGCTCGAGGGCGAGCTCGCCACCCCACGGAGGAAGGATCGCGTCCCCACTCCGGAAGGCGTCGTGCAGATCGGCTGCTCGATCCGCGGCGGGCGCCGGCACGAGTCCGCCCGTGAGGGCGTGCGGCCGGACCCGGACGTCGTAGCCCGCCGAGCCGAGACGGCGGACGGCGTCCTGCAGCCGGTCGTGCAGGTGCTCGGAGACTCCCATCGAGGGCGCGGGCACCTCCACCCGGCCTCCGGCGCGGAGGGGTGCAGGGTACGTGATGCTCGCCATCCGACGACGCTAACGCGCCGCGGGGCGACGGACCGCGGATGCACCGTCCGGCGAGTACCTCAGCGCCCTCCTCCCCGATCCGCCGGCCGTCCGCCGAGCGCGAGCGACGCGCCTCCGATCCAAGACCTTGAGCCGCGCGGTCGTCTCGACGGGGCTGTCACCTGCGCCGATGCTGCTGCCGCTCACTCGGGGAGGGGCTCAAAGCCACCGGGCCGGTCGCCGAGGGGTGAGGCGCGCGCGGTGACCGCGCCAGGACGGCCGCTCGCTCAGCCCGTGATCAGGCCGGTGAGGCGGTCGGCGGCGGCTCCGACGGTCGAGACCGCGCTGAGCGTGACGAGGCAGGCGATGCCCCAGAACCAGGTGCGACCGGGCGCCCCGGCGCTGCGCCGCTCGAAGGCGAGCCACCACGCGCCGACCACCGAGACGCACGCCGCGACGACCGAGCCGAGCGACATGCGCACGTACTCCTCCGGGCCGGGGGAGGACCAGGCCGTGGTCGCGAGGACGATGAGGAGCGGTACCACGATCATGCCCAGCGCGCCGAGCAGAACCGCGTGGAGGTGGCTGCGGGGAGGAGCCCCGGCCGTGGTCGTCGTCGCGGTCCGTATCCGTGTCGTGTCCATGCTGCGTCCCCCGTCGCCGCGGCCCGGTCCGCGTTGCCCCGACGCTATCCGCTCGCCGTTCCGCCGTCACCCCGGATGGCGATGATGCTTCTGGACGAGAACCTGAACGAATCTCGCCCGCCTGTCTCGTTTTATCGACGTCGGCTCGGTTTCTCCGGCAGGCTAGACGGGTGTGCACGACTCGAGGGGAGTATTCGGACATGAGCAGTCGACGGAACCGGACGACGGCGTCGAGGACGCTCACGCCCTGGACCGCCCTGGCGTTCGCGCTCGTGGGGGCGTTGGCCGGTGCCGGGGTCTCGACCGCCGTGGGCGCGAAGGATCCGTGGAGCGCGGTGATCACCGCAGTGATCGTCGCGGTCGTGCTCCTGGCCGGGTGGGCGCTACAGAACGTCCGCTCCCGGCGGCACTGACCATCCGCCCGCGCCGCCCCCGCGGAACGCCGAGAACGTAGGATGTCCGGGATGACGATCGGACGCCGCCTCTTCCTCTCGGGAGCCGCCACGGGAGTCGGGCTCCTGGCCCTCGCGGGCTGCACCCCGTCGCGTCCGACGCCGACCCGCTCCGTCACGAAGGCCCCCGTGCCGACGCCGAGCACCACCGCCGTCCCCGCGCCGTCCGCGTTCGTGCGCTCCGCCTGGGCCGAGGATCCGTACGCGCTCGGCTCCGTCTCCTACCTGCCCGTCGGCGCGACGCCGCAGCACCGCACCGACCTGGGCACCGCGGTCCTCGACCGCGTCTTCCTCGCGGGCGAGGCCACCGACACGGAGGCGCCCGGCACGCTCCAGGGCGCCTGGAACTCCGGGGTCCGCGCAGCCGCCGAGATCAGCGCCGTCGCCGACGAGGGCGAGCGGATCGCGATCGTCGGGGCCGGTCTCGCCGGAGCGGTCGCCGCGCGGCGCCTGTCCGACGCGGGCTTCGACGTCACCGTGGTGGAGGCGCGCGAGCGCACCGGCGGCCGCATCGCGACCGCGACTCCGGACGGCTGGCCGATCGCCGTCGAGACCGGGGCCTGGGCCCTCACCGGCGCGGGTGCCGCCCTGCGCGAGAGCATCGCGGACGCGGGCGTGGTCACGACCGCGGTCGACCTCGCCGACGTCCGCTCGAGCGATGCCGACGGCGCGGCCCTCGACACCGGCACCACGGGAGCCGATGCTCTGACCCGCGCGCTCGAGTGGGGAGCGGAGCAGCCGGAGGACCTGGCGCTCGCCGAGTCGTTCGCCGGCTCCGGAGCGCCCGACCCCGCCGAGGCCGAGCCGGGCTCCGGCGACGGCGACGCCGCCCGCGTGGCGGCGCACCTCGCCGGCACGACCGCGCTGCGCACCGGCGCCGCTCCCGAGGAGCTCTCCTCCTGGTACGGACTGGGCGACGCCTCCGCCGCCACGACCGCGGAGGAGCTGAGCGACGACTCCGGCGACGCGCTGCTGACCGACGGGCTCGCGCCTCTGGTCGACACGCTGCTCGCCGACGTCGAGGTCTCGCTGCGCGCCGTGGTGAGCGGCATCGGCTACACGGAGACCGGCGTCAGCATCCGCCTGGGCACCGGCGAGTCGTTCACAGCCGACCGGGTGCTGGTCACCGTTCCGATCGGGGTCCTGCAGACGGACGCGATCGCCTTCGACCCGCCGCTCCCGTTCGCGCAGCGCGCGGCCGTCGCGGCCCTCGGCTCCGGTGTCGTCGAGACGCTGTGGCTGCGCTTCGACGAGGCGTTCTGGGAGACGGGCGGACCGGCGCGCTGGTCGCTCGTCGGCTCCGAGGCGGGCATCACCGAGTGGCTCGACCTCCAGCCGTCGACCGGTGAGGCGGTGCTCGTCGGGCTGGTCGGAGCGGATCAGGCCCTCTCGCTGCAGGACCTCAGCGACGACGAGCTGGTCACCCTCGCGCAGACGGCGCTCGAGCCGTTCGCCGTCGTCGCCGGCTGACGAGCTCGCGGAGCCGCGCCAGCGGCCCGCGCCACTCCGACGCGTGCGCCGCCCCGAGCGGCCGCACCCGGCTGAGCGCGAGGACGAACGCGGCGATGCCCGAGATCAGGCTCAGCACGATCACGTCGTAGAGCACGAACATCACGGGTCCGTCGACCTGGCCGGGGTCGAGGAAGAAGTACGGGTACCAGCCGATGAGGGCCCCGCGGACCAGGGTGATGACGCCCCAGACGATCGGGAAGCCGAGCACGGTCAGCGCCCCGCGCCAGGCGACCGGGCTGCGGCCGGGGCCGAGGATCCAGTCGAGGATCGCGAGCGTGGGGATCACGAAGTGCAGGAGCGCGCTCGACCAGGGCACGTCGACCCGCACGCCGCGGTTGTTGGCCTCGACCGCGATCAGCCCGAAGACGATCCCCGACACGACCATGTAGGTGAGCACGAGCGCCCGCACCGTGCTGAGCCAGCGCGGCTCCCGCTCGCGCGCGAGGGCGACCAGGCCGGACAGGCCCAGCACCACGACCCCGGCCATGTTCGACTGCGTCGTGAAGTAGGCGAAGAAGTTGTCGATCTGGAACGCGCGGAAGCCGAGCGTGTAGAAGAAGTCGCCGACGAGTCCGACCGCGCCCAGCCCGGCGAGGGCCAGGCGGAGGATCGCGAAAGCCTTCCGCACACCCGCTCCGATCCGTCGCCGCTGGGCCCGGAGGGCCGGACTTCCGGACGATTCTACGGTCGCCGCGCTCGGAGCTCCCCGAGCGCGGAGCTCCGCCGGACGGGGGAGGCGGGCCCCGCGGAGGCGGCCTAGCGTGGAGGAATGGTGCGCGCACAGGGCGGGAAGGGTCCGGGTCGGATGTCGACGGAGGAGGCGTCCCGGCGCTGGAACGCGGTCACGGGTCCGCTGTTCCTCGCGGCGGGAGCGGTCTTCGCGGTCCTCGGGAATCCGGTCTGGCCGGTGTTCCTCGTCCTGGGGATCACGTTCCTCGGGCTGACCGCCGGCCCCGAGAAGCCGGCGCGCCGGAGTGGCGCGCAGGGGCCGGATCGCGATCGGTGACGCCCGCTTCGCGACGCGGACACTCGCCGGTCGCATCGCCGGGATAACGTGCGTGTCATGCCCTTCACGCCGAGCCACGCCGTCGTCGCGCTCGCGTTCTCGAACGGCCGGATCCCCGCCGCGGCCGTCGCCGTCGGCGCGATGGTCCCGGACATCGGCATGTACCTCCCGATCGCCGTCGCCCGCGAGTCCACCCACTCCCTCCTCGGCGTCGTCACCGTCGACCTGCTGCTCGGGATGCTCGGCCTCGCGCTGTGGAGCGCGGTCGTCGCTCCGGCCTGGCGCGACCTCGCACCCGCGCTGATCCGCTCGCGCCTGCGTCCCCGGCGCTCACCGCCCCGCGGGGCAGCCGAGTGGATCCGCGTGCTCGTCTTCGCGGCCGCCGGCATCGCCATCGGAGCCGCCAGTCACGTGATGTGGGACGGCTTCACCCACCGGGGCGGCCTCTTCGTCTCGGCGATCCCGGTGCTGCAGCAGGAGCTCGGACCCTTCCCCGGCTTCCGGTGGGCGCAGTACGCGAGCGGCGTGCTCGGGCTGCTCGGGCTCGGGATCGGCGCGGTGGTCTGGTACGTCGGCCGCCGTCCCCGGAAGCTCCGTTCCGACGGCCGGCAGCCGGTGCGCATCGCGGCCGCGGCCGTGGTGCTCGCGGCTGCGGTGGTGCCCGCCGGGATCGTGCTGGCGGGGGCGGGCATCGATCCGCTCGACGCCGCCTACCGGGCGCACGTGGTGCGGGCGGCGGTCCTGCTCGTGGGAGGCGGTGCGGCGGCCGCGATCGCCGTCGCCGCGGTCTGGTGGCTCACCGGCCGAGGGGTGCGCGGGGCCGTCGTCTGACACGGCGGAGGACGAGCCTGTCGTCTGAAGGGATCACGGGCATCCGTCGCGAGGAGGATGCGCAGGTGCATAGCCCACCGATAGCGTCGGACACGGCCCGTTGGGGCGGGCCGCCTTCGGGGGAAGGCACTAAGGGGAAATCGGGGGCTCGCGGCACACGCCGCGGGCCCTCTACCCGTCTGCGGGCCTCGCCGCCTCAGCGCCGCTTCGAGCGCGGCCGGTTCTGCGCGGCCGGGCGCTGCGGGATGCGCGGGGCGCCCTCGCCGGCGGCACCCTGAGGGAGCGAGGACGCGGGCGGGATCGGGCGACGGGTCACCGGGCGCACCGGCTCGCCGCGGCGCGTCTGGCCGGGGATCGGCCGCGAGCGGCGCCCGTAGATCAGCTCGGACGAGTCGAGCAGCCACGGCACCAGCGCCACCGTCACTCCGTGCACCAGCAGGAGCTTCTGGCGGATCCGCCGCGACTTGTGGTTGTGGAGGAACGCCTCCCACCAGTGCCCGACGATGTACTGCGGCATGTAGACCGTGGTGATCTCGGAGCCGTGCTCGAGGCGGTGGGCCTTGATGTACTTGATCAGCGGGTACGAGATGTCGCGGTACGGCGAGGCCACGCAGCGCAGCGGCACCTCGATGTCCATCTGCGCCCAGTCGGCCTTGAGCTGCGCGGTCTGCGCGTCGTCGATGGAGGAGTGCACCGCCTCCAGCGTCTCGTGCCGCGCCGCGATGGCGTAGTCGAGCGCCTTCAGCGTGGGCTTGTTCATCCGGCCCACCAGCACGATCGCGTGATCGCCGTTGGCGCCGAAGGTCGTGGTCGGGTCGACCTCGATCTCCTTCTCGACGTCGCGGTAGTAGCGGTAGACGCCGGCCATCAGGACTCCGAGGATCGGCATCACCAGGTAGACGAGCCAGGCGCCGTGGGTGAACTTCGTGATCGTGACGACCACGAGGACCGCGAAGGTCAGCGTCGCGCCGAACAGGTTGATGGCCAGGCTCGTGTAGACGGTGCGCGAGCCCTCGCCGTTGCGGATCATCCGCACCCAGTGCTTGACCATGCCCGACTGCCCGAGCGTGAACGAGACGAAGACGCCGATGATGTACAGCTGCACGAGGCTCGTGAGCGAGGCCTGGTAGACGAGCAGGATGATCGCGGCGACGAGCGCCAGGATGATCACGCCGTTGGAGTAGATGAGGCGGTCGCCGCGGGTGTTCAGCGACTTGGGCGCGTAGCCGTCGCGGGCCAGCACGGACCCCAGCAGCGGGAAGCCGTTGAAGGCGGTGTTCGCCGCGAGGAGCAGGACGGCGGCGGTCGCGGCCTGGATGATGAAGAACAGGATCGTGTTGTTGCCGAACGTGGCGGCGGCGACCTGCGCGATGACGGAGCGCTGCGGGGTCGTGGCGCAGTCGGCGAATCCGACCAGGTGGCAGGCGTTCTCGGCGTAGTGCACGTTCGAGAGCAGGGCGAGGGCGGTCAGGCCGACGAAGAGCACGATCGCGATCGTGCCCATCGCGACGAGGGTGCGCTGGGCGTTCTTGACCTTCGGGGCGCGGAACGCCGGCACACCGTTCGAGATCGCCTCGACGCCGGTGAGCGCCGCGCAGCCGCTCGCGAAGGAGCGCAGCAGCAGGAGGACGACGGCCGCCTGCGTGAGCTGCTCGCCCTGCACCGTGAAGCCCGCCGACTCCGCCACGGGGGTGTCGCCGAAGGCGGTGCGGACCAGGCCGACGACGACCATCACGAAGACGCTCGCGACGAAGAGGTAGGTCGGGATCGCGAAGGCGCGGCTCGACTCCGAGACGCCGCGGAGGTTCACGGCCGCCAGCAGCACCACGAAGAGGATCGCCAGCTCGACCCGCAGCGGCGCGAGCTCGGGCACCGCCGAGATGATGTTGTCGACTCCGGAGGCGACCGACACGGCCACGGTGAGCACGTAGTCCACGAGGAGGGCGGCGGCGACCGTGAGGCCCGCCGTCTCGCCCAGGTTGGTGCGGGCGACCTCGTAGTCGCCGCCGCCGGACGGGTAGGCCCGGATCAGCTGGCGGTAGCTCAGCACCACCACGACGAGGAGGACGACCACGCACGCGGCCACCCAGGGGGCGAAGGTGAGGAAGGAGAGCCCGCCGAGCAGCAGGATCATCAGCAGCTCCTGCGGCGCGTAGGCCACGGAGGAGAGCGGGTCGCTGGCGAAGATGGGGAGCGCGAGCCGCTTCTGCAGCAGCTGTCCCTCGAGCTTGTCACTGGGGAGCGGCTCGCCGATGAAGAAGTGCTTGGCGGTGCGCAGCTCGGTCGCGTCGGCCGGTGATCCGTCCGCGGCGGACGGGGGGCCCTCGTGTGTCACGAGCGATGACACTACTCCGTACGAGGGGGCAGTCAAGACGGCCGGGAGCGGGCCGAGCGGAGGCTGATCTCGCGCTGTGACCGGGAGTTTCCCGGTGCGGCGGGCAGCGGCGGCCGGCGTGCACGCGGGCAGAGCCCCGAGCGGGGGGTCAGCGGCCGTCGCGGGTCGCGGCTCCGATCAGGCCGGTGAGGCTGTCGCGGAGCGCGGTGAGCTCCTCGAGGGGGACGTCGAGCCGCTCCACGATCTGCGGCGGCACCTGCAGGGCCTGCTCGCGGAGGGCCGCCCCGGAGGGGGTCAGTGCGACGTCGAGACGGCGCTCGTCCTCGCTGCTCCGGGCCCGCGTGACGTGGCCGCTCGCCTCCAGGCGCTTCACGAGCGGGCTGAGCGTCGCGGGCTCGAGGCGGAGGGCGGAGCCGAGGTCGGCGAGCGAGCGGGGGCTGCGCTCCCAGAGCGCGAGCATCACGAGGTACTGCGGGTGGGTGAGCCCGAGCGGCTCGAGCACGGGGCGGTACAGCCCGATGACGGTGCGCGCCGCGACGGCGAGGGAGAAGCAGACCTGGTTCTGGAGGGCGAGCGGATCGGTTTCCACGGCGTCATCCTCTCATCGTGCCCTGATGGTTAGTACACTAAGGGTATGACGCGGAAGAAGACCGGCTCCCTCTACCAGCGCTTCAACGCGCGGCTGTTCCCCTGGATCGGCCCGCCGCCGCTCGGCCCCTACGACCAGCCCGAGCAGGAGGCGCCTGCGGGGCAGGCCTGCCCGCTCTGCGGCCGGCCGATGTCCGAGCACGTCATCGACCGCTCCGGTCCGCGCACCCAGCTGTACTGCCCGAGCGACCCCTCCTGAGTCGCACGCCCCCGTTCGGGGGTCAAGGCCTTCGGGCGGCGGGGGCGGATGATGAGCGCATGCCCCGTCTGAGCCCCACCGCCGCCCGCGTCGTCCAGTACAGCCGTTTCGGCGACGCGGACGTCCTCGAGATCGTCGAGGTCGAGCGGCCGAAGCCCGGAGCGGGCGAGGTGCTGGTCGAGGTGCTCTCCGCCGGGGTGAACCACATGGAGGCGTTCATCCGGCAGGGCCAGTTCGACTCCGACCACTCCGCCGCCTTCCCGATCCGCCAGGGCACCGACTTCTCGGGAGTCGTCGTCGCCCTCGGCGAGGGCGTCACCGACATCAAGCTCCGCAGCGACGTGGTCGGCCACGCGCTCGTCGGCTCGCACGCGACCCACGTCGTGGTGCCGCGCCGCAACCTCGTCGCCAAGCCCGCCTCCGTGAGCTGGGAGGTCGGCGGCGCGCTGTTCCTCGCCGGAGTGACAGCGTGGCGCGCGCTCGAGGCCACCCGCGTCGGACCCGACGACACCGTCCTCGTCTCCGCGGCGGCCGGAGGGGTGGGCAGCCTCGAGATCCAGCTGGCGAAGCTCCGCGGCGCGACCGTGATCGGCACCTGCGGCGAGCGGAACTTCGACTACCTCCGCCAGATCGGCGTGAAGCCGGTCGTCTACGGCGACGGGATCGTCGACCGCATCCGGGCCGCGGCGCCCGGCGGGGTCACGGTGTTCCTCGACAACTTCGGCGGGGAGAACGACGCCCTCGCCGACGAGCTCGGCATCGCGGCGGGCCGCTTCCACTCCAGCGACGACCGCAAGGAGATCGAGCTCCGCGCCGTCTGGCCCGACGCCGAGACCGCCCAGCGCGACACCGAGATCCTCGGCGAGCTGGTCGGCCTCGTCGCCGACCAGAAGCTGCGGGTGCTCGTCTCGGGCTTCTACCCCTTCGACCAGGTGCAGGACGCCTTCGACGACCTCGAGAAGCGCCACTCGCGCGGCAAGATCGTGCTCGGCATGAACCCGGTGGATCCGGCGAAGGTCACCAAGGCGCGCGACATCCACGAGGCCGGCCGCTAGCCGCACCCTCCCGGCGGCTGTCCGGGCTGATCTCCGAGCGGCCACAATGGGGCCGTGGCGCGCGGACGCCCGGGAGGAGTGACGCGATGGAGGAGCCCGTCGTCGCGATCGTCTGGATCGTCTCGTTCGTGGTGGTGACCGTCCTGGTCACCGGGCTGTCGGGGCGGGTGAACTGGTCCGCTCCCGTGGCGCTCGTCGCTGTCGGGGCCCTCGCCTCCTTCGTCCCCGGGATCCCGGAGGTGGTGGTCGAGCCGGACGTGGTGCTGTTCGGGATCCTCCCGCCGCTGCTCTACGCGGCGGCGATCCGCACCTCCGTCCTCGACGTCCGGGCCCGCGGCGACAGCATCCTCCTGCTGTCGGTGGGGCTGGTCGTGTTCACGGTCGCGGTGGTCGGCGCGGTGGCCTGGATGGTCGTCCCGGCGATCACGGTCGCCGCGGCCCTCGCGTTCGGCGCGATCGTCGCGCCGACGGACGCGGTGGCGGTCACCGCGATCGCGGGGCGGCTCCGCCTGCCGCGGCGGATGCTCACGGTGCTCGAGGGCGAGAGCCTCCTCAACGACGCGACCGCCCTGGTGGCGCTGAACGCCTCCCTCCTCGCGATCGTCAGCACGGTCACGCCCGGGCGCATCGCGCTCGACTTCGTGCTGGCCGTGGCGGTGGGCGGCGGAGTCGGGATCGGCATCGCCGTGCTGCTCGGGTTCGTGCGCAAGCAGGTGCAGTCGTCCGTCCTGGACACGAGCCTCTCGCTGGTGACGCCCTACGTCGCGTTCATCCCGGCGCAGCTGCTGCACGGCTCCGGGGTGCTGGCGGTCGTGGTCGCGGGCCTCTACCTGGGCTATCGGGCGCCCGTCATCCAGTCGGCGCAGGCGCGGATCGCGGAGTCGCTCAACTGGCGGACGATCCAGTTCCTGCTCGAGAACGCGGTCTTCCTCTTCATCGGGCTGAGCCTGTCGTCGGTGGTGGAGGCGACGGCCGACTCGGGCATCGGGGTCTGGCAGACGGTCGGCATCGGCGCCGCCGTGCTCGCGGCGCTGGTCGGGAGCCGCGTGGCCTGGATGTGCATGACGACGCTGCTGTTCCGGCACGGTCCGCGCCGGCTGCAGCAGCGCGGGTGGACCTGGCCGACCGCGATCGGAGTGTCGTTCGCCGGTATCCGCGGCGTGGTCACCCTCGCCGCCGCGTTCCTCCTGCCCGCGGAGACGCCGCAGCGCGCGTTCCTGCAGTTCCTCGCCTTCATCGTGGTGGCGGGGACGCTCGTCGAGGGGCTCGCGCTCCCGCGGCTCGTCCGCGCCCTGAAGCTGCCTGCACCGAACGAGATGCAGGAGCATGTCGAGAAGCAGATGCTGCTCGCGGAGGCGCAGGCCGCGGGGCTCGCCCGGCTCGACGCGGAGCCGCAGGACGGCGTGGAGGACCGCGTTCTCGACCGGCTGCGGCGGAACGCGACGTTCCTCGCCGACGCCCTGGAGAACCCGCCGGAGGGCGAGGGTGTGGAGCCGCTCCCGCAGGCCTACAACCGGCTCCGGCGCGTGATGATCGCGGCCGAGCGGGAGGCGGTGCTCCGCGCCCGTGCCGAGGGGCGGTACCAGGAGCCGGCGGTGGTGAGCGCTCTGGCGTTCCTCGACGTGGAGGAGGAGGCGCTGGCGGTCGGGCGGCAGTAGCGCCGAGAGGGCGGGGACCCCGGGTGGGATCCTCGCCCTCTCGGCGGTGCGGTGTCCGGGCTCAGCCCAGCGTGGAGCGGACCGAGGCGCGGGCCTCGTCGAGCGCGGCGCGCAGGGCGTCGACGCTCCCGGTCGTCACGGATCCCGAGGAGGCGGCGGTGCGCAGCTCCGCGCGCAGCTCGTCGCGGAACTCGGTGAGCAGCACCTCGGCGTCGCGCAGGGCGATCCGCGAGGCGGTGCGCGCGTCGGTCGCGGCCGGGGCTGGCTGCTCGGGCTGCTCGGACGGAGTGCCGGACGTGTCCTGCGGACGCGGCTCCTCCGCGGAGTGCTCCGGACGGCGTCCGGGCTCGCGCGAGTCGCGGGCGGCGCTGGCGAGGTCGGCGCGGAGGCTCTTCATCGCCTCCGCGACGCCGAGGCGCACCTCGTCGGCCAGGCGGCGGACGGAGTCGGTGAGCTCCTCCTCGATGTCGCCCAGGTCGGTCGCGCGGTTCGCGAGCTCGGCCCGGCCGGCGTCGGTGATGGAGTAGACGGTCTTGCGGCCGTCGGCCTCCTTGGTGACGAGTCCCTCCTCCTCGAGCTTCGCGAGGCGCGGGTAGACCGTGCCGGCGCTGGGCGCGTAGGTGCCGCCGAAGCGCTCGCTGAGCGCCTGGATGAGCTCGTAGCCGTGGCGCGGTGACTCGGCGAGGAGGTTGAGCAGGTAGAGGCGCAGGCGGCCGTGCGCGAAGACGGGGCTCACAGCGAGCTCCCGTCCATCGGGCGCGGGCCGTCGGCGGGGCCGGAGCCGGGGGAGCCCCAGCCCTCGCCCACTGAGGCGGAGGCGGCGGCGACGGACCGGCGGACGACGACCACGTCTCCCGAGACGGAGTTGGCGGCGACGTCGACCCACTTCGAGTCGAGCGAGCCCGTGGTCGAGGTGAAGCCCCGGCCGAAGGTGCCCTTGACGACGGTGCCGTCGAGCTGGAGCGTGCCCGAGACGGTGTTGATGCGGTAGCGGGCGCCGAGGCCCTCGTCGACGCGGATCGTGAGGTCGCCGCTGACGGTGTTGGCCTGGATCCGGTCGGGGGTGCCCTCGGCGTCGACGAAGACGCTGCCCGAGACGCCGTCGACGGTGAAGCGGGTGAGGTCGCCGGTCGCGGTGACGTCGCCGGACACGGTGCGCGCGGTGACGCGGCCGGTGTGGCTGCGGACCGAGAGCTCGCCGTGGACGGTGTTCACCTCGATGTCGCCGTGCAGGCCGTCGACGACGATGTCGCCGCCGACCGTCGAGACGCGGGCGTCGCTGTGGAGGCCCGAGACCAGGCCGTCGGCCGAGACGGTGTCGAACTTCAGGTCGACGCCGCGGGGGACGAGGAGGCTGATGTCGGCGCGGTCGCCGCGGCGGCCGAGGCCCTTCACGACGTCGACGATGGTGTCCCAGCGGAGCTGGACGTGGTCGATCTCGAGGCGGTCGCCGTCCATCGAGACCTTGAGCGGGCGGCCGTCGACGCTGTGGACCTCCACGCGAGCGGTCGGCTCGTCGTGGGCGATGACGTCGATCTGGCCGCCGACGAGGGCGACCTTGACCGAGCGGACGACGTCAAGGTCGATGACCTTCGTCTCGCCGGCCTGTACGAGCCATTTCTCGAGGGACATGAGCTCCTCCTCCTGCACCGGGGTGCCTTCTGAAACGCGATACATCGCGAGTGGACGACAGTCACGATATATCTCGATCACGCCACTCGGCAACGGGGTTCGGCCGGTTCCCAGCGTCGAGCGGCCGGGACAAGGGGCGGCGCCGTGGCGGGCCGGCGCCGCTGTCGAGGGGGTGAGGGCGCGGCGGGCGCCGTGGTAGACCGGGCGCATGGACCCGATCGCGGCACTCGAGGAGATCGCAGCACTGCTCGAGCGGGAGCGGGCCTCGCGCTACCGGGCGAAGGCGTTCCGCCGCGCGGCCGCGGTGCTGGAGGGGATGGCGCCCGCTGAGCGGGACGACCTCGCCCTCGTGCGACGGGCCTCCGGGATCGGCGACACGACCTTCACCGTGATCGAGCAGGCGCGATCGGGCCGGGTGCCCGACTATCTCGCGGAGCTGCGCGGCTCTGCTCCTCCGCCCGCGAGTGCTCTGCGAGGACGGCTGCGCGGCGACCTCCACAGCCACAGCGAGTGGTCCGACGGGGCGACGCCCGTCCTCGCGATGGCGGACGCCGCCCGCGCGCTCGGCCACGAGTACCTGGCGCTCACCGACCACTCGCCGCGGCTCCGAGTCGCCCACGGTCTCAGCGCGGAGCGGCTGGAGGAGCAGCTGACCCATCTCGCGGGCCTCGACACCGGGACCCTGCGGCTGCTCAGCGGGATCGAGGTGGACGTCCTCGAGGACGGCGCGCTCGACCAGACGGACGAGCTGCTGGACCGTCTCGACGTGGTCGTCGCGAGCGCCCACTCGAAGCTGCGGCTGCCCTCCCGTGAGATGACGGCCCGGCTGGTCGCAGCAGCGTCGGATCCGCGGACCGACGTCCTCGGCCACGTCACCGGGCGGCTGGTGTCGGGCGAGCGCGGCACCCGCCCGCCGTCGACCTTCGACGCGCGGGCCGTCTTCCGGGCGTGCGCCGACCACTCCACCGCCGTCGAGATCAACGCCCGCCCCGAGCGCGAGGACCCGCCGGACGAGCTGATCGCGCTCGCGATGGAGGCGGGCTGCCTGTTCTCGATCGACAGCGATGCGCACGCCCCGGGCCAGCTCGGCCTGCTCGACTACGGAGCGGAGCGGGCGGAGCGGCTCGGCGTCCCGGAGGAGCGGATCGTGACCACCTGGCCGGTCGAGCGGCTCCTGGAGTGGACCCGCGGCTGAGGATCCTCGCGCGTTGCGCAAACGAACTGCGGCCATCACCCCCTTGACAGGAGGCCGTACCGTGGGAGGAGATCCGGCGCAAGTGGCGAAATCCCAGCCGCCCGCGCGGCATGCTCGGTACCGGTCCGCTCCTCCTGGGCCGCTCCAGCGGTCGGGAGTCGCGCTCCGCCGCACTCTCCACTCCGACAGACCAGGTGAACCATGGCCACGCAGACCGCTCTCGACGCCGTGCGCGCCGCTCCCACTCTGCTCGAGGCCGTCCGGATGGCCGACGAGCTGACGGTCGCCGCGGTCAGCGACGGCGGCGGCCGCGCGGTACGGCTGCTCACCCGAGCAGCCCTGGATCCCTCGGACCAGCTCACCGCGATCGCGGCCGTGCACTCGCTCGCGCAGGTCTTCGACGAGGAGGCCGACCTCGCGCTGCTCATGCTGCTCGAGGACGAGCGCCCGTACCTCCGCGAGCACGCCGCCTGGGCCTTCGGCGGGCGCCTGCCCCGCCCGGCCGCGCTCGGGCCGCTGCTGCGCCTGGTCCGCGACGGCGCGTTCTCCGGCATGCTCGCGCAGCGCACCGTCCTGCTCTGGGCCTCCTCGACCCCCGACCTCGTCGCCGTCGCGCTCGAGGGCGCGCTGCTCGGCGAGCGCGAGGCGGCGGCTCGGGCACGGCTCGTCGAGACCCTGGGCCTCGTGCCCGGCGCGATCGCCGAGCGCACCCTCCTGCACGTGGCCGCCGATCGCGCGGAGGGGGTGGAGGCGCGGGCCGCCGCGACGGACGCACTCGGCGAGCGCGGCTCCGACGACGCCGAGCTCCTGCTCACCGGCCTGGCCGAGGAGGCGGCGCCGATCGGGCCCCTCGCCCGGCTCGCCCTGGGCGACCTCGCCCCCGGACCGGCCGTGGAGGCCGGTCCGACGGTCGCGCAGCTCTTCGTCCACGCCGACATCGACGGGACTCTGACCCGGGTGGGAGCCGGAGACAACGGCGGGATCGCGACCCTGCTGGTGCGCCTGGGCGACTCGCTCGTCGAGCAGGAGGGGATCGACCGGGTGCTCACGCTGTCGCGTGGGACTCCGGCCGAGGCCGAGCGCGCGCTCGGCGAGCTGCCCGGCTCCGGCCACGGCTTCGCTCCGGTCCCGTTCGTGGGGCCCCCCGTCGCCATGCCCCAGGCCTGGAGCCGACGCATCGCCGCCGAGCGCGGCATCCGCCGGATCCTGCGCAAGGCCGGCCGGGTCGACGTGCTGCACCTGCGGATGGCGGACGTCGGATCCCTCGCGGCGGCCGCGGTCGCCCGGGAGCTCGAGATCCCCGTCGTGTTCACCCTCGCTCCGGACCCGCACGCCCTGATCGCGGGCCTGGACGCCTCCGGCGCCCTCACCCGCGCGGACTTCGGCGAGCGCGACGCCGCCGAGCACTTCTGGTTCCGCGTGCGCCTGGTGCAGCGGCTGGCCGCCGACGCCGCGCACACCGTCCTCTTCCCGCGGGAGGAGCTGGCCGCGACCGTCCGCGAGCTGATCGGCGTCGACATCACCGCGCACCCGGAGCGGCACACGATCGTCCCGGAGGGGATCGACGTCGGCCTCGTCGAGCGCGGCGAGGCGGCTGCGCGCGCCTCCGCCGCCGGTGAGCCGGTCGCGCTGGACGAGGGCGGCGACCTGGCCTCGCTCGACCTCCTGCTGGAGGAGCTGCCCGAGCACCGCCGCGGCCTCCCGCTGCTGCTCAGCGTGGGCCGCCTGCACCGGGTGAAGGGGATGGCGGCGCTCGCCGAGGCCTGGGCGTCCGCCCCCTCGCTCCGGGAGCGCGCCAACCTGCTCCTGGTCGGCGGAGACCTCGCCGACCCGAGCCCCGACGAGCGCGAGCAGCTCGACCGCATCCGCGCCGTCGCGTCCGACGGTCTGCTCCTGGCCGGCCACCGCCCGAACGGGACCGTGGCCCGCTGGCTCGGCGCGATCCGGCACGGCCGACCGGGGCTCTCGGCTCCGGGAGGCGCGTACGTCTGCGCGAGCGTCAAGGAGGAGTTCGGCATCGCCCTCCTCGAGGCGCTCTCCGCGGGACTGGTCGTCGTCGCTCCGGCGACCGGCGGGCCCGCGACCTACGTCGAGGAGGGGGAGACCGGCTTCCTGGTCGACACCGCCGACCCCGCAGCGCTCGCCGCCGGTGCCGCCGCCGCACTGGATCTCGCAGGAGGCCCTCTCGGCGAGCACGCCGCGGCCCGCGGGCGCGCGATGGTCGCCGAGCGCTACACGGTGCAGGCCATGGCGCACGCCCTCTCGGGCGTCTACGCGCAGGCGACCGCGGACCAGGAGCGTCCCCTCCGCTCGCCGCTCGCGCTGGGGGCCTCGTGACCCTGCTGATCATCAGTCCCGACTACGCGTCGCACCTGCTCCCGCTGGCCACCCTCGGCACGGCGTGGCAGGAGGCGGGCGAGCGCGTCGTCGTGGCGACCGGCGACGCGACGCGCTCCATCGTGGACGGCTTCGGCTTCGAGCACATCGCGCTCCGGCTGGGGCGCGGCTCCAACCCGGGCACGATCCGCGCGGAGGAGCAGGCGCCCGACGAGGGCGCGTCCCTCCGCGGCTTCTTCGACGCCACCCGGCGCGGGATGGTCCCCACCCTCGCCTACCAGGCGCGGGAGCGGCTCACCGACCTGCTCTGGGATCCGGCCGGCGTCGCCGCGCGCCTGCGCGTGATCCTCGACGAGGTGCAGCCCGACGCGATCGTGGTCGACCACCTCGCCTTCACCGCGCGCGTGGCGCTGAAGGCACTGCGCGTGCCCTACGGCGACGTCGTGCTCGGCCACCCCAGCGCGCTCACGGTGCCCGGCGAGGTCTACGGCTTCCCTCCGGTCTGGCCGGACGCCTTCGCACCGGAGCCGGACGACCTCGATGCGCTCCGCGCCCTCTGCGAGCAGGTGCGCGACTCCTTCACCGCCGAGTGGAACGCCGCCCTCGCCACCCTCGACCCCGGAGCGGCGCCCAGCGCCGACGCCTTCGCCGAGAGCGGCGACGTCCTGCTGCTCAACTACCCGGGCGAGCTCCACGACTCGGCCCGCACCGCGCAGCTGCCGCCGCACGCGTTCCTCGGCTCCGCCGTCCGCGAGGAGCCCGACGACGCGGAGGTCGAGGAGTGGCTCGCCGCGTCCGAGGATCCGGTCGTCTACGTGAGCTTCGGCAGCTTCCTCTCGGTGCGCGACGACGTGCTGGCCCGGGTCGTCGAGGCCCTGGCCGGCGTCGAGACCGGGGGCAGGCCCGTCCGAGTGGCTCTCGCCTCCGGCGCGACCGAGCGCTCGGCCCTGGGCGAGGTCCCCGAGGGCTGGCTGGTCCGCGGCTTCCTGCCGCAGGTCGCGCTCCTGCGCCGGGCCGCGCTGGCGGTCAGCCACGGCGGCAACAACAGCGTCACGGAGGCGATGACCGCGGGCGTGCCGCTCGTCGTCCTGCCGTTCTCGACGGACCAGTTCGCGGGGGCGGCCGCACTCGAGGACGCCGGGTTCGCCGCCGTGCTCGACCCCAACGCCGCCTCCGCGGGAGAGCTCGCCGAGGCTGCGCGGCGGATGCTCGCACTCGACGCTCCCGCCCGCGAACGGCTGACGGCGCTCGCCGAGGGCCTCGCCCGCGAGACGGGACCGCAGCGAGCCCTCTCCGCCCTGAGCGGAGCGACCGTCCAGCGCTAGCCTGGGCCGATGGTCGAGCCGACACCGGATGGCGCTCCTCTGCGCGCCGAGCGGGACGCCGCGCGGGCGGAGCCGATGCTCAGCGCTCTCGGGCCGTTCGGGCGCTTCGAGGGGATCGTCCCTCCGCTGTTCGAGGCGGCCGTGCGGATCCTGCATCCGTCCGGCGACGAGCCGCCCCTGCGCTGGCGCGAGGTGGCCGGGCGGGAGGGGACGCTCCTGCATCCGCTCGCGCAGTGGTACTCGCTCACCGGCGAGCATGCCGACGACTACGCGGAGCCCCGGCTCGGAGTGCTCCCGCTCGACGAGCTCGCGGCCGTCGCCGCCGTGCTCGCGGAGCACACGACCACCCCCGACGACTGCCTCGCCTTGTTCTGGGAGGGGTTCGGCGTGCTGAGCGGCGGGTCGCGGATCCTGATCTCCCGCTCGGACGCCTCGGAGGAGCTGCCCGAGTGGATGAGCGACACCCGGCCGACCGGCTGGGAGCACCCCGAGACCGCCGCCGCGGCGACGGTCGAGCTGCCGGGGCGGGAGGGGCCTCTGCTCTCGCTCGACGTCCGGGTGCTCGAGGACACCGCGTGGGCGCGCGCGGCGGGCTTCGCCGACGCCTCCGGGCTCGTCGTGCAGACTCCGCTCGCGCTCTGGCCGGAGGACCGGGCCTGGTACCTCGCGAGCGAGGTCGATTTCGACTCGACGCTGATCGGCGGCTCGCGCGCCCTCGTCGACGACCTGCTGCGGCTCTCCGCCACCGGACGGATCGAGGCGCTCCTGCTGCCGGAGCAGGTGGACCTCACGAGCACCGGCGACCGGCTCAACCCGAGGCGGCGGTGACGGAGTGAGCGACGAGGACGACGAGCGCTGGCTCGTGGTGAAGGGCCGCCGGTGGCGGCGCACCGACCCCTCGCTGCCGGAGGACGTGGTCGCCGGCCTGACTTCGCACCTCGGGCGCGGGCGCTCGGGGGTGCGCTCCGCCCGGCTGCACGAGGACGTGGAAGCGGAGGCGCTGGCGCGCAGGAGGGTCGGGCTCGCCAAGCACGGGCTGGGCGAGCGCGGACCGGCCTGGTGGGACGAGCCCGAGGCCGATCGGCTCGAGCGCGCCCGCGAGGCGCTGCGGGCGCTCGAGGAGCTCGACGCTCCGGAGGACTGACTCGGCTGCTGCATGCCCCGAGCGTGCTCGTCGGGCCGCTCCGGCGGGACGCGCCCGAGCGGATCAGGGGAGAAGGCGGAGAACCGCGGCCTGTGGAGGAGGACCGCCCCGCCGCGGACGTCGCCCGCCGCGGAGACCGCTCGCCGAGGCCGCCCCGCTCCTAGCGGAACCTCACCACGAAGCCGTCCTCCGGCCCGGTCGGGAAGCTCTGCAGGCTCACGCGCAGATCCTGCCCGTCCTCGACGTCGTACGGGTGTCCCGCGACCAGGAGCTCCAGCGCCGCGGACAGCAGGTCGACGGTCGCCGGCTCGCCCGGGCACCGGTGGTCGCCTCCGTAGTGCCCGCCGCCCTGCGCGATGAAGCCGTCGCGGTCGACCGGCGACCGGAACCGCTCCGGATCGAAGCGTCTCGGCACCTCCCAGTGCGAGCCGTGGTCCGTCGCGTAGAGGTCGAGCAGCATCCACTGCCCCACGGGGAGGGTCTCGCCGCGGAAGTCCAGCTCCCGTCGGGCCCGTCCTCCGACCATCGGGAAGAACGGGGAGAAGCGCCGCACCTCGTTCGCGAACGCGACGCGCTCCTCCTGGTCGGCGAGCCGCTCCCGCCACTCCGGATGCCCGTGCAGCGCCAGCGCCGCCAGCACCACGAAGCGGCCTACCGCGACCGTGGGCCGCAGCAGGTTGATCAGCTCCACCGCGGCGACCTCGACGGGCAGGAGGCCGCCGTCCTCCTTCTCGTGCGCGATCCGGTGCAGGGGGGTCGGGGAGGGCCCGGCCGTCCGGCTCGCCTCGATCAGGCCCCGCGCCCACCGCTCGGTCGAGCGGCGGCGGAGTCGCGCGGACCAGTTGGGCGGGCCGAAGCGCCCGGCGTTGTCGATCATCGCCTGGAGCTCGTCCGTGCGCCGCAGCACCTCCTCCTCGTCGGCCTCGATGCCGGCCCACGACAGGACCGCGCGGCCCAGGACCTCCGCGGCGACGTCCTGGAGGCGGACCCGCTCGCCCGTCAGCCGGGCGGCGGCCGCCTGCCACTCCCGCGCGAAGGCGGAGACTAGCCTCGACCGCTGCTCGGGCGTCTCCACCAGGTCGAGGAACATCCGCTTCCGCCGCCGGTGGGGCTCGTCCTCGAGGGTCTGCACGCTGCCCTCGTCCTGCAGGAGGTGCAGCACCGAGCCGGGCAGCGCGCCCTCGCGGTCGAAGCGCCCGCCCTCGTAGAAGAATCGCGCCGCCTCGATGCCGCGCGCCACGATCACGGGCCGTCCGAGGATCCGGGTGCGGAACGCGTCCGCGCCCACGTCGTCGAAGCGCCGCGTCCCGAAGAGGTAGCCGTCGGCGAGGACGGCTGCACTGCTGTCGATCGCGGGGAGGGCGGGGATCGAGGGGGCGATCAGCCGGCCGATCCCTCGGTTTCGTCGCCCTCGGCCTGCGAGGGCTTGTCGACGCCCGCGTCGTCGACGTGGTCGTGGTTCTGCGGGTTCTCCTGCGGCTGCCCGGTCCGGTCGGTCATGGTGCTCCTCTCGCGTCGGCGCGGTGCGCGCCTCGCGGCCCACGGTAGGAAGAGCGGCGCGGACCCGGGTACCCCGTTGACTCGCGGGGGAGGGGCGGGCAGACTCCGCCGCCGTCAGCGCCTCCGCAGGAGGACCGGCGCGGTCGCCCAGACCACCGCGAGCAGCAGCAGCACGCCTCCGCCCGCCCAGAGCCCCGCCGGCCCGCCCAGCACGACGTCGAACACGAAGCCCACGACTCCGACGAACAGCAGCGACCCCGCCGCGAGGCACACCGTGACCACCCGGTTGCCGAACCGCACCAGCTCGGCCTTCCTCCGCCGCTGGAACAGCAGCCGGTGGGCGATGACCGGCGCCAGCGCCAGGATCGTGACGCACGCGGCGAGCAGGACGAGCACGAGGTAGAGCGCCACGTCCGGCGGCGCGAGGTCGGCGAACCGCTGCTGGAAGCACAGCGTCAGGAGGAAGCCGCCCAGGATCTGCGTGCCGGTCTGCACGACCCGCAGCTCCTGCAGGATCTCGTTCCAGTTGCGGTCGGATCTCTCCTCCACCGTCTCGTCGCGGCCGGAGTCGGGGGCCGAGGGGTCGACGGGTCGCTCGCTCATGGGACGAGGGTAGGGCTCAGCCGAGCAGGGACTCCGCCAGCGAGATCGCACCGCGCACTCCGGACTCGTCGCCGAGGGCGGGGCGCACGATGCGGATCCGTCCGCCGCCCGTCCCAGTGGCCCCGGGCGCGCCCATCAGCCGCTCGACCTCGGCCTCGACCGCGGGGACGAGGCCCGGCGTCTTCGACACGCCTCCGCCGACGACCGCGAGCCGCACGCCCGCGACGTAGGCGAGCGTCGTGACGAGCTGCGCGAGGTAGTAGGAGCTGAAGCGGAGGTTCGCGGCCGCCTCCTCCGGGCCGAGGCGGGAGCCGTCGACGCCCCAGCGCGCCGAGATCGCGGGACCGGCGACCAGGCCCTCGAGGCAGTCGCCGTGGAACGGGCAGGTGCCGGCGAAGCCGTCCTCGGGGTGGCGGCGGGGCAGCAGGTGCGCGACCTCGGGCCAGCCGCTGCCGGCGAGGAGCCGTCCGCCCGCGATCACACCGCCGCCGACTCCGGTGCCGACCGTCAGGTACACGAAGTCGTCGACTCCGGCTCCGGCGCCCCAGCGGGCCTCGCCCAGCGCGGCTCCGTTGACGTCGGTGACCAGCGCGAGCCGGGCGCCCGGTGCGGCCGCGCCGATCGGGCCGAGCACGTCGGTCCCCTCCCAGCCGAGCTTCGGCGTGGAGGTGAGGTGCCCGTAGGTCGGGGAGCCGGCGTCGACGTCGAGCGGGCCGAAGGAGGCGACGCCGACCGCGGCGACGGTGCCGTCGACGCCGTGGCCGCTGACGAAGCCGGCCAGGTCGGCGAGGGTCTCGACGGGGCCGCGGGTCGGCAGGGTCGTCGTCGCGAGGATCCGCTCGGGATCAGCGGCGTCGGCGACCGCCGCGACCACCTTCGTGCCCCCGGTCTCGATGCCGACGAGGAGGGGGCGGTCGGCGGTGGCGCTCATGGATCTCCAGGGCTCGCGCGGTGCGTCTCGGGTCTCAGCAGGCGGACAGCGAGCGCACCTGCGCCGACAGGGTCAGAGGGCTGCCGAGGAGCAGCACCTGATCGAGGTCGTGGCCCTGCATCTTCACACGGGTGCTGCGCGGCAGGCAGGTCGGCTCGCTGAGGTAGAGCGGGGCGCCCTGCTTCGCGGCGACCGGGCCGACGGCCAGCGCGTCGGCGAAGCCGGTGGCGGTCGCGAGGTAGACGGTGTCGCCCAGCTCGGACGGCGGGAAGACGTCGTTGAGGTGTCGGCTGGTGTCGTGGCGGTCCGTCCCGGCGATGCGCGACACGGTGTCGGCGATCTTCGCGGCGCGGAGGTCGGCCTCCACGGCGGTCGAGATCGACGGCGCACCGCCGAGCAGCTGCACGGAGGAGGGGTCGAGTCCGGCGAGGGTGTCACGGGTCGGCTGGTCGAGGCGCGAGCGGGCGCCGTCGACGAGGAGGACGGGCTCGGCGCGGCGGCCGGCGATCGGCGCGACCGAGAGGGCGTCCGGGAAGTTGGTGCCGGTCGCGACGAAGACGTTCTCGTAGCTGCCGTCGGGGAAGGCGTCCTCGACGATCCGGCGCGAGGTGTCGTAGCGGTCGACGCCCTCGATGCGCTCGGTCGGGATCCCGAGGGCCTTCACCTGCTGGAGCACCGACTCGCTCACGGAGAGGGCGCTGCCGACCACGACGATCCGCTGCGGGGCGAGGCGGCGCAGCTCGTCCGCCACCACGGCGGGCAGGACGCTCGGGTCGGTGAGCAGGAGGGCGCCGCCCTGCTTCGCGGCGGCGGGGCCGGCGCTGAGCGCGTCCGGCCAGTTCGCTCCGCTGGCGAGGTAGACGACGGGGGCGCCGTCGGCGAATCCGGAGGCGGTCACCGCGACGGCGGTCGCGTACCGGTCGGTCCCGGCGAGGCGGGCGACGTCGGAGGAGTAGGCCGACGGGAAGAAGTCGATGCCGCTGCGGCCGCCCGGCGGCACGGAGACGACCGCGCGCTCGTCGAGGCGGGCCAGGCGCGAGAAGTACTGGTCGTCGTAGGCGGGGTACCCCGGCTCCACGAGGCGCAGGAGGTAGTCGCCGGCGGGCAGGGCGAGGTCGCTCGGGTCCCACGCGCGGGCGGCGCCGGGGGCTCCGGTGACGGGGACGGAGTCGAGGAGCGTGTACGTCCCTCCGTCGACCCACCAGGCCTGCACGTCGAAGGAGGGGGAGGAGACGCCCGGGACCGCGTCGGCGGTGATCGATCCGGACAGCTCGGCGGTGCGCAGGAGGGAGATGGCGACGGACTCGTCGGTCCCCCGGGTCGTCCTCGCGGCCTCGGCGATCGGGGTGTCGCCGAACCAGGTCGGGTACCAGTCGTCGCTGCCGATCAGGTTCGCGCGGACGGTGAGGGGCTCGCCGCCGGGAACGGGGAGGGAGAAGTCGGCGCCCGTGCTCGCCTCGGCGACCACGTCTCCCTCGGCGTCCTGGACCTGGACGTAGAAGGACGGGTCCGCGGGGGCGGGGTGCTCCTCGTCGGCGTCGCGGAGCGCGATGGTGCCGGAGAGGACGACCTCGGCGGCGGCCTCCTGCGCGGCGCTCGTGCCGGGCAGATCGGGGGCGGCGACGGCCGGACCGGCCGCGAGGCCGGTCAGCAGGAGAGCGGAGACGCCGATCGCGGCGAGGGAGCGTGCGGGCACGGCGGGCCTTTCGGCAGGATCCGCGGGAGGCCGCGGCGGACACGGTGTCTGAATGCTAGCCGCCGCCCGCCTCCGGGAGAGGGCGGGTGTCGGCGGGATGGGCCCCCATCCGGGGGACGATGGTGGTGGATTCCCGGGGCCGCCGGAGGAGTCCGCGCGAGCAGGCTCCCTCGGCGACCCGGGTCGGATCCCCTACTTGACGACCGCTGCGGTGGCGGCGGAGGTGCGCGTCGCCGTCGTGTAGTCGGCCTTCTTGCCGGTGACGGTCACCGTGATCTTCTTCCCCACCGCGGCGCTGGTCGGCTTGTAGGTGGCGGAGGTCGCCCCGGAGATCGCGGTGCCGTTCGCCTTCCACTGGTAGGTGAGGGCCACCGGCGAGGGACCCCAGGTGCCCGGCTTGGCGGTCAGGGTGGAGCCGACCTTCGCGGTGCCGGTGATCGTCGGGGTCGCGGCGGAGAGGGTGCCCGCCACCACGGCGCTCGTCTTCGCGGAGGTCTTCGTCACGGCGGTGAATCCGGACTTCGACCCTGTGACCGTCACGGTGATCGTCTTGCCGAGAGTGGCGCTGGTCGGCGTGTACGTCGCAGACGTCGCCCCGCTCAGAGCGGTGCCGTTCGCCTTCCACTGGTAGGCGAGGGCGACGGGGGAGGGGCCCCAGGTGCCGGGCTTCGCGGTGAGGGTCGAGCCGACCTTCGCCGTGCCGCTGATGGTCGGCGTCGCAGCGGTGATCGCGCCGCCGGTCACGGCAGCGGTCCCGGAGGAGACGCGTGTCGTCGAGACGTAGCCCGACTTCGAGCCCGTGACTGCGACGGTGATCACCCTGCCCGCGTCGCCCGCGACCGGACGGTACGTGGTGCCGGTCGCCCCGCTGATCGCGGTGCCGTTCGCGCGCCACTGGTAGGCGAGGGCGACAGGGGAGGGGCCCCAGGTGCCCGCGCTCGCCGTGAGCGTCGAGCCGACCGCGGCGGTGCCGGTGATCGTCGGGGTGGCGGCGGTGAGGGCGGTGCCGCCGATGCGCACGACGGTCGATGCAGCCTCGCTGTCGCCTCCGGCGTTGATAGCGCTGACGCTCATCGTGTAGGTGGCGCCCGCCGCGAGGGCTGTGAAGGTGAAGGAACGGGACGTGGCGGCGACCGTCGTCGACCACGGACCGGCGCCCGCGTTGTCGACGCCGTTGCGCGAGACCCGGTAGCCGGTGATCGCCGGGTTCCCGGGGGAGGCCGGAGGCGACCATGAGATCGTCGCGGATCGCGCGGTGTCGTTCGTCGTCCCGGCGACGCGCGTAGGGACGGAGGGGGCGAAATAGGCGTCGGCCGTGCGGGTGACTGTTGCCGCTTCGCTGGTGCCGATGTCATTGATCGCTTGAACGGTGAAGGTGTACGAGGAGTTGGGGCGGAGGTTCGTGAACGTCTGCGAGCGGCGATCCGCGGAGACGACGGTCGACCAGGGGCCGCTGCCTGAGGCATCGGTGCCGTCGCGGGCCACTCGGTAGCCGGTGATGGGACTGCCGCCGCTGTTGGACGGCTCGCTCCACGACACGGTGATGGAACTGCCCGAGGATTCGGCATGGACCTGTTCCGGTGCCGACGGCATGGAGAAGTCCGTACTGAATCCGGCGCACGTCTTGAGAGAGTCGGTGAAAGTGCGACGGTTCTTGAATCCGTCGCTCGCCGATGCGGACCAGATGCAGAACTGGTAGACCCCGGGTCGGTCCAGAGAAAGAGTCTGAGAAGTGGAATCTGCGGCGTAGACCGCATCGTATCCGGGGTATCCCTCTGGGTCGCCGCTCGGGCCGAAGACGAAGTCGGTGGTTGCGTGGTACTCGTCAAACCCGCACTGCCGTCCATCGAGCGAGGGCGCGTCCCAGCTCGCGGTGGCAAGAGTTGTCGTGGGGTCGACGGTGACAGTGAGGTCCGACGGTCCGGGCGCTCCGGATTGACGGTGGACGTCTGCCGCTGCGACAGGGCTCTGGAAGTCCGAGGGCTCCAATGGAGCGCCCTCGGAGCCGCCGGCGAACGGCGCGGAGAAGTCGGTGACGCTGACGACCTCGACGCCCACGGGATCGGTGGAGTGCGGGATGGAGATCGTCGCCGATGTAGCCCCTCTGACCTCGGTGAGGGCGGTGGTGAACATTTGGTAGAAGTAATACCCCGGATAGAAGTAGTACTTCTCGTACAAATGGATGCGATAGCCCGCGACTGCTTGCTGCGGGGCATTCCAGGAGATCGTGACGGCGTCCGTGCACCCGTTCTGCACCGCGACGACGTTCGTCGGCGCCGCCGGCGATCCTGCGGCCTGGGCCGGAGTCGCGACGATGAGGGAGAGGAGCAGGGCGAGGAGAAGGGAGACGCTGAGGGTCTTCGTTCGCATGGAGGAGGGCATCCGGATCCGTCGGAGAGAGAAGTCCGACGACTGTCGAGCCGGGGGGATCGTCCCATGTGCTTCTCCGGCTCGCTAAGTCCCCCATTCTGGGCAGAATCTCACGAAGTCCGGGACTGTCATCGGTGCGGTGACAAAAGGATCGGAAAGGGTTTGTCCGAGAAAGGCGTGGTGCGGGGCTCGGGATAGTCGGGTTCCGCTGATCGCCACGACGACCGCGGCACTCCTGTGCGCGAGACCCGCTATGTACGCGCGTTCCGTGCGCGCCACGGCGAGAATCGCACGATCGGCGCGTGCAAGACTGGGCGCGAGCGTGCTCCATCCCGCTGCGTCACGCGCGGGGCACGGAGCCACTGGACCCGGTCCGCTCATCCGCATCCTTTCGCAGGAGGACTCGAATGACCGATACCGCCGTGCTCGCTGAGGCACCCGCCCGAACCCCCGTCGCGAAGACGATCCTGATGTGCCGTCCCGAGCACTTCACCGTCGTCTACCGCATCAATCCGTGGATGGACCCGCAGGTCCCCACCGACACGTCCCTCGCCGTCCGGCAGTGGCAGACCCTCTACGACACCTACGTGGAGCTCGGCTTCACGATCGAGCTGATCGAGCCCGAGGCCGGTCTGCCGGACATGGTCTACGCGGCCAACGGCGGATTCGTGATCGACGGCATCGCCTACGGCGCCTCCTTCACCTACCCCGAGCGCCAGCCCGAGGGCCCCGCGTACATGGACTGGTTCCGCTCGGCCGGCTTCGACGTCCGCGTCCCCGAGGAGGTCAACGAGGGCGAGGGCGACTTCCTCCTCGTCGGCGAGCGCATCCTCGCCGGCACCGGCTTCCGCTCCGCCTCCGATTCGCACGCCGAGGTCGCCCGCGTCTTCGGCCGCGAGGTCGTCACGCTCGAGCTCGTGAACCCGTCGTTCTACCACCTCGACACCGCGATCGCCGTGCTCGACGACACGAATATCGCCTACCTCCCGAGCGCGTTCAGCGAGGAGGGCAACAGCACCCTCCGCGAGCTCTACCCCGACGCGATCCTCGTCTCGGAGGAGGACGCGTCCGTGCTCGGACTGAACTCCTTCTCCGACGGCCTCAACGTCGTGATCGCGTCCCGCGCGACGGGCTTCGAGCGCCAGCTGCGTGAGCGCGGCTACAACCCGATCGGCGTCGACCTGTCCGAGCTGCTGCTCGGCGGCGGCGGCGTGAAGTGCTGCACGCTCGAGCTGCGCCGCTGACCCACTCCCACCGGCCGGCGACGCCCTCCCGCAGCGCCTGCCCACCCTCCACTGTCCACGAGTCGTCGCACTCGACGCCGAGTGCGACGACTCCTGGAGAGTCGAACGTCCCCTCAGGAGGAACGACATGAGCATCACCGACACCACCACCGCCCGCTCCGCCGCCCTCATCGCCGCGGAGGAGGAGCACGCCGCCCACAACTACCACCCGCTGCCCGTCGTCGCGGCCACCGGCGAGGGCGCCTGGATCACCGACGTCGAGGGCGTCCGCTACCTCGACTGCCTCGCCGCCTACTCCGCCGTGAACTTCGGCCACTCGCACCCGGTGCTGCTGGAGGCGGCCCGCGAGCAGCTCGGCCGCGTCACCCTCACCAGCCGCGCGTTCCACAACGACCGCCTCGGCCCGTTCGTCACGGCGCTCGCCGCGCTCGCCGGCAAGGACATGGTCCTGCCGATGAACACGGGCGCGGAGGCGGTCGAGTCGGGCATCAAGGTCGCGCGCGCCTGGGGCTACCGGGTCAAGGGCGTCGCCCCGGGCAGGGCGAACATCGTCGTCGCGGCGGGCAACTTCCACGGCCGCACCACCACGATCATCTCGTTCAGCGACGACGCGGAGGCGCGCGACGGCTTCGCTCCGTTCACGCCCGGATTCCGCACGGTCCCGTTCGGCGACGCCGCAGCCCTCGAGGCCGCGATCGACGACGACACCGTCGCCGTGCTGATCGAGCCGATCCAGGGCGAGGCGGGCATCGTCGTGCCGCCGGCCGACTACCTGCCCGCCGTCCGCGAGATCACCGCGCGCCGCAACGTCCTCTTCATCGCCGACGAGATCCAGTCCGGCCTCGGCCGCACGGGCGCCACCTTCGCCTGCGACCTGGTCGGAGTCGTCCCCGACGTCTACCTGCTCGGCAAGGCGCTCGGCGGCGGCATCGTCCCGGTCTCGGCCGTGGTCGCGGACGCCGACGTGCTCGGCGTCCTGCAGCCGGGCCAGCACGGCTCGACCTTCGGCGGCAACCCGCTCGCCGCCGCCGTCGGCCTCGCGGTCGTCGAGATGCTCGCGACGGGCGAGTACCAGGCCCTCGCCCGCGAGCGCGGCGCCCAGCTGCACGCGCGCCTCCAGTCGCTGATCGGCCGGGGAGTGGTCGCCGTCCGCGGCGCCGGACTCTGGGCCGGCATCGACATCGACCCGCAGCTCGCCTCGGGCCGCGCCGTCTGCGAGGCCCTGATGGCCCGCGGAGTGCTGGCCAAGGACACGCACGGCTCGACGATCCGCCTGGCGCCGCCGCTGGTGGTCACCGCCGCCGAGATCGACTTCGCCGTCGACGAGCTGGAGGCCGTGCTCGAGTCGCTGCGCTGAGGCGCGCCTCCCGCCCGCCGCGAGATGCCACTTCGGTACGTGACACGCCGTAGCGGGCGTATCGAAGTGGCATCTCGCGGTCGGGAGGAGAGTGCCGATGAGACGGCACGTCTCATAGGCGCAGGACGCCGCCACCGCTCTGCGATACTCGCGCGATGAGCACACCTCTCCCGCCGGAGAACACCCCGCCCTCTCCCGGAGGCGGGCGGCGGCTAGCATTCAGACACCGTGTCCGCCGCGGCCTCCCGCGGATCCTGCCGAAAGG
>NZ_PSWM01000002.1:0-259555 GCF_002932795.1 Rathayibacter sp. AY1B5
GGCCGCGGGCGGAGCCTGGTGGCAGGCCTCGCGGAGCGACGACACCGCCGCGGTGGTGGCGCGCGCCGATCTCGCCGCGTTCCCCGACTGGCAGGGCGCCGGGCCCGAGGTCGCCGAGAGCGAGCTCCTCGCGGATGCGGTCCCAGACCATCGCGGGCGGCGCTTCCAGCTCGACGGCGCGGCTCGCTCGACCCAGGCCCGCCGCGTGGCCGAGCTCGACCAGCTGCCGGGCGCAGTCGGGGCAGTCGCGCAGGTGGGCCTGCTCGGCGTCGCTCGAGTGCTCGCCGAGGGCGAGCAGGGCGAGCTCGTCGGGATCGAGGTGGGTCATGTGCTGCTCACCTCCAGGCGGGAGCGGAGCCGGTCGAGGCTGCGGCGGATGTGGCTCTTGACGGTACCGAGCGGCAGGCCGGTGCGCTCGGCGATCTCGGTGTGGGTGAGGTCCTCGTAGAAGGCGAGGCCGATGACGCGGCGGGGAACGGGGTCCAGGCGGGAGAGCTCGTCGGCGATCAAGATCCGCGCCTCGAGGTCGACCGGCGCCTCCCCCTCCTCGACCGGCGTCACGGCGACGAGGGCCTCGGTGAGACGCCGCTCGCGCGCCCGTGCCTCGTGCGCATCGGCGATCCTCCTCCGGGAGATGCCGACCAGCCAGGCGCCGAGCGCGGCCCGACCGGGGTCGAAGCCCGAGCGGGACGTCCAGGCGGAGACGAACACCCGCTGCACGACGTCCTCGGCGTCGCCCCGATCGCCGAGCGAGCGCAGTGCAAGCGTGAACACGAGCGGTGACCAGCGCGAGTACGCCTCGGCGAGCGCCGCCTCCTCCCCCGCGGCGAAGCGCAGGCCGAGCCGGGCCACGAGGGCGCTGTCGGCCTCGGCGCCGTCGGCGGGCTCGCTGGTCTCGATCAGGGGGTCCCTCCAGGGCTGCGGGGAGCGCCGGCGCCCGGGGGCGTGCGGCGCTGCGAGGCTCATCGTACGTCGGTGAGGCTCGGGCGGGCGGGTCAGCCGACCGGGACGGCCGTGACCACCACGTTGCTGAGGTAGTGGCGGGTGTCGTAGTCGAAGTCGCCGCCGCAGGTGATCAGCACCAGGCGGGGCGGTCCGTCGGCGGCGAACACGGCGGAGAGGTCGACCGTGGTCTTCTCGGTGGTCTCGACGGTCGAGACGGTGTACGTGCGCTCCGCGCCGTCCTCGCCGGTCAGGGTGACGGTCTGGCCAGGGACCGCCTTCTTCAGCTCGACGAACGGACCGAGGCCGTAGGCGAGCGAGTCGACGTGCGCGGCGATCACGACGGTGCCCTCCGGCTCGTCGAGGCCGGCGCCGAAGCGGTACCAGCCCGCGACCTGTGTGTCGGGCACGAGCTCCATCGTGCCGTCCTCGGCGACTCCGACCGGCTCCACCGCCATGTCGACGGGGAGCCCGTCGACGACGAGCCGCTCGGGGGCGAGGACCGCGGGGGCGGGGGTCGCGCCGAGCCGGGCGTCCGCCACCGGGACGGACGGAACGGCGACGGGCGACGACGCGGGCGGAACGGGAGCGACCGTGGCCGGCACCGGCTGCTGGGGCGCCGAGGAGACGACGGCGGGAGCGGGCTCCACCCGGGACTCCTGCGCCGCGCATCCGGCGAGACCGGCACCGGCCACGATCAGCCCGACCACGGCGAGGACGCGCAGAGGGAAGGGGCTCCGGCTCATGGCGTCCTCCTGGGTCGTGGTCGGGGGGTGCCGGGACGGCCGCGCTCCAGCACGGCCGACCCGGCGGTCGGTTCCTCGGGTCAGCGACGCGAGGCGGCGGTGCGGCGGCCGATCAGCACGGCGCCGGCGGCGGCGAGGGCGGCGAGCAGTGCTCCGCCCCACCAGCCCGCGGCGGCGTCAGGACGGTTGTCCGCGGCGAGGCCGGCCTCACCGGCGGGGACGCCCGACGGCGAGGAGTGCAGTCCGTCGATGGTCTGCGTCGCGAGGGCGAGGTTGCCCTTCTCCAGGCTGCCCCACGCGTAGACGATCGTGTTGACGCCCTCCTGGACCTGCACGTCGGCCGGGCCGATGACCGGCGCGGTCGTGCCGGTCGCGGCGACCACGGTGGAGATCGTGGCGGGCGCGAGGTTCAGCACGCCCTCGTTCGGGTTGGTCACGTTCGTCAGGACGGGCGACCCTCCGGCGAGGATGTCGACGGCCGGAGCGGCGGCGATGTGGCGGACCGTGAGCCGGCCCTCCCCCGCGGCGGTCTTCGAGATGTCGTTGGTGAAGAGGGTGGCGGTGGGGGTGTTGTCCGGCTTCAGGTGCGCGGCGACGGTGTAGCTCTTGCCTGCCTCCAGGCTGATGTCGATCGGGCCGATCACGGGGGCGCCGGCGTCCGCGGCGGTGGAGGCCGTGATGGCGACCGTGTAGGTGCCGGTGGGCAGGTCGAGCGGGCCGGCGAGCGAGCCGGGAGTGAAGTCGTCGAGCGTGAGCTTCCCGTCGACGTAGACGTCGACCGGGGTGTCGGGGACGGCGTGCAGGACCGAGAGGTCGGCCGAGTCGGCGTCGGCGGCGGTGGCGGGCGTGGCGGCGATGCCGACGACGGCCAGGGTTCCGATGCAGGCACCGGCGAGCAGGCTGCGGGAGAAGCGGGAGGTGGTCACGGTGTTCCTCTTTCACGATGGGACCCGCGAGGGGTCGGGGGGTGGTCGAGAAGGGCCTTCACCACTACTTCCGGCCGAGACGCCTCCTCGGATGCACCCGATCTGAGATTCCTCGAGAGAATTCCTGTCCGGCGCTTCGCGAGCCCCTCGCGGCGCTGGCCCGAGCGCCCGCTCCGGGCTAGCCTCCGACCAGGAGGTGCGGAGGATGGGCAGGCGCGGCGTGGTCCTCCTCCTCGCCGCCGCAGCGCTCACCACGGCGGCGGTCGCGGGCGTGCAGGGCTCCCTCACCCCTCGGGCGCCGGTCGCCGACCAGGCCGCCGCCGCCTCCGACGCCCCCGCCCAGTGCGACGACGCCCGGGAGCTGCTGGCCGCCTCGTCCGCCTTCGAGGGCGGAGCGGGCGTGCCGGCGGGCCACCTCGTGGCCTGCCTCGACGAGGACCACCGGCGCCTCACGATCCACAACCGCACCCCCGTCGTCTGGAGTCTCGGCGATTCCTCCGTGCGCGGCGTCGCGAGCGGGACGAACGGAGTGACGGGGCTGCTGAGCCTGCACGCGTCGCAGTCCTCCTCCGGACTGCTGCTCGCTCCGGGATCGGCGGCCTCGGTCTCGGCCGGCGACGGGAGGATCCGTCCGCGGCCCGACGAGCCCTCGACCCGGCTGCAGCTCGCGCTCACCGCGGTGGTCGCGGCTCAGGATCAGGCGATCGGCCCCTCCGCCGGTCCCGACAGCATCATCCGCGGCGCCGCGCTCACCTGCGCGGTCGTGGTCGCGGAGTCGGACACCGGCTGGCGGGTCACCTCGCCGCAGGCTCTCGCCGCGGCGGCCGAGGATCCGGTGTGCGCCCGCGACTGGTCCCGCGCCCAGCGCAGCGCGGCGGCGTGGCGGATCGCCCTGCCCGGGCTCGTCGACGCCGTCGAGGCTCCCGGCCGCCCCGAGGAGGACTCGGCGCTCCAGCGGGCCGCGGCCGACTGGTTCTCGGCCTCGAGCGGCTTCTCGTGGGGCGGAGTCGACCGCCCCGCTCCCCTGCCCTGACCTGCACCGCCGGCCTCGTCCGCGCCGGGAACGCGGAACGGGCCGCCCTCCGCGAGGAGGACGGCCCGTTCGGCAAGAAGTTCGCGGTGTCATCGAGACCGCGCCCTGCTCCGGGAGGAGCTAGCGGCGCAGACCGAGACGCTCGATCAGCGAGCGGTAGCGGTTGATGTCCACATCCGACAGGTAGCCGAGGAGTCGACGACGCTGACCCACGAGCAGCAGCAGACCACGACGCGAGTGGTGGTCGTGCTTGTGCTCCTTGAGGTGCTCGGTGAGGTCCTTGATCCGCTTGGTCATGACCGCCACCTGGACCTCGGGGGATCCGGTGTCACCGGGGTGGGTCGCGTACTCTTCGATGATCGCCTTCTTGACATCTGCTTCGAGTGCCATATATGGGATCCCCTCTCTCTCGTTGCGCGGTGCCCGGCGCCTGGTGCGTGGGCTCTCTTGATCCGCGGCCGTCGAACGGCAACCGGACGACTCTACCAGAGGCAGGGCCGTCTCAGGAGCCGGTGGCCCGGTTCCAGAGCACGACGAGCCACGGCGAGACCAGCAGCTGCCAGTAGACGAGCACGAGGACGTTGACGACCACGCCGATCCAGCCGGCGATCGGCGGTCGCCTCTCGCGGCGCCGGGCCCGGAGGGTGGAGACGGCGAGCAGGATCCCGGCGAGCAGGACCGCGTGCACGAGCGCGGTGTAGAGCACGCCGACCAGCAGGTCGCTGACGGCCTGGTCGCCCGGGTAGGCGCCGAGCGAGATCAGGGCGTACCAGACGAAGAACGACAGCGGGACGGCGAGGACGGCCAGGAGGACCGAGGCGATCCCTGCTCCGTAGCGGTGGAGGAGTCCGCGGGCGCCCGAGGTAGTGGCGCCGGTCCGCGGGGCTCCGGCGCGGACACCGCCGGTGGAGCTGCGCCGACCGCCCGTGGCGGCCGCGGCGCGACGCGCACCCGCCTCGGCGGCGGTGCGGATCGAGCGTCGCGAGGGGGCGGCTCCGGCTGCTCGCGGGACAGGAGGACCCTGACGCCCGGGCGCGCCGTCGGATGACGTGCTCATGCCTCTCACCCTAGGGGATGGCCCCCGAGCCCCCGGATCGGCGCGACACGGCCCGTCGGGGCGGCGGAGTCAGCAGAATGGAGCGAGTGAGCCAGACCCCCCGCGCCCCCCGGCGCAGCCACGTCCTCGACGTCTCCCCCCTCCGAGAGTCCCCCGCCTTCGCGCGGCTCTGGGCCGGCAACGTGATCTCGGGCATCGGCGGCCAGATGACGATCGTCGCGGTCGGCCTGCACATCTACGAGCTCACCGGCTCGACCCTCGCGGTCGCCCTGGTCGGCGTGGTGGCGCTGGTCCCGACCGTGATCGCCGGCCTCTACGGCGGAATGCTCGCCGACGCGTTCGACCGCCGCCTGGTGCTCCTGCTCGCCGCCATCGTGGCCTGGGGCTCGACTGCGGGGATCGCGGCCCTCGCCTGGCTCGGCGCCGAGACTCCGCTGTCCCTCTACGCGCTCACCGCCGTGAACGCGGTGGCGACGACGGTGATCGTGACCACCCGGATGACGCTGGCGCCGCGGCTGCTCCGCACCGAGCTGGTCCCCGCCGCCGCCGCGCTGGGCGGCATCGCGAGCGGTGTCGAGGTGACCGTCGGGCCCGCCCTCGCCGGGGTGCTGGTCGCCTCCTCCGGCTTCGCGATCACGTACACGATCGACGTCGTGCTGTTCCTCGCCGCGTTCCTCGGCATCGCGGGGCTGCCGGCGCTCGTGCCCGAGGGCGAGCGCCAGCGGCCGGGGCTGGAGTCCCTCCGCTACGGACTGGGCTTCCTGAAGGGCGCTCCGAACGTCCGGATGTCCTTCCTGGTCGACATCGTGGCCATGACCTTCGGCCAGCCGCGCGTGGTCTTCCCGGCGGCCGCCGCCGTACTGCTCGGCGGAGGAGCGGTGACGGTGGGCGCCCTCACGGCCGCGTTCGCGATCGGGGCGCTGATCAGCGGCGTCTTCTCCGGCCGGCTCACCGGGGTCCGCCGGCAGGGCCTCGCGATCGGCCGCTCGATCCAGGTGTACGGAGCGTTCGTCGTCACGTTCGGCGCGGTCCTGCTCGGCGCCGCGCTCGTGAAGCACGACGCGTCGGCGCCGAACGCTGTGCTCATCGCCCTCGCGGCGGTCGCCCTGGCGGGCGCGGGCGCCTCCGACAACATCAGCTCGATCTTCCGGCAGACGATGCTGCAGACCGCGGTCCCGGACAACATGAGGGGCCGGCTCCAGGGCGTGTTCATCGTCGTGGTGACGGGCGGCCCGCGGGTCGGCGACCTCTACACGGGGCTGCTCGCCTCGCTCGCGCTGCTCTGGCTGCCGCCGCTCGCGGGCGGGCTCGCGATCATCGCGATCCTCGCCGCGGTGCTGCGCCTGCGACCGGGCTTCCGCGCGTACGACGCGCTGCACCCGACGGCCTGAGCCCGGGGGCGTCTCCTCCGGGGCGGACGGGACGGCGCGCCCGCCCGCTCGGCACCGGCCGGCGGACGGGCGCGCGGGGGATCAGTCGCCGGAGGCCGCGTCGGCGCCGCCGCCGTCGGTCAGGCGGTCGTCCGAGACCAGTCCGCTGTCGTCGTCGCGGCCCTCGACCCGCACCGGACGGTAGACGTGGAAGCCGTCGTCGTCGGGCTCGAGCTCCCAGACCACCTCGACCTCCTCGCCGTCGATGTCGGCCAGACGGGTGAAGGAGCGCTGCGGGGAGCCGTCGATCATCTCGAGGCGGATGCTCTCCTGCTCCGCTCCGCTGTCGAGGATGGCGGTGTACGTCGATTCGGTGTCCATGCCTCGACGCTAGACACGCGCGGGGAGGCGTCGCCACCCCTTGCGGCGGCGCCCGGTCCGCGTAGCGTCGGCACCATGACCGACACCGACATCACTCCCGCCGACTCCGACGACCGCGAGCAGATCACCGAGATGGTGAAGAGCGCCGGGATCGGGCTCCTCACCACCGTCAACGCCACCGGGCAGCTCGTCAGCCGTCCGCTCAAGGCCCAGGACATCGACTTCGACGGCGAGCTGTGGTTCTTCACGCAGGACCCGTCGCCCAAGGTCGACGACATCCGCGCGAACCCGAGCGTCAACGTCGCGTTCGAGTCGAAGAAGGGCTACCTGTCGGTGGCCGGCTCGGCGACCGTCGTGCACGACCCGGCGAAGGTGGACGAGCTGTGGTCCCCGGCCGTCGCCGGCTGGTTCCCCGACGGCAGGGACGACCCGACCGTCGCGCTGATCCGCGTCGAGGCCGAGACCGTCGAGCTGTGGGCGACCGACGAGCCCCGTCCGGTCGTGCTGTTCAAGGTCCTGAAGGCCGCCGTCACCGGCGGGCAGCCCGACATCGGCGAGAACCGCACCGTCTCCTTCGAGTGACCCCTCCCTCCCCGCGGGACGCGCCGGGGCGGACGCGTGCGGCGCGTCCGCCCCGGGACGGCGCCTCGCGGGGAGGTGCGTCAGGCGCCGCCGAAGCGCTCGGTGCGGACCCGCTCGGGCGAGTGGCCCTGCTCGACCAGGGCGGTGGCGACGGCCTCGACGAACGAGGTCGGGCCGCACACGTAGACGGTCGGCTCGAGCGCGGCCGGCAGTGCCGCCTCGACGAGCAGCTCCGGAGTGACGCGGCCGGCCGGACGCGCCGCTCCCGCCGGTGCCACTCGGGTGAAGACGTGGTCCACCGCGACTCCGCCCGTCGCGGCAGGCCGCTCGGCGAGCGCCGCCAGCTCCTCGCGGTAGTAGGCGAAGACGGGCGAGCGGACCGAGTAGAGCAGCTGCATCCGCGCCGTGCTCCCGGACCGGGCGTGCTCGCGCGCCATCGCCATCAGCGGCACCACGCCGCTCCCGCCCGCGATCAGCTGCACCGGCTCCGCCTGCTCGGGACGCCAGACGAACCAGCCGCCGATCGGGCCGCGGATCTCGAGCCGGTCGCCCGCCTCGAGGCCGTCGACCAGGTACGGGGAGACCTCGCCGTCGTCCAGCCGCTCGACCGCGAGCTCGACCCGCTCCCCGTCGGCCGGCGCGCCGATCGAGTAGGAGCGGCTCGCCTGGTAGCCGTCGGGCGCGGTGAGCCGCACGTCGAGGTGCTGCCCCGCCAGATGGCCCGGCCACCCGGGCACGCGGAGCACCAGAAGGCGCGACGTGGGAGTGAGCGGCGCGACCGATTCGGCCACCGCCTCCGTCCACATCACCAGTAGCGCTCCTCTTTCCAGGGGTCTCCGTGCATGTGGTAGCCGTTCTGCTCCCAGAAGCCGGGCTCGTCGCCGGGCATCAGGCGGAGCGTCCGCACCCACTTCGCGCTCTTCCAGAAGTAGAGGTGGGGCACCAGGAGCCGTGCGGGGCCGCCGTGCTCGGCTGCGAGGGGCTTCCCCTCGAACTCGGTGACGACCCAGGCCTTCCCGCCGCGGATCTCGGCGAGCGGGAGGTTCGTCGTGTAGCCGCCGAAGCTCTGCGCCATGACGAAGCCGGCGTCCGTCTCCAGGCCCTCCAGCAGCGTGTCGACCGAGACGCCGCGCCAGCTGGTGCCGAGCTTCGACCACCGGGTCACGCAGTGGATGTCGGTGTGCACGTCCTCGTGCGGGAGTGCGTCGAACTCCTCCCGGTTCCAGCGGCGGACGCCCGCAGGGCCGCCGTCGATGGAGAAGGCCCACTCGTGGATGTTCGGGGTGGGCCCGATCGAGAGGACGGGGAACCCGTTCTCGAGGTGCTGGCCCGGCGGGAGGTCCGGGTCCGCCTCCCTCTTGCCGAAGAAGCCCCGCGTGATGATGCCCATGTCCGCCCTCGTCGTCCTCGGGGCCTGGCCCCGGATCGCTGGAAACCGCTCGTCGCGCTCACGCTACCGCTCGGCGCTACCGCATGCGGGCCCGCCGGGCGAGCCCGGGACCGTGTCGGACGTCGGTGCCAGGATCGGGGCATGAGACGAACCGTCGTGCCGCCGTACCTCCTCGTCCGCATCGCCCGCCTCGACGATCCGGCCTTCGCCCGGGCCGCGCGGGCCGCGAGCCGCTCGCTCGAGCAGGACGTGCCGTTCCGGCGCGTCCGCCCCGGCGAGCCCTCGCCCGACCGCGGGGTGCCGACCGCCGCCGCGACGCCCTCTCCGCGCACCCGCGTGCAGTCGCTCCAGCGCACCATCGCGGACGCGCGGACGGAGGAGACCCTGCCCGGCACGGTCGTCCGCCGCGAGGGCGAGGCGGCCACGGGTGACGCGGCCGTCGACGAGGCGTACGACGGCCTCGGCGCGATGTCGGCCTTCCTGCAGGGGGCGTACGGCCGCGACTCCATCGACGACGCCTGGCTCCCGCTCGACGCGACCGTGCACTTCGGCGACGACTACGACAACGCCTTCTGGGACGGCTCGCGGATGGTCTTCGGCGACGGGGACGGCCAGGTGTTCCGCCGCTTCACCGTCTCGCAGAGCGTGATCGGCCACGAGCTCGCCCACGGCATCACCGAGTACACGGCGAACCTCGTCTACCGCGGCCAGTCCGGAGCGCTCAACGAGTCGGTCTCGGACGTGTTCGGAGCTCTGCTGGAGCAGTACGGCGCCGGCCAGAGCGCCGACGAGGCGAGCTGGCTGATCGGCGAGGGGCTCTTCACCGACGAGGTGCAGGGCACGGCCCTGCGGTCGATGATCGCTCCCGGCACCGCGTACGACGACGACGTCCTCGGCTCCGACCCGCAGCCGGGCTCTATGGCCGACTACGTCGAGACCGACGACGACAACGGCGGAGTGCACATCAACTCGGGGATCCCCAACCGCGCGTTCGCCGTGGCGGCGACGACCCTCGGCGGGAAGGCGTGGGAGCGAGCAGGGCAGGTCTGGTACGACGTGCTGACCGGGGGTGTCCTCACCGCGACGGCCGACTTCGAGGCGTTCGCAGCGCTCACCGTGCAGGCCGCCGCCGAGCGCTACGGATCCGGCTCCGAGGTCGAGGCCGCCGTGCGCACCGGCTGGACGACGGTCGGCGTGACGCTGTCCGCCTGAGCCGGTCCGCTCGCGGGCGGAGGCGGGTAGCATCGCGCGCATGGACGTCATCGTGTCGCGCAGCGGCGGCTTCGCCGGCCTCCGCCGGGTGTGGCGGGTCGACGTCGAGCAGCAGCCCGACGAGCGCGCCTGGCGCGACCTGCTCGGCTCGCTCCCCTGGGACAGCGCCGACGGCGAGTCCCCCGGCCGGGCCGACCGCTTCGTCTACGAGATCCGCGTGCAGACGCACCGCGTCCGCCTCGGCGAGACCGAGCTCGACGGAGCCTGGCGCGAGCTGGTCGAGCGCGTGAAGAAGGCGCAGCCCCGCTAGGAGCTGCGCCTTCGTCGTGTGCCCGGAGCTACTTGGTGCCGAGCAGGTCGATCACGAAGATCAGGGTCTTGCCGGAGAGCGGGTGCCCTCCGCCGGCCGGGCCGTACGCCAGCGCGGGCGGGCAGATCAGCTTGCGCCGGCCGCCGACCTTCATCCCCGGGATGCCCTGCTGCCAGGCGCGGATGAGGTTGTTGAGGGGGAAGTTGATCGACTGGTCGCGGCTCCAGGAGGAGTCGAACTCCTCGCCGGTGTCGTACTCGACGCCGAGGTAGTGGACCTCGACGGTCGAGCCGGGCTGCGCCTCGGCGCCGTCGCCGACGACGATGTCCTCGACGACGAGGGTGTCGGGGGCCGGGCCCTCAGGGGCGTCGACCTCGGGCTTGGTCAGGTTCTCGCTGCTCATGCCTCGATCCTACGGCGCTCGGGAGCGCAGTCTGGGAGCGGGCTGCGAGCGCTCACTCGACCAGGGTGAGTCGCCGCGTCGGCCGGGTCATCGCGACGTAGAGCGACGCGGCGCCGCGCTCGCCCGTCTGAGCGATGAGACGCGGGCGGGCGATGATCACGGAGTCGAACTCGAGCCCCTTGGCGTCGTTCGTCGAGAGCACGGCGATCGCGCGGTCGAGCCCGGTCGCTCCGCGGCCCACCTCCCGGCCGAACCGCTCCTCGAGGCGCTCGGCGATCGCGGCGAGGTCGTGGTCGGGCGCGATGACCGCGAGGGTGCCCTCCGCCTCGATGTCCCGGTCCTCGACCACAGCCGCCAGTACGCGCTCCGAGAGGCCCGCGTCGCCGCGGTCGCGGATCGTCCGCACCGGCCACTCGGTGGAGCGCACGGCCTCCCCCGGCGTGATCTCCAGCCCGTTCTCGCGCGCCGTCCGCTCGGCGAAGGCGACGATCTGCGCGGGCGTGCGGTAGTTGACCGTCAGCTCCTCCAAGCGCCACGGCGCCGCCTCCACTCCCCGGCCCTGGCGGCCGAAGGTGTCGCGGAGCGCGGCGTCCCAGCTCGACGCGGCGGAGGCGCCGGACGCCTGCGCGACGTCGCCCACGATCGTGAACGAGCGCATCGGGCAGCGGCGCAGCAGCACCCGCCACTGCATCGGCGAGAGCTCCTGCGCCTCGTCGACCACGACGTGCCCGTAGGTCCAGGTGCGGTCGGCCGCGGCTCGCTCGGCGGTGGTGCCGAGCACCGAGCGCTCGGCGAAGCCGGCCGCGAGATCCTTGGCGTTGACGAGGCCGTCGACTCCCATGTTGCGGATGGCGGCCTCCGCGTTCTCGATGTCGCGCTTGCGCTGCTCCTTCTCGGCCTTCTTCGAGGCGTCGGCCTGGTCGTCGTAGGCGCCGAGCAGCTCCGCGGCCTCGTCGAGCAGCGGCACGTCGGAGACCGTGAACGGAGCGTCGCGGTCGCGGCGGAGGAGGGCGCGCTGCGCGGCGGTCCAGCGCGGCGTGAGCGTCGCGAACCAGTTGGGACGGGCGTAGAGGTCCTGCAGCAGCTTCTCGGGGGTCAGCGGGATCCAGGCGGTGTTGAGCGCGACGCGCACGTCGTGGGCGGTCCGCACGTCCTCGCGCAGCACCGCCTCGTCGGCCTCGTCGACCGTGCTGCCGTGGCTCCGCAGCTGATCGGCGAGCTGACGCGTGAGCTGGGAGAGCAGCGTCTTGACGAAGGAGACGCGCGCCTCGTTGTGCGGCTTGCGGCTGTCGCGCGCCCGGGTGATCGCTCGCTCCACGTCCTGCGGCTCCAGACGGAGCTTCTCGCCGTTGACGTCGAGCACCTGGGTCTCGGCCGGGACGATCTGGCGGGAGCGGACCGCGCGCTTGAGCAGCTCCGCCATCCGCGCCGAGCCCTTCACGCGGGCGACCGCGGGCACGTCCTCCTCGACGAGGTCGAGGCCCGGGTAGAGCTGGCCGAGCGTCGAGAGGACGACGCCCGTCTCGCCGAGCGAGGGCAGCACCGCCTCGATGTAGCGGAGGAAGGAGCGCGAGGGGCCGACCACGAGCACGCCGGAGGAGGCGATGCGGTCGCGGTACGAGTAGAGGAGGTAGGCGGCCCGGTGCAGGGCGACCGCGGTCTTGCCGGTGCCCGGCCCGCCCTGCACGACGAGCACGCCGCGCAGCTCGGACCGGATGATGCGGTCCTGCTCGCTCTGGATGGTCGCGACGATGTCGTGCATCCGGCCGGTGCGCTGCGCGCCGAGGGCCGCCATGAGCGCGCCCTCGCCCTGCAGCACGGTGCCCTCGCGCAGCAGCTCCTCGTCGAAGACCTCGTCCTCGAAGCGGAGGACCTCGCGGCCCCGAGTGGTGAGGTGGCGCCGGGCGCGGGTCCCCATCGGCCGGGCGGCCGTGGCCTGGTAGAACGCGGCCGACTGCGGGGCGCGCCAGTCGAGCAGCAGCGTGTCCTGCTCCTCGTCGCGCAGGCCGATCCTGCCGATGTAGCGGTGCTCGGAGTCGGCGTCCGCGAGCGTGAGCCGGCCGAAGGCGAGCCGGTCGTCGGCGCCGGTGAGCGAGCGGATGCGGTCCTCGTAGAGGCGCGCGTACGCGTCGCGCTCGGAGCGGCTCTGGTGGTTGCCGCCGACGCTCTCGATGCGGACGGTGTCCAGAGCCTCGCGGGCCTGGTCGATCAGCTCGTCGAGGCGGGCGTAGAGCGCCGCCACGTAGTCGCGCTCCCGAGAGAGCTCGGTGGCCTGCACAGTGCTGCCGTCCGTCATCGTCCGCCTTCCGAGGGTCCGCCGCCGCGGGCCGGGAGGCGCGGGATGCGCTCCGGGGGCCGCGGGAAAACAGGCGATCCAGTCTACCGAGCGATCCGGAGAGGGCCGTGCCGTCAGCGGGATCCGGATGCCTCTTGCGCTCGGCGCCGCGGAGGAGCATCCTCTCTCCCACGAAGAGCTCGACGCCCCGTCCGAGCAGCCGGCCCTGCCGCTGCCGCAGGGCGTCGAGCTCTTTCTCCCGGGTGCCCGGCCGCCGTCCGATCATCGACCGGGAAGAGAACCGGACGGCCCCGCGTTGCACGCCCCATGGCCACTCCGAGCAGCAGCGTCACCGCCCCCTCCCGCGCCTCGATCGACCTCACGGAGTCGGCGCGCGCCGGCTGGGAGTCGTGGCTCGCCCGACGCGTCGAGCGCGTCACCGGACCGCGGGGCGATCTCGCCCTCGTCGAGACCCGCTGGCTCGAGTCCGGCGAATGCGTCGACGACGAGCAGGCGCTGGCCGGCTACGGCCCCTCCGCGACCCTGACGCGGATGCGTCGCGAGAACCTCGACACCGGCGAGCCCGAGTACGGCTACCGCGTCTGGGACGCGGCCTCCGACGGCATCCGCTCCTTCGACGCCATCGAGACCTTCCCCTTCGACGCCGCGTGGGTGCTCGAGGCCTGGTTCGAGCCGGTCGCCGAGGACCGCACCGTCCCGTTCGAGCACCTGCGCGACAACGGCGCCACCCGCGAGCTGGTCGTGCCCGGCGACATCACCTTCTCGCTCGTGGACGACGGCCGAGCCCGCGAGTACACGGTCGCCGCGTTCGACGACGGCGGCACGCTGCTCGTCCCGTTCGGCGACCCGACCAACCGCAGCGCCGACCCGGAGCTCGCGAGCTACCCCGTCGGCCGCTTCCTCGTCGTGCAGCGGATCGGCGGCGCGGCCGACGCGGGCACTCCCGGCCCGGTGCTCCTGGACTTCAACCGGGCCTACATCCCGCCGTGCGGCTTCTCGCCCCACTACAACTGCCCGCTGCCGCCCGCGCAGAACCGGCTCGGAGTGCCCGTGACGGCCGGCGAGCGCCGCGTGCGCAGCGCCTCCGCCTAGCCCGCCCCTCGCGGAGCGGGGGCGGCCCCGGCTCAGCGGGTGAGGACCGCCCGGCGGGCGACGAGCTCGTCGAGGAGGACGCGCTCGTCGACCGCACCGGTGCGTCCGCCGCGGCCGAGCAGGAGGTGCTGCCGGTGGTGCGCGAGACGCGTCGCCGAGCGGAGGAAGTCCCGCATCGCGCGCGGCCGGTCCCCTCCCGCGCTCCGGGCCCAGCGGGCGGCGGTGCGGCGCCCCTCCGCGGTGCCGATCATCCGCACCTCGGCCGGCGAGAGCCACCCGGCGACGGCGTAGTCGTCGAGCCGCCGGAGCGTCACGCGCCGCTCCTGCCGGCGCAGCAGGACCACGACGACCACGGCGACCGCGAACAGCGGCACCTGGACCACGCCGTAGAAGCCGAACCAGTCGGACACCAGGAACGACGAGCCGTTCCAGAGCGCGTGCAGGACTGCGGCGAGCGCCAGCCCGAGCAGGGCGATGGGCAGCCGCGCGACGGCGGGCCGGTTCGAGGCGAAGCCGAGGGCCGCGCCCGTGCAGGCGGTGAAGAGCACGTGCGCGAACGGCGAGAGCACGCCGCGGAGGAAGAAGGTCACCGCGAGCGAGCCGAGACCGCCCTCCACCAGCGCGCTGCCGAAGTAGAGGATGTTCTCGACGAAGGCGAACCCGGAGGCGACGACGGCCGCGTAGACGATGCCGTCGACGGGTCCGTCGAAGGTCCGGCGCCAGATCAGCAGGACGAGGAGGACCCCGATCCCCTTGGCCGTCTCCTCGACCACCGGCGCCTGGATCACGGCGCCGACGAAGTCGGATCCGCTCGGCTGCTGCCCGGAGGCGTAGACGGCGATCTGCACGCCGAGGTCGACCAGGAGCGCGATCGCGACGGAGCCGGCCGCGCCCCAGAGGAAGGCGAACCACAGGCCCAGCGCGGGCTCCGGCTCCCAGCGGTCGACCCAGCGGACGCCCAGCAGCACCACGGTGAGCGGCACGAGCGCGATGACCGCGCAGATCCCCGCGGCGCTGACGCCGAGTCCGAGCACGACGTAGGCGAGCACGAGCAGCAGCAGGATCCCGAGGAGCGCCACGCCGATCGAGCCGAGCACGGTCGGCACGACGGAGGGGCGGGCGGTGGCGGGCGGTGCGGGCGGCGGATAGGCGCTCATGGGGCCGACAGTAGGGCACCGGCGGGGTGTGCCGGCGGCGGTTGACAGGCGACAGGGCGCACGTGAGCGGGGACAGCTCTGCACAACGTCGGCTGAGAGGGGGTGGCCTGCCGTGTGGGGGCAGGGACTCCGCTCTCGGCCGACGTCGTGCAGCGACCCTCAGGGGCGACGCCGATGTCCGATTCCCGCTCCTGCTGGACGTCGCCGCGTGCGAGGCTCGAGGCGTGCCCGACTCCGATCCGCTCTTCGAGGAGCGCTACCGCGCCGTCGCCTCCCGCGACTCCCGGTTCGACGGGCGGTTCCTGACCGGCGTGCACTCCACGGGCGTCTACTGCCGTCCGAGCTGCCCCGCCATCACTCCGCGGCGCGCGAACGTGCGCTTCTACCCGACGGCCGCCGCCGCGCACGAGGCGGGGCTGCGCGCCTGCAAGCGCTGCCTGCCGGACGCCGTGCCCGGCTCCCCCGAGTGGAACCTGCGCGACGACACGGCGGCGCGCGCCATGCGGCTGATCGCGGACGGAGTCGTCGACCGCGAGGGGGTCGAGGGACTGGCTGCCCGGCTCGGCTACGGCGCGCGCCACCTCGGCCGCATCCTGCGCGAGGAGCTGGGAGCCCCTCCGCTGGCCCTCGCGCGCGCTCAGCGCGCCCAGACCGCCCGGCTCCTGCTCACGAGCACCGACCTCCCCGTGTCCGATGTCGCCTTCGCCGCCGGGTTCACGAGCATCCGGCAGTTCAACGCGACCCTGGCGGAGGTGTACGAGCGGACGCCGACGGCACTGCGCGCCTCCGCCCGGGGCAGGCGCTCCGAGGCCAGCGTCCACGACGGCGCGACCACGCTGGAGCTCCGGCTGGCGGTGCGCGCTCCGTTCGATCCCGGGGTGCTCGACGTGCTCGGCGCCGACGCGCTCCCGGGGCTCGAGGAGGCGTCCCCCGGCGGCTACGCGCGCTCACTCGTCCTGCCCGGGGGCGCGGCGCTGATCCGGCTGGAGGCGGACGAGGCGACCGTCCGCTGCAGCGCGACCCTCGTCTCCGTCGCCGACATCGGGCCCCTGGTCGCCCGGGTGAGGCGGCTGCTCGATCTCGACGCGGACGCCCGGGCCGTCGACGAGGCCCTCGCGGCCGATCCCGCGCTCGCTCCGAGCGTCGCCGCCCGCCCCGGCGTCCGCGTGCCCGGCTCCGTCGATCCGGCCGAGACGCTGGTGCGCGCGCTGCTCGGCCGGCGGGAGGCCGCACGGCTGGTCGCGGCGCTGGGCGCGATGCTGCCGGAGTCCGTGGCGAGCGGATCGATCGCGCGCTCCTTCCCCTCCCCCGCGGTGATCGCCGAGCACGCCGCCGGCGTGCTCGGCCGATCCGCCGACGTGCTGGTGCGGACCTGCACGCTGCTCGCCGAGGGAGCGCTGCGGCTCGACGCCGACCGGGAGGAGCTCGCCGAGCAGCTGCTCGCGGTCCTCGGGATCGGCCCGGCCACGGCGGCCGCCGTGGCGCAGCGGGCGACCGGGGATCCCGACGTCCTGCTCGCGGGAGATCCGGCGCTCCGACGGGGCGCGGCGTCCCTCGGTCTGCCCGGCGGCGAGCGCGCGCTGGCCGAGGCCGGACGCCGCTGGGCGCCCTGGCGCAGCTACGCCGGGGCGCGCCTCGCGGCCGCGGTCACGCCTCCGGCGCGGGGTCGATGATCGGGAGCGCCGCGGTCATCGCCTCGATGCCCGAGAGCCGGGCCGGCGAGATGAGCCGCATGACCTCCTCGCGGGACATCAGCCCCGCCTCGACCACCAGGTCGGCGATGTTGCGGCCGGTGGCGAGGGCGGCCTTGGCGAGTGCCGCGGACGCGGTGTAGCCGATGCTCGGGGTGAGCGCCGTCACGACGCCGACCGAGGAGGCGACCATGGCCTCGAGCCGGTCGACGTTCGCGGTGATGCCGTCGATGCAGTTCTCGCGGAGCGTCCTGCAGGCCTGCGTCATCCAGGTGATGCTCTGCAGCAGCGAGTGCGCGATCACCGGCTCGAAGGCGTTGAGCTGGAGCTGACCCGCCTCGGCCGCCATCGTGACCGTGACGTCGGCGCCGGCCACCGAGTAGGCGACCTGGTTGACCACCTCGGGGATGACCGGGTTCACCTTGCCGGGCATGATGCTCGATCCCGCCTGACGGGGCGGCAGGTTGATCTCGCCGAAGCCGGCCTGCGGGCCCGAGGAGAGGAGCCTCAGGTCGTTGCAGATCTTGGACAGCTTGATCGCGGAGCGCTTGAGCGCGCTCGAGAACGACATGAAGACGCCGGTGTCGCTCGTCGCCTCGACGAGGTCCTGCGCCATCTCGAGGTCGAGGTCGGTGATCTCGTTGAGGTGGCGGACCGCGGCCGCTCCGTAGCGCGGATCGGCGGTGATGCCGGTGCCGATCGCGGTCGCTCCGATGTTGACCTCGGCGAGCAGCCAGATGGTCTCGGAGAGCCGGGCGTGGTCCTCGCCGAGGGTCGTCGCGAAGCCGTGGAACTCCTGGCCGAGCGTCATCGGCACCGCGTCCTGCAGCTGCGTGCGGCCGACCTTCAGGACGCTGCCGAACTCGACCGCCTTGCGGGAGAACGACTCGCGCAGCAGCGCCAGTTCGTCGAGCAGGCGGCGCAGCGACCACGTCATCGCGATCTTGATCGCGGTCGGGTAGACGTCGTTGGTGGACTGGCTGCGGTTGACGTCGTCGAGCGGGTGCAGGTGGGCGTAGTCGCCCCGCTCGAAGCCGCCGATCTCGAGCGCGACGTTGGCGACGACCTCGTTCGCGTTCATGTTCGTCGAGGTGCCGGCGCCGCCCTGGATCACCCCGACCACGAACTGGTCGTGGAACTCGCCGTCGATGATGCGGCGGCACGCGGTCTCGATCAGCTCGGCCTTGGCGGGGGCGAGGCTGCCGAGCTCGGTGTTGGCCCGGGCGGCCGCGAGCTTGACCGTGGCGAGGGACCGGACGAGATCGGGGTAGATCGAGATGGGGCGCTTGGAGATCGGGAAGTTGTCGAGGGCCCGCGCCGTGTGGATGCCCCAGTAGGCCTCGGCGGGGATCTCCATCGAGCCGAGGGAGTCGCTCTCGGTGCGCGTGGCGGGGGTCTCGGTGTCGTCCAGGGCTCTGCCTTCCGGGTCGCGGTCGGGGAGGGTGCTCGGTGCGAGGGTCACGTCCAGCTCCGTTGCTGTCGTCGTGCGGCCCCGGAGGGTGCAGGGGGCTCGCGAACTGCGCGGCCAGCCTATCGCCGGGGCGCGGGGCGGCGGCGGACGCAGGCGCGGAGCGGGCGCTCGACGGGCGCGGAACGACCGCGCCTCCCGCCGCCGGGGCGGACAGGAGGCGCGGGACGCAGGACGCGGCGGGTCAGCGGTAGTCGCTCCCCGACGCCAGGGCCGCCAGCGGCACGAGCACGACCACGACGAGCACCGCGATCGCGAACAGCAGGACCAGGCCGAGCATGACGGAGTTGAGCACGATGCCCCAGATCGAGAGCGTGCGGCCGGTCGGCTCCCTCCTCAGGCCCAGGACGCCGAAGACGAGGCCCGCGGCCGGAGCGATCACGGTCAGTCCGAAGAAGACGGACGTGACGCCGAGGATCAGGCTGGTGAGCGAGAACGGGGTCGACGGAGCCGGGGCGAGCGCCGCGGGCGGGACGGCCGGGGTGCCGTAGGGGGCGCGGGCCTGCTGCGACGAGGCGGGCTCCTCGGCGGCGGGGCGCTCCCCGGCGGTCGGCCGCTCCTCGGTGAGGACGGCGGTCGCGCCCAGGTCCACGGTCGGCTGCTCGTCGGCGGGGGTGGAGAGGCGGGCGGTGCGGTCGTCGGTGGTCACGGTGTGCTCCTTCTCGGGTGCCGGTCGCCCGGCGGGATGCGGTGCCGCCGGTGTGCTCCGGCGATGCCTCCACGCTACGGACGCACCCGGGCCCGCCCCATCCGGGGAACCCCCGGAACTCTTGGGCGATCCCCCGCCTCGAGGAGGGGGCGGGTGCGAGACTGGGTCGGGCGCGAGGAGGCGGCGAGATGGACGACGACGAGCTGCGGCACCGCACACGGGACTGCACGGGCGCCCGCGCCGTCTGGTTCGCCGGGCTCTCGGCGCTCGCCGGCTTCGTGGTGATCTCCCCCGTGATCTCCCTCACGGCGACCGTGATGGTGTGGGGGTCGCGGCGGCGGATCGGCACCCTCAGCGACCGGAACGGCCTGGTGGCCGTCAACTGGCAGCTCACCTACCTCGCGCTCCAGCTGATGCTGGTCCCGCTGCACCTCGCGCTGGTGTCGGTGCGCGACTCGCTCGGCGCCGACTGGCCGCTCGCGACGATCTCGGCGATCCTCGCGCTGGCCGTGCTCAACCTCGTGCTGTGCGTGGTCCTCGGGATCCGGTCCGGCCGGGGGCGCACCGTGCGCCTCTGGATCGCCGTGCCCTTCGCCCGCTCCACCCGCCCGCCGCGCTGATCGTCCTGGCACCCCGGCCCGCACGGCTCCCCGCGCCTGAGGCTCCGCTCGGCGTGTCTGCGGCACGGTGCCCCCTCGACGCCGCTGCGGCGGGCAGGGTGGTGGAGTGATCGCCTTCCCTCCGCCCGTGTACGTCGTGGCCGACGACGGAGTGCGGCTGGCCACCTACTCCGTCGGCGAGGAGAGCGCCCCGACCGTCCTCGCCGTGCACGGCTTCGCCTCCCACGCCGTGCTCAACTGGGAGACGTCGGGCTGGCTCCGGACGCTGCACCGCGCCGGGTACCGCGTCGTGGCGCTCGACCAGCGCGGGCACGGCGCGAGCGAGAAGCCGCACCACTCCGACTCCTACAGCGTGAGCGCCATGGTGGCCGACCTGGTGCGGGTGCTCGACTCCTACGACCTCGACGCGCCCCACGTGCTCGGCTACTCCCTCGGCGCCCGGATGAGCTGGGTGCTGGGGCTCGAGCACCCGGAGCGCCTCGCCTCGCTGAGCCTCGGCGGGCTGACCGTGGGCGAGCCCCTCCGCTCCTTCGACGCGGAGGCGGCCCGGGCGCGTGTCGCCTCCGGCGGCGAGATCGACGACGGCTTCACCCGCGCCTTCATCGGCATGGCGGAGGGGGTGCAGGGCAACGACCTCGCGGCGCTGGTGGCGGTGGCCGACGGCGTCCGCGGCGGGGCGCACCCGGAGCACGGGCGGCACCCCGGCCTGCCGACGCTGCTCGTGACCGGAGGCGCGGATCCGATCGCTCCCGGGGGCGAGCTGCTGGCGGCGGAGGCGGGGGCGCGGTTCGTGAGCGTCCCCGGCCGCGACCACACCAGCACCGTGCCCGCGCGGGGCTTCAAGGACGCGGTGCTGGCGTTCCTGGCGGAGCAGGGCTAGCCGGGCGATCTGCAGGGTACGGGCGATCTGCAGGGGACGGTGCGGTTCGCAGGGGATGCGGGCGGGAGAGCGTTCTCCTCCGCCTGAACCGCGAGGCGACGTCCGGATCCCCTGCAGATCGCACGCCGGGGGGACAGGAACGGAGGCAGGCGCGGAGGCGGCGTAGCATCCCCCTCATGCAGGCGATCCGCATCGAGAACCCCGGCCCCGACTCCCGACTCGTGCTGGAGGAGGTGCCGACCCCCTCCCCCGGACCGGGCGAGGTCCTCGTGCGCGTCGCGGCCGCCGGCGTGAACCGCGCCGACCTCGGCCAGCGCGGCGGGGTCTACCCGCCGCCGCCCGGCGCCTCCGAGATCCTCGGGATGGAGGTGTCCGGCACGGTCGTCGCGCTCGGTGAGGACGCGACCGGGTTCGCGGAGGGCGACGAGGTCTGCGCGCTGCTCTCCGGCGGCGGCTACGCCGAGTACGTCGCGGTCGACGCGGGCCTGGTGCTGCCGGTCCCGGACGGGATCGGTCTCGTCTCGGCCGCCGCCCTCCCGGAGACGACGTCCACCGTCTGGTCGAACCTCGTGATGGTGGCCGGGCTCGGATCCGGCGACACCGTCCTCCTCCACGGCGGCGGGAGCGGGATCGGGACCACGGGCATCCAGATCGCCGTCGCCCTCGGAGCCCGCGTCGCCGTCACGGCCGGCAGCCCCCGCAAGCTCGAGGCGTGCCGCGCGCTCGGCGCCGACGTCCTGATCGACTACCGCGAGGAGGACTTCGTCGAGCGGGTCCGCGAGGCGACCGGCGGGCGCGGCGTCGACGTGATCCTCGACCCCGTCGGCGGCGACTACCTGGCCCGCGACCTCGAGGCGCTGGCCGTGGGCGGACGCGTGGTGTTCATCGGCAACCAGTCCGGCGCGCTCGGGTCGCTCGACCTCGGGGTGCTGATGCGCAAGCGCGGCGCGGTGCACGCCACGACCCTCCGCGCCCGGCCGCTGGAGGAGCGGCGCGCGATCGTCGCACAGGTGTGCGCGGAGGTCTGGCCGCTGGTCGCCGCCGGGACGGTGCGCCCGGTGGTGGACGAGGTGGTCCCCCTCGCCGAGGCCGAGCGGGCGCACGACGTGATGCGCTCCTCCGGCCACATCGGCAAGCTGCTGCTCACCCCGTGACGTGCGCCACCGGAGGAGGCCCCCGCCGCCCGCGGTGAGCGGGAGCGGGGACCTCCTCCGGCGAGGCGGTCCTGCGGGGCGTCAGACGGCGGAGCGCAGGAGTCCGAGCGAGCGGTTGATGCCGTCGACATCGACCGCGGCCGGGTCGAACGAGGCGCCGGCGGCGAGGCCGAGAGCCTCGAGCGCCTCGGCGTGGTCGGCCGAGGACGGGTCGGTCGCCGCTCGTACCGTGTCGGCCCAGGCCGCGGGGCCTCCCGGCACGTCGAGCGGAGCCGCGCCGCGCGCGCCGGTGCAGCGCGGCAGAGCCGTCGACAGCGGCGCGATCGCCTCCAGGCGGATCACGTGGCGCCACTCGTCCTCAAGGTCGTAGACGTAGAAGAGCTCGTCCTGCTCTTGCTCGAGGACCTCGGCGAGCGCGACGCCCGCCTCGTCCACGAGGTCGGCGCCGAACTCCTCCGCGTCGGACGGCGAGCCGATCGGAGCCTGCTCCTCGTCGGGCACGCCCACGCTGTAGTAGTGCGGCTGTGCGTCGGTCCAGCCCAGCGAGAGCTGGAGCGCGAGGTGCAGATCGCGCAGCGACGACTCGGAGGAGAGCTCGAGACGCCGCCAGACGACGGGCTTGGTCCCGAGCAGGGCGACGTGGAGGGCGTAGGCGGTCGCCGTGTCCTGGGTCGCCTCGTCGAGGATCTCGAGGCGGGTGGCCTCGCGCTCGCCGAGGAGGACGACCGTCGCGCGGACGACGGAGGCGAGGACGGGCGCCAGGCCCTCCGGCACCGCGTACCCGAACTCGGGCGAGTGCAGCAGCAGGCCGAGCTCGGCGGTGTCGTCGAGCATGCGCTCGGCCGTCCCGACCATGCGCTCGCGCTCGTCGAGGGCCTCGTCGAGCGAGACTCCGGAGTCGGCGGCCAGCTCGTCGACCAGCTCGCCGACGACCAGGCCCGGGTGGATCTCGGCCTGGCAGGCGACGGCGATGCGGACCAGCACGGCGTCGGTGGTGGTGACCGCGCGCTCCTCCGGGGAGAAGGCGCCGTCCTCGGTGTCGGCGGCCGTCAGCGCGGTCTGGGCGCTGAGGATCCACTGCTCGAGGAAGCGGGCGACGTAGGCGATGCGCTCGGCGGCGGCCTCGTGCGCGTCGGAGCTGCGCCAGAGCACGGCCGCCTCGCCGAGGCCGGCGGCGGACCCCTCCTGCTCGAGCACGGCCGAGCCGACCAGCGCGTCCCACCAGGCCGAGACCGGGATGCGGACGGAGTCGTCGCTCGGGGTCGATCCCGCGGAGGAGATGCCCGCCTCGACCGCGATCTCGCGGGCGGCGCGCTCGGTGAGGGTCGCGCCGTCGGCGGCGGCGAGGTGCTCGACCACGACGTCGGCGGCGTGCACGAGAGCGGTGGCGCGGACGGCGGAGAGCTGCTCCTCGGCCGGGACCTCGTCGAGCTCCGCGAGGTCGTCGAGCACGGCCTCGACGAACGAGCCGGCGAGGTCGAGGACCTCGTCGAGGACGGCCTGGCACTCGTCCAGCTCCTCGTCGGTGCCGGTCCAGAGGTCCTCGTCGGTGAGGAAGTCGAGGAAGTGCTCGACGACCTCGGCGACGGTGAAGAGGGTGTCGTCGAGGTCGGCCTCGCTCTCCTCTCCCGACAGGTCGGCCTCGATCTGGTCGAAGACGGCCTCGAGCAGCTCGGCGTCGGGCTGGGCGAAGGAGCCGCGCGGACGCAGGTCCCGGGTCATCGCGAAGAGGTCGGTCAGCACCTCGACGGCCTCGTCGGCCTCGAGGTGCTCGTGCTGCAGGCCGACCTCGGCGAGGTGCGAGCGGTACCAGCTGCGGAACCGCACCATCAGCGCGGTCTCGGCCGTGCGGCCGCCGCCCTGACCGCCGGACCCGCCCTGACCGCCTCCGGATCGTCCCTGGTTGCGCTTCTTGCCCATGATTCCTCCGCGACCGCTCCACTCACGACGAAGCGCTCCAGCCTACCCAGTGCGGGCGCGCGGCGGCACGCGCGGACGCCCCCTGTTCACCCTGTGCGCACGGAGTCCGCTCCCGCTGATGCGGCGGATCACCCGAGACCCGGGACGGGCGCGCTGTGGGAGGCCCCGCCGCCCACGGCCCCTGCCACACGGGTCACGATCATGAGAAATCTCGCAGCGATCGGGCGGCAAGGCTTGCGCTCGGACCCCTCGCTTCGGTGGAGTGTGCGGATGACCGACACGACGGACACCGCCGAGACCGCTCCCGGGAAGGCGTCGCTCAAGCGGGTGATCACCGGACCGCTGCTGTTCGCCTTCATCGTGGGCGACACGCTCGGCGCCGGCATCTACACCCTGGTCGGCACGATGGCGGAGGACGTCGGCGGCGTGATCTGGCTGCCGCTGCTGATCGCGCTGGTCGTCGCCCTGCTCACCGCGGGCACCTACGCGGAGCTGATCACCAAGTACCCGCACGCCGGAGGGGCGGCGCGCTACGTGGACCGCGCGTTCGGGAAGCCGTACCTGTCGTTCCTGATCGGCTTCCTGATGATGGCGTCCGGCATCACGACGGCGGCCTCGCTGGCGAACGCGTTCGCGGGCGACTACCTCGGCGCGCTGCTGGACGTCCCGCCGATCCCGACCGCGCTCGTCTTCATCGCGATCCTCACCCTGGTGAATCTGCGCGGCGTGAAGGAGTCGCTGACCGCGAACCTGGTCGCCTCGGTGATCGAGGTGAGCGGACTGGTGATCGTCATCGTCTGCGCCGCGGTCTTCTTCGGCTCCGGCGACGGCGACGCCTCCCGCGTGCTCGAGTTCAACCCCGACGTCGCTCCGCTGCAGGGCGCGTTCGCCGCCTCGATCGTCGCCTTCTTCTCGTTCCTCGGCTTCGAGGCCGCGGCGAACATGGCCGAGGAGGTGCGGAACCCCTCGAAGGTGTACCCGCGGGCCCTCTTCGGCGCGCTGATCACCGCCGCCGTGGTCTACCTCCTGATCGCGCTCGGCGCCGTGATCGTGCTGCCGAACGACGAGCTCGCGGCGTCGAGCGGCCCCCTGCTGGACGTGGTCGCGGCGAGCGGAGTGGCCGTGCCGCCGTGGCTGTTCGGCCTGATCGCGCTGGTCGCCATCGCGAACGGCGCTCTGCTGTTCATGGTCATGGCGAGCCGCGTCGGCTTCGGGCTCGCCACGTCGGGTCTGCTGCCGAGCGCCTTCGGCAAGGTGCTCCCGGGCCGCCGCACGCCGTGGGTGTCGATCGTGGTCGTCGGCGGAGTCACGATGCTGCTCAGCCTCATCGGCGACGTCGGCACTCTCGCCGAGACGACGGTGCTGCTGCTCCTGCTGGTGTTCATCGCGGCGAACGTCTCGGTGCTGGTGCTGAAGAAGGACCGCGTCGACCACGCCCACTACTCCGTGCCGCGCGTGGTGCCGGTGCTCGCGACCATCGCGAGCGTGGTGCTCCTGACGCAGCAGACGGGGGTGGTCTGGCTGGCGACGGCGGGCTACGTGGTCGTGGGGACGCTGCTGTTCCTCGCCACCCGCCTGGGGAAGCGGAAGCACGCGGAGCGGACCCCGGACTGACCCGGGCCGGCGATGATCCGTCGCGAGCGGCCCGTCCCCGGATCCCCTGCGGGCCGTTCGCGACGGATCGTTCGCGGGAGGCGGGCCCGGAGTGGGATCGTGAGGGGATGACCGTCACGCTCGAGCCGATGCCCGCCGCCGCTCTCGCCCGGTGGATGCGAGTGCAGCGCTCGGCGTACATCGAGGACCGGATGCGGGCGGGCGACGACGAGGCGGCCGCGACGCGCAACGCCGACACCTCGGACGAGAAGTACCTCTCGGGAGGCTCCCCCGCCGCCGAGCACGACGTGCTGCGCGTCTCCGAGGACGGCCGCGCGGTCGGGTCCCTGTGGCTCGGTCCGCACCCGAGCGGACTCGAGGGCGTCGGATACGTCTGGGACGTGCAGATCGACGCTGCCGAGCGCGGCCGCGGCCTCGGCCGGGCGGCGATGCTGCTCGCGGAGTCGCACGTCCGCTCCCGCGGCGGCGCCTCCCTCGCGCTGAACGTGTTCGGCTTCAACACCGCCGCGCGGGCGCTGTACGAGTCGCTCGGCTACGAGACGACGTCCCTGCAGATGCGCAAGCCGCTCGCCTGAGCGGGGGCTGCACGATGCCGGGCGGCGGCACGGTCCGGTCGCGCAGAACGCGGCACGCCGTGCTCGAGGGCGGACGCCCGCGGGCGTCCACCGACGGGCACGGCGGCGGTGCTGGAGCCGCCGAGGATCGGCGGGACCCTCCGGTCAGCTCGTGGAGGCGACGGCGGTCGGGTCGCCGGAGCCGGACGGACGAGCCGTGTCCCCCGATCCGGTCGACACCGACGCGCCGGTCGGCACGACGGAGCCGCCCGTGGCCATCCCGCGGCCGAAGGCCTGGCCCTGGAGGATCGCCCCGAGGTCGACGCCGGTCGCCGACTTGACGCTGTCGAACGTGGCGGCGAGGCCGGCCGCCTGCTCGCGGGCGATGTGGGTGCCGGCGGTGTCGCCGCCGATCAGCGTCACCGAGCCGACGTTCTGGTAGCCCTTGGCGAACTCGGCCATGAGCGAGGGCAGCTGCCCGATGAGCTCGCGACCCAGGATCGCCTCCTGGTTCTCGCGGAGCGCCTCCGCCTCGGCCGCGATGGCCGCCGCGCTCGCCTCGCCCTTCGCACGGATGGCCTCCGCCTCGGCGGTCGCGTTCGCGCGCAGCGCCTCGGCCTCGGCGCCCGCCTTGGCCCGCAGTGCGTGGGCCTCGGCCTCGGCGCGGGCGCTCACGGCGGCGGCCTCGGCGGCGGCGGACGCCTGGCGCGCCTCCGCCTGGCGCTGGACGGCGTACGCCTCGGCGTCGGAGACCTGCTGCGCGACCTGGCGGTCCGTCTCGGCCTTCTTCTCGCGCCCGTAGGCGTCGGCGTCGGCCTCGGTCTGGCGGCGGTACTTCTCGGCGTCCGCAACGCGCTTGACGTCGGCGTCGAGCTCGGCCTGCCGGTTCTCGGCGCGCTGCACGAGGACGGCCTGCTCGCGCTCGGCGCGGGCCAGGTTCTCGGCCTGCTCGGCCTCGGCGTTGGCGCGGCCGACCTCGGACTTCGCGGCGGCGGTGTTCTTGTCGTAGGCGGTCTGCTCGATCAGGTTCGCCTCGTCCGTGGCGAGCTGGCGGGCCTTGACCTCGCGGGCGGCGTTGATCCGCGCGACGTCGGCCTCGCGGCGGACGCGCTCGATCTCCTGCGCACCGAGCGCCTCGATGTAGCCGTTGCGGTCGGTGACGCCCTGGATGGCAAAGGAGTCGAGGACGAGGCCCTGGGCGAGCAGGTCGCCCTTGATGCCCTCGGCGATCTCGTCTCCCAGCTTCTGCCGGTCCTGCATGACCTCCTCGACGCTGAGCTTCGCGACGACGCCGCGGAGGGCGCCCTCGAGCTGCTCGGTGGTGAAGACGTCGATCGACTGGTCCTGCGAGGCGAAGCGCTCGGCGGCGGCGCGGACCTGGTCGGCCGTGGAGCCGATCTTGACCAGGGCGACGCCCGCGAGGTGGATGGTGACGCCGTTCTTCGTCTGCGCGACCGGCTCCATCTTGATCTGGCGGGAGCGCAGCGAGATGCGGTCGGAGCGCTGGGTCAGCTTGTTCACGAACGCGCCGCCGCCGGTGATGACGGTCATGTTCGAGGTGAGGCCGTCCTCGCCCTTCTGCTTCTTCCCGACGATCACGATCGCCTCGTCGGCCTGCGGCACCTGGTACCAGGCGCGGAAGAGGAAGAAGCCGATGAGGGCGATCAGCAGGAGTGCGCCGACGGCGACTCCGGCGAGGACGATCCAGAGGAGATCCGGTTCCATGGGCGGGCGACCTTTCGTCCGACCCGCGCGACGCGGGTACCTGAGAGACGTACAGGTTCCATCGTGTCACAGCGCCTCGGACGGCCGCGTCGGCCGGAGGGGGGATACTGCGGACTCCGCCGAGAGCGGCTCGCGAGGGGCGGCCCGGGGGACGCCCGGAAGGGGGCGTCGGGCGGAGTGCCGCAGAGGAGATCAGTGCTGGGGTACCTGGACTCGAACCAAGAACAACTGAACCAGAATCAGCCGTGTTGCCAATTACACCATACCCCAATGGTCATCCGGAGGTGATCCCGAGACCAGGCGGCGATCGGATCGAGACCCGAGCGCCGAGAGACGACAGTACCCTACGCGGGCATCCGGCTCAAATCGAGCCGCGGACGACGCTGCCCTCGGACTCCGGGGCGGCCTCGCCGAGGCGGGCGCGCACGAGGTCGCGGTTGATCGCGGAGGCGACCTGGGCTCCCGATCCGGCGGCCACGATCAGCTGCTGCGGGCCGGGAGGGGTGACCTCGCCGGCGGCGTAGAGGCCGGGGACGGAGGTGCGACCGCCGGCGTCGACGCGGAGGAAGCCGTCGGCGTCGCGGTCGGGGCCGGCCGCGTCCAGGTAGTCCAGGGCGGGGGTCCAGACGGGGCGGACGAACGCTCCGGTGCGCGGGACGACGTCGCCGTCGACCAGGCGGACGCCGGTCATCTCGGCGCGCTCCCCGGCGAGGTCGGCGACCGGGCGCCGGTCGACCCGGATGCCGATCGAGGCGAGCAGCGACTCGTCGGCGTCGCTCACCGTCCCGACGCCGTTGGTGAAGACGATCAGGTCGGTCGACCACTGCGAGAGGAGCATGGCCCGCTCCGCGAGGTCGTCGGTCTCGCCGATCAGGGCGAGCGCCTCCCCCGCCTTCTCGTAGCCGTCGCACTCCATGCAGCTGTGCACGGCGGTGCCGTAGTAGGCGCGGAGGCTCGGCAGCGCGGGCGGCGTCTCGAGGAGCCCCGCGGCGACCACGACGGCGGTGGCGACGACGGAGCGGTCCGCACTGCCGCGCACGCCCCGCGCGCCGACGACGAACTCGCCGCCGGAGCGCTCGACCGAGGTGACGAGAGCATTGTGCACCTCGGCGGCCTCGTAGCGCTCGAACTCCTCGCGGCCGAGGCGGCGCAGCTCGAGCGGCGAGATCCCGTCGCGGGTGAGGAACCCGTGCGAGTGCAGGGTCGCAGCGTTCCGCGGGCGGTTGCTGTCGAGCAGCAGCACGCTGCGGCGCGCGCGGACCAGGTTGAGCGCCGTCGAGAGCCCCGCGGGGCCCCCGCCGATCACGACGACGTCGTAGCGTCCGCCGACCGTCTCCGCCACGGGTCAGGCCTGCCGGGAGAGGTGCGCGCCGAGGCGGTCGAGGCGGGCGATCGACTCCTGCTTGCCGAGGATCTCCATCGACTCGAACAGCGGCGGCGAGACCCGGCGTCCGGAGACCGCGGTGCGCAGCGGCCCGTAGGCGATGCGGGGCTTGAGGCCGAGGCCCTCGATCAGCGCGGAGGCGAGCGCCTCCTGGATCGAGGCCGTCAGCCACTCGGACGCGGGGACGAGCTCGAGGGCGCCGATCGAGGCGGCGAGCACCTCGCCGGCGTTCGCGGGCAGGCCCTTCAGCGCGTCCTCGTCGTACTCGAGTGCGTCGGACGCGGTGAAGAGGAACCCGAGCATGCCGGGGGCCTCCCCCAGCAGGCCGATCCGCTCCTGCACGAGGGGCGCGGCGGCGTCGAGCACGGCGCGCTGCTCGGCGGTCGGCTCGCCCGCGAGCACTCCGGCCGCCACGAGGTACGGGATCGTCCGCTCGGTGAAGTCGTCGACGGCCAGGAGGCGGATGTGGTCGCCGTTGATCGACTCCGCCTTCTTGAGGTCGAAGCGGGCCGGGTTGGGGTTCACGTCGGACACGTCGAAGGCGGCGACCATCTCGTCGATCGAGAAGACGTCGCGGTCGTGCGTGAGCGACCAGCCGAGCAGGGCGAGGTAGTTGACCAGGCCCTCCGGGATGAAGCCCCGGTCGCGGTGGTGGAAGAGGTTCGAGGACGGGTCGCGCTTGGAGAGCTTCTTGCTGCCGTCGCCCATCACGTACGGGAGGTGGCCGAAGCGCGGGACGAAGGTCGTCACTCCGATGTCGATCAGCGCGTGGTACAGCGCGATCTGGCGAGCGGTCGAGGGCAGGATGTCCTCGCCGCGGAGCACGTGGGTGATCTGCATGATCGCGTCGTCGACCGGGTTCACGAGCGTGTAGAGCGGCTGGCCGTTGGGGCGCACCACGACGAAGTCGCTGAAGGAGCCCGCGGGGAACGTGATCGGGCCGCGGACGAGGTCGTCGAAGGACAGGTCGGCGTCCGGCACGCGCAGGCGCAGCGCCGGGGCGCGGCCCTCGGCGCGGAAGGCGGCGCGCTGCTCCTCGGTGAGGTCGCGGTCGAAGTTGTCGTACCCGTGCTGCTTCGCACGGCCGGCTGCCTCGTTGCGCGCGTCGATCTCCTCCGCGGTGGAGTAGCTCTCGTAGAGGTGGCCCGAGGCGGTCAGTCGCGCGATCACGTCGAGGTAGACGCCGGTGCGCTCGGACTGGCGGTACGGACCGTGCGGGCCGCCGACTCCGACGCCCTCGTCCCAGTCGAGCTTCAGCCAGCGCAGCGCGTCGAGGATCTGCTCGACGCTCTCCTCGCTGTCGCGCGCGGCGTCCGTGTCCTCGATGCGGAAGACGAACGTGCCGCCGGTGTGGCGCGCGTACGCCCAGTTGAACAGGGCGGTGCGGATGAGGCCGACGTGCGGGGTCCCGGTCGGCGACGGGCAGAAGCGGACGCGGACGTCGCTCCCGGTCGCAGTCGTGAACGGGTGCGCGTCCGGCGCGCTTTCCAGGGGCGGGGTGAGCTCAGACATACGAGGCCGATCCTACCGGCGGGAGCCGGTGCGGCGCCCGGGATCGCGGGGGCCGCGGCGCCTCCGCCCCGGGCACGGTGCGCGCCTCGCGGCCACTGCTTCTACCGGACAGCACTGCTCCGAGTCAACGGACTCCCCGAGCGAGCAGGAGCAGTGGTGCGCTGACCCCGGGCCTCTCGTCGAGAGGGCCCGAGCGCCGCACCGCAGGCCGCGCCGGGCCTCCGCGCGAGCGTGCCCGGAAGGAGCACTGATGAGCACGATCGATCTCGACACCCGCACCGACCGCCCGAGCGTCCTCACCGAGGCGGCGCGGGAGGAGAAGGACGCCCGCACGCTCTCGCTCTTCCAGGCCGCGGTGAGCGCGGAGGGCCCGGAGGGCGAGCGGATCCGCGAGCGCATCGTGCTCGACCACCTCGGACTGGCCGAGGCGATGGCCCGCCGGGTCTCCCGCGGCAGCAGCGACTGGGCGGATCTGCGCCAGGTCGCCTACGTGGGCCTGGTCAAGGCAGCCCGCCGGTTCACGCCGGAGCGCGGCGACAGCTTCGCCGCCTTCGCCGTCCCGACGATCACCGGAGAGCTCAAGCGCCACCTCCGTGACCTCGGCTGGATGATCCGCCCGCCGCGCGGCGTGCAGGAGCTGCACCGCCGCTCCGCCGTCGTCGCCGACGAGCTCGCGCAGGAGCTCGGCCGCCACCCCACCGACCACGAGATCGCGCGCCGCCTCGGCGTGGACGCGGCGGAGGTCGCCGACGCGCGTCTCGCGGGGCATCCGCTCTCGCTCGACGAGACCGTGGGCGAGGGCGGCGTCGGCCTGGGCGACACCCTCGGCGGCGAGGACGAGAGGCTGCTCGGCATCGACCGGCGGCACGGACTCGCCGAGGCCCTCGCCGAGCTCGAGGAGGGGCAGCGCGAGCTCCTGCGGATGCGCTTCGTCGAGGAGCGCACCCAGCAGCAGATCGCCGATGCGCTGGGGACGACGCAGATGCAGGTCTCGCGCCTGCAGCGGCGGATCCTCGCGCAGCTCGCCGACAGGCTCGGCGCCCCCTCGCGCAGCCATCAGCCGCGCGCGCCCCGGGCCCGGGTGGCCACGGTCACTCCGGTGCGCCCGACGACGCGGCTGAAGTCCGCCTGAGGTGGGCCTCGGCACGCGTCGGGAGCGACGCGAGAGCGGCGAGGACGTCGTCGACCTGGACCGCGAGCAGAGCCGGGTCCGGCTCGGCGGAGAAGACGTCGCCGCGGCGGAGCGAGGCATCGGTCAGCACGCGGTGCGGCCCCGAGGCGGGAGGCCCCCAGGCCTCGGGCGGCGCCGGTCCGAAGATCACCACCGAGGGGATGCCGTACGCGGAGGCGAGATGCGCCGCTCCGGTGTCGACGGTGACCACGACCTCGGCGGCCGCGACGACCGCGGCGAACTCGCTGAGCGCCAGCACCCCCGCGAGCACCTCGCCCGTACCGGCCAGCTCGGCGACGCGGCGGGCGCGATCGGCCTCGTTCGCGCCTCCGGTGTAGACGACGCGGTGCCCCTCGGCGGCGAGGGAGCGCGCCACCGCGGCGAACCGCTCCTCCGGCCACTCACGCGAGCCGTAGAAGGCCCCGATGTGCACGACGGCGGCTCCGGGGGCCGAGGCGGGCTCCACGGGGACGGCGATCGCGACGTCCTCGGGGTCGGCGTCGAGCCCGATCGAGTTCACCAGGCGGGCCCAGCGCGCGCGCTCGAGCTCGCCGTCGAGCCAGAGCGGACGCGGGTCGCCGGGTCCCGCGCCCGGGTCCAGCGCCGGAACGCGGAACTCGAGCGTGCGCTCCGGAGCCACCTCGCGCAGGCGCAGCCGCGACTCCGGGCCGTTGCCGTGGAGGTTCACGCCGAGCTCGATCCGGCCGGCGGCCATCGGCAGCGGGTCGTCGAGTCCGTGGAGAGTGGGCACGAGTGCGTCCAGGCCCTCGACCAGGTCGACGATCGGCTCGAGCCAGGGGGTCGTGGCCATGATCAGCCGGTGCTCGGGGAAGCCGCGGCGCAGCGCCTTCAGCGCCGGGACCGCGACGAGCAGGTCGCCGAGCTTGAGAGCGCGCAGCGCGAGGATCTCCGGAGTCCCGTCCGGGGCGGTGAGAGCGCGCACGGCGCCTCCTTCCTGTCGGAGTCCCCGTACCCCGCTGCGCGCGCCTCAGACGCGGCGTCCTCGGATGCGAGCGACGCGCCCGGCGGGACCGACTTCTCCGGGAGGGGGTTTACATCCCCGGTCGAGGGGTACGAGGAGGAGGTGAACGACTCCTCCTCCCGGAGCGCCGACGAGCGCACGAGGGCCCCCCGGCTGCGGGGGATCCTCTTCGACCGCGATGCGACGCTCGTGGTCGACGTGCCGTACAACGGCGACCCGGCGCAGGTCTCGCCGATGCCCACCGCCCTCGCCGCGGTCGAGCGGGCGCGCGAGGCGGGACTGGCCGTGGGCGTGGTCACCAACCAGTCCGGGATCGCCCGCGGGATCATCGATCGCGGCCAGGCCGACGCGGTGAACCGGCGCGTGGACGAGCTCTTCGGCGGCTTCGACGTGTGGATGCTCTGCCCGCACGTCCCGGAGGACGGCTGCTCCTGCCGGAAGCCCCGGCCCGGCATGGTGCTCGGCGCCGCCGAGCACCTGGGACTGCCGGCCCGATCCCTCGCCGTGATCGGCGACATCGGGGCCGACGTCGGCGCCGCCGCCGCGGCCGGCGCCCGTGGAGTGCTGGTGCCGACTCCGATCACCCGCGCCGAGGAGGTGGACGCCGCTCCGCTGCAGGCGGCGACGCTCCTCGAGGCGGTCGAGCTGCTGCTCGCGATGCAGCCCGACGAGGACGCCGAGTGAGGCGCCGCGTGCTCGTCGCCCGCCTGGACAGCGCGGGAGACGTCCTGCTGTGCGGACCCGCTGTCCGCGCGATCGCGGCCGACGCCGAGGTGCTGCTGCTGAGCGGTCCGCAGGGAGCGCCCGCGGCCGCGGTGCTGCCGGGTCCCTCCTCCGTCCGCACCTGGTGGTGCCCGTGGATCGGCGACGCCTCCCGCCCCGTCGACGCCGAGCTCGTCGACGAGCTGCGCGCGATCGTCGAGGAGTTCGCGCCGGGTGAGGCCGTGATCCTCACCTCCTTCCACCAGTCGCCGCTTCCGCTGGCCCTGCTGCTCCGCCTCGCCGGTGTCGCCCGCATCACGGGCGCCTCGGTCGACTTCGCGGGCGCCCTGCTCGATGTGCGCCTCGTCCCGGGCGAGACCCTCGAGGAGGACCAGCCGGAGCCGGAGCGCGCGCTCGCGATCGCGGCGGCGGCAGGCTTCGCGCTGCCCGCCGGCGACGACGGACGGCTCCGCGTGCGCCGCGAGGGCGCGCTGCCGACCGCTCTGGAGGGGGTCGGTCCGTACGCGGTCGTGCACCCCGGAGCCGCCGTCCCCGCCCGCGCCTGGCCCGCGGCGAACGCGGCCCGCGCCGTCGAGCTGCTGGCGGACGCCGGCCTCGCGGTCGTCGTCACGGGCGGACCGGGCGAGCGCGCCCTCACGGCCGAGGTCGCGGGCACCCGCGGCATCGACCTCGGCGGGGCCACCGACTTCGCCGGCGCCGCCGAGGTGCTGGCCGGCGCCGACGTCGTGATCTGCGGCAACACCGGTCCGGCGCACCTCGCCGCCGCGGTCGGCACCCCCGTGGTGAGCCTCTTCGCCCCGGTCGTCCCGGCGGTGCGCTGGGCACCGTACGGCGTCCCGGTGGCACTGCTGGGCGACCAGGAGTCGCCGTGCGCCGGCTCGCGCGCCCGCGTCTGCCCCGTCCCCGGCCATCCGTGCCTCGCGGGGGTGAGCGCCGAGGAGGCGGTCGCCGCCGCCCTCCGACTCCGACCCACGACTTCCCCGAGAGAGGCCATCGCATGAGGATCCTGCTCTGGCACGTGCACGGCGGCTGGGCGGACGCCTTCGTCCGCGGCGCCCACACCTACCTGCTCCCCACGACTCCGGCCCGCGACGCCTGGGGCCTGGGCACCGGCGGCCGCGACTGGCCCCGCGCCGCCGAGATCGCGCCCGAGGAGCTGCACGACGCCGACGTCGACGCGGTCCTCCTCCAGCGTCCCGAGGAGCTCGCCGAGGCCGAGCGCCTGCTCGGGCGACGCCTCGGCCGCGATGTGCCCGCCGTCTACGTCGAGCACAACACCCCGCGTGGGAACGTGCCGGACAACCGCCACCCGCTCGCCGACCGCGACGACCTGCTGATCGTCCACGTCACCCACTTCAACGCCCTGATGTGGGACACCGGATCGACCCGGACCACGGTGATCGAGCACGGGATCCACGACCCGGGCCCCCTCTACACCGGCGAGCTGCCGCACTTCGGCGTGGTCGTCAACGAGCCCGTCCGCCGCGGCCGGGTCGCCGGCACCGACCTGCTCCCCCGCTTCGGCGCCGTCGCTCCGCTGGACGTCTTCGGGATGAAGACCGACCGGCTCGCCGAGCTGCCGGGCCTGAAGGACGTCACGGTCCTCGGCGACGTCCGCACGGAGAAGATGCACGCCGCGCTGGCCCGACGCCGGGTCTACCTGCACCCGTTCCGCTGGACCTCCCTCGGCCTCGCGCTGCTCGAGGCGATGCACCTCGGGATGCCCGTCGTCGCGCTCGACGTGACGGAGGCGGGGCGCGCCGTCCCGCCCGAGGCCGGAGCGGTCTCGAACGACCTCGACTCCCTCGTCGCCTCGGCCCGGGCGCTCGTCGAGGACCCGGACCGCGCCGCCCGCGCCGGCGCCGTCGCCCGCGAGGCCGCGCTCGCGCGCTACGGCCTCGCCCGGTTCCACCGCGACTGGGACGAGGTCCTCGCCGACCTCCCCGGACGCCGGTCGCCGGAGCCCGCTCTGAAAGGGAGCACCCGATGAAGCAGCACCTCTCCGCCGCGCCCGCGCTCACGATCGCCTTGGTCTCGGAGCACGCGAGCCCGCTGGCGACCCTCGGCGGCGTCGACGCCGGCGGCCAGAACGTCCACGTGGCGGCCCTCGCCGACGCTCTCGCGCGCCGCGGCCACCGCGTCGTCGTCTACACCCGCCGCGACGACCCCTCCCTCCCCCGGCGTGTGCCCTTCACCTCGGGCGTCGAGGTGGTGCACATCGACGCAGGCCCGCCGAGCCGCGTCTCCAAGGACGAGCTGCTGCCCTTCATGGGCGACTTCGCCGTCGACCTCGCCGAGGAGTGGCTGCAGGAGCGGCCGGACCTCGTGCACAGCCACTTCTGGATGTCCGGAGTCGCCGCGCTCGACGCCTCCGAGCGGCTGGAGCGCGCCACAGGGCGGCGCGTACCGGTCTTCCACACCTTCCACGCGCTGGGCGTCGTCAAGCGCCGCCAGCAGGGCGCGCTCGACACCAGCCCCGAGGAGCGCGCCTGGCTCGAGCCCGGCGTGGGCCAGAAGGCCGACGGCGTCGTCGCCACCTGCTCGGACGAGGCCTTCGAGCTCAAAGGGCTCGGCGTGCCGACCTCGCGCATCTCGGTGGTGCCCTGCGGAGTCGACATCGACCGGTTCTCCGTCGAGGGCCCTGTCGCGCCGCGCGGCGAGCGCTCGCGGCTGATGACCATCGGCCGGCTGGTGCCGCGCAAGGGCATGGGCATCGCGATCGAGGCGCTCGCGCACCTGGTCGCGGCCGGCCACGACGCCGAGCTCGTCGTCGTCGGGGGCTCCGGCTCCGGCGACGCGCTGACGGCGGACCCCGAGTACCAGCGGCTGCACGGCGTGGCCGAGAGCCTCGGAGTCGCCGACCGCGTCGACTTCGTCGGCCAGCTCTCGCAGACCGAGATGCCCGCGATGCTCCGCTCGGCCGACGTCGTGGTCTGCGCACCCTGGTACGAGCCGTTCGGCATCACTCCGCTCGAGGCGATGGCCTGCGGTGTACCGGTCGTCGCCTCCTCCGTGGGCGGCCTGATCGACACCGTGGTCGAGGACGTCACCGGCGTGCACGTGCCCCCTCGCGACCCGGTCGCCCTGGCCGCCGCCCTCGGCTCGCTGCTGGAGGACCCCGACCGCGCCCGCGCCTACGGAGCCGCCGGCCGCGAGCGCGTCGAGTCCCGCTACTCCTGGGACCGCGTCGCCGCCGACACCGAGCGCGCCTACGTCACGACCCTCGCCGGCCTCGGCGACGAGTCGCTCCTCACCGGCGCCACGAGCGCACCCTCATCCCCCACCACCCGGAAGGCGGCTCCGCGACGATGACCATCGACACCGCGACCATCGACACCGTTCTGGACACCCCGGCCGACGCCGCCCGGCGCCTCGTCGACGACCACGTGGCGCGCGCGCTCGACGCGGTCGCGCAGCTGGAGCGCCACTCCGACAGGATCGCCGCCTGGGGCGTCGAGCTCGCCGACCGCCTCCACTCCGGCGCGCGCCTGCTCGCCGCGGGCAACGGCGGGTCCGCGGCCGAGGCGCAGCACCTCACCGCCGAGCTGGTCGGCCGCTTCGACGGCGACCGGGTCCCCTTCTCCGCCATCTCGCTGCACGCCGAGACGTCGAGCCTGACCGCGATCGGCAACGACTACGGCTTCGACCACGTGTTCTCGCGCCAGGTCACCGCGCACGCCCGCGCGGGCGACGTCGTGGTGCTGCTGTCCACCAGCGGACGCAGCGCGAACCTCCTCCACGCCGCGGAGGCCGCCCGCGCGGCGGGCGCCCGCTCGTGGGCGCTGACCGGCGAGGGGCCCAACCCGCTCACCGAGCTCTGCGACGAGGCGATCGCCCTCGAGGGCCACGGCTCCAACGTGCAGGAGGCGCAGCTGGTGCTCGTGCACGCGCTCTGCCGGGCCTTCGAGCACCGGATCCGCGCGCGGACGGCGGCCGCCTCGTGAGCCGCCTGCACCTCGTCGTCGTCGGCGACGTGATGCTCGACGTCGACCTCTCCGGACCCGCCGAGCGGCTGAGCCCGGACGCCCCCGTCCCCGTGGTCGACGTGTCGGCCCGCAGCGCCCGCGCCGGCGGAGCCGGGCTCGTCGCCCGGATGCTCGCCCGCGACGGGCACGAGGTGACGCTCGTGACCGCGCTCGCCGAGGACTCGGATCCGGACGTGGCGGAGCTGCGCGCCGAGCTGTCCGGCGTCCGCCTGGTCGCCGGGCCCTCGGGTGCGCCGACGCCGGTGAAGACCCGCGTGGCCGCCTCCGGCCAGGCCGTCGTGCGGATCGACCGCGGCTGCGAGACGCCCCCCGTCCCCGGCGTGACCGACGCGATGCTCGCCGCGCTCGGCGACGCCGACGCCGTGATCGTCGCCGACTACGGCCGTCGGCTGACAGAGGACGCGTCGCTCCGCGCGGCTCTCGACGCGCTCACCGTGCCGCTGGTGTGGGATCCGCACCCGCGCGGCTCGCAGCCGGTCGCCGCCACCGCGCTCGCCACTCCGAACCTGGCCGAGGCCACGGCCTTCTCGGGGGCCGTCGGCCGCGGAGTGACGCGCGCAGAATCCGCCGCGACCACCCTCCTCGAGCGCTGGGGCTGCGGTGCCGTCACCGTGACGATGGGATCCTCCGGCGCCCTGCTGCGCTCCCGCGGCGCCGGGGTCCCGGTCGTCGCACCGGCCGTGACCGTGCCGCCCACCGATCCGTGCGGAGCCGGCGACCGGTTCGCCGCCTCCGCCGCCGTCGCCCTCGCGGAGGGCGCGAGCACGTCGGAGGCGGTGCAGGCGGCGGTCGCCGCGGCCGGCGCCTACCTGCTCGCGGGAGGGGTCGCCTCCCTGTCCGCTCCCGCCGACCCCGCTCCCCTCCACGGCGGCGGTGTCGACGCCCTGCGCGTCGCCGCGTCCGTCCGCGCGGCAGGAGGCACCGTGGTCGCGACCGGCGGCTGCTTCGACCTGCTCCACGCCGGCCACGCCCGCACCCTCTCGGCCGCGCGCGCGCTCGGCGACTGCCTGATCGTCTGCCTCAACTCGGACGACTCCGTCCGCCGCCTCAAGGGCGCGGCGCGGCCGATCATCCCCGAGGACGACCGCGTCGACCTGCTGCTCGCGCTCGAGTGCGTCGACGCCGTGCTGGTCTTCGGCGAGGACACGCCGGACGAGGCGCTGCGCCGCATCCGCCCCGACGTCTGGGTGAAGGGCGGCGACTACTCCGCCGAGTCCCTCCCCGAGACGGCGACGGTGGCGGAGTGGGGCGGCCGGGTCCTGACCGTGCCGTACCACCCGGGCCGCTCGACCACCCATCTCGCCGCCGCGCTCGCGCGCGTCGGCTGACCCGCGGCCCACGAGGCCCGCAGACCACCCCCGGAAGGAAACCATGAGCACCACTCCCACCCCCATCGGCCGCGTCCTGATCACCGGAGGAGCCTCCGGGCTCGGTGCGGCCGTCGCCGCCGCGGTCACCGCCGCCGGCGGCACCCCGATCGTGCTCGACCGCGACGTCTCGTCGGTGAAGGAGGGCGTCGCCGCCTACCAGGTCGACGTCGCGAAGACCCGCGAGGCCGAGAAGGCGGTCGTCGAGATCGCCCGCGAGCACGGCGGGCTCGACGCCGTCGTCACCGCGGCCGGCATCGACCGCTGCGGCCGCCTCGTCGACGTGGAGCCGGAGGAGTGGGAGCGGGTCATCTCCGTGAACCTCCTCGGCACCGCGGCCGTCGTCCGCGCGGCGCTGCCCTTCCTCACCGAGACCCACGGCCGCGTCGTCACCGTCGCCTCCTCGCTGGCGATCAAGGCCGTCTCGGACGCGACCGCGTACTGCGCCTCGAAGTTCGGCGTGCTCGGCTTCACCCGCGCGCTCGCGGCCGAGACCAAGGGCGAGATCGGCGTGACCACGCTGATCCCGTCGGGCATGAAGACGCGCTTCTTCGACGACCGCGACGAGCAGTACAAGCCCGGTCCGGACGCGCTGCTGAACGACCCGGAGAACGTGGCGAACGCCGTCATGTTCGTCCTCGGCCAGCCGCGCGGCTGCGAGGTCCGCGAGCTCGTCATCACGCACGAGGAGGAGCCGTCCTGGCCGTGATCCGCTGGTCCGGGCGCTCCCCGGATCTCTCTCCGCGAGATGCCACCTGTGCCGCCGACACGCCGATGTCGAGCACCACAGGTGGCATCTCGCGGTTCAGTGGGTGGAGGCGAGCACCCCGCGGACGTCCTCGAGCACGGCCTCGACGCGCACGTCGCCGACGAACGTGACGTCGTGCTCGCAGCGCGGAGCGGTCCAGCCGACCTGCGTGGCGTCGCGCCCGCAGACCGGGCAGCGGGTGGTCCAGCTCAGCTGCACCCGGTGGCGCTGCCGCCCGAGGGCCGCGGCGTTGATCGCGTTGCCCACCCAGAAGACCCCGACCGTCGGGGCGCCGACCGCGGCGGCGAGGTGGCGGGGTCCGGAGTCGTTGCCGAGCACGAGGTCGGCGAGCGAGAGCAGCGGAGCGAGGTCCGGGAGGTCCACGACGCCAGCCCAGGAGAACGCTCCCGGCGCTCCGGCGACGATCTCGTCGGCGGCGGGCACGTCCGAGGCGTCGCCCACCACCAGCACGCGGGCGCCGTCGGCCAGCAGCTCCGTCGCCACAGCGGCGAAGGAGGAGGCGGGCCAGCGCCGGCGGGGATCGGTCGCGCCCGGGTGGATCAGCACCAGCGGGCCACCCGCGGGCAGCGCCGCGGCGAGGCGGTCCCGCCGCTCCGGATCCACGGCGAGCGCCGGCTCGAGGCGGGTCGCAGGCGCTCCGGCCAGCCCGACGATCTCGAGCGCCCGCAGCATCTCGTGCTGGTAGTAGACGTAGGGGATCGTGCGCTCGAGCTCCGCGGCGTCGTCCGTGCGCGAGCCGATCGTGTGGCGCGCGCCGAGGCGCTGGAGGAACGGGTTGGAGTAGCGCCCGCCGCCGTGCAGCTGCACGGCCAGGTCGAACCGGCGCGCGCGCATCCGCTCGGTGAAGTCCTCGACGACCCGGGGGTCCTCCCCCTCTCCGTCGCGGACGCCCTGCGCCACCGGCAGGATCTCGACGTCGTTGATCGGCGACTCGACGCCCGACAGCAGGACCCGGTGCGCGGGCGTCCCGAGCAGGGTGATCTCGGCTCCCGGGTAGGCGGCCGCGAGAGCGTCGACGGCGGGCAGCGCGAACAGCAGGTCGCCGAGTCCGCCGCCGCGCAGGACGGCGATCCTCTCGACTCCGGCGAAGGGCTCTCGGAGGGGGGCGATGGCGACCACGACGGGTTCCTCTCAGGTGCGGAGGGCGCGCTGGCGCCGCTCCGGGGACGGTGCACTCCTCCACTTCCCCGCCGAGGCCGATCCGAAACCGGATCGACGGCGAGCCCGCGCCGCCGATCCCGCGGCGGATTCCGGACGCGACGTGTCTAGGCGCGCACCACCCGGGTACCGGACGGATGCGTCCGCCACTCCGCGGGCGCCCCCGACCGAGAGGTGACCGTGACCATCGACATCACGACCCCCGCCACGACCGCCGCCGACGCCGTCCGCCGAGCGCGGACCGCGTTCTCCGCGTGGGCCGCCACCGCGCCCGCCGAGCGCGGCGCCCTCCTCCGAGCCGCCGCCCACCGCGTGGCCGAGCGCGAGCAGGAGCTCGCCGACCTCAACACTCGGGAGACCGGCAAGCCCGCCGGCGACGCCCTGGGCGGCGTCCGCGCCGGTGTCGACACGCTGCTCCAGTACGCCGAGCTCGGCCCGCTGCACCGGGGGAAGAGCCTGCGCGGAGGTGCCCTCAACGTCGATCTGGCCCTGCCGCACCCGCGCGGCGTCGTGCTCGCCCTCACTCCGTGGAACGACCCGGTCGCCGTCGCCGCGGGCCTCCTGGGCGCCGCGATCGTCTCCGGGGACGTCGTCGTGCACAAGCCGAGCGAGCGCAGCCCGGGCACGGGCGCCCTCTTCACGAGCATCCTCGCCGAGGCGCTGCCCGACGGGGTGCTGACCCTGGTCGAGGGCGACGGGGCGGTCGGCGACGAGCTGGCGCGCACGGAGGGCGTCGATGTCCTCGCCCACGTCGGCTCGACCGCCACCGGTCGCGCGCTCGCCCGGGTCGCCGCCGTCACCGGCGCGCACGTGATCCTCGAGAACGGCGGCAACGACGCGCTCGTCGTCGACCGCGACGTCGACCCGGTCTGGGCCGCCGAGCAGGCCGCGCTCGGCGCCTTCGCCAACGCCGGACAGATCTGCACCTCCGTCGAGCGGATCTACGTGCACCGCGACATCGCCGAGGCGTTCACGGCGGCGCTCGTCGCCGAGGCCGACCGCTGGAGCGCCGGCCCGCTCCCCCGCCTCGTCGACGCCCGCATGCGCGACGCCGTCCACGAGCACGTCACGGAGGCGCTCGGCAGCGGCGCGCGCGCCCTCACCGGCGGCACCCCCGGGGACGGCACCTTCTACCCCGCGACCGTCCTGGCCGACTGCACCGAGTCGATGCTGGTGATGACGGAGGAGACCTTCGGGCCCGTCGCGCCGATCCGCGTCGTCGACTCCTTCGACGAGGGCCTGGACCTGGCCGCCGCGAGCCCCTACGGCCTGGCCGCCTCGATCCTCACCGCCGACATGGAGCACGCCCACCGCGCCGCGGCGACGCTGCCGGTCGGCACCGTCAAGGTCAACGGCGTCTTCGGAGGAGCGCCGGGCGGCAGCGCCCAGCCCCGCGGCGCCTCGGGCTCCGGCTTCGGCTACGGCCCGGAGCTGCTCGACGAGATGACCACCACCACGGTCGTCCACTTCGGCCTCCCGGTGCTGCCCGGCGGTGCCCGATGAGCCTCGAGGGCTCGGCGCTCCAGCGGGCGAGCGCGCTCCTGGCGCACGTCCGGGAGCGCCCGCCGGTGGTCGCCGTGATCGGGGACCTCATCCTCGACTCCTGGTGGCTCGGCGAGGCGGAGCGCGTCACGCGGGAGGCGCCGGCGCCGGTTCTGCGGCTCGAGGACGTCGTCGACGTCGCGGGCGGGGCCGCCAACACCGCCGCCAACCTGCGCGCGCTGGGCGCCGTCGTCCGCACCGTCGGCGTGGCCGGACGCGACTCCGAGGGCGATCGACTGCTGCGCGCCCTCGAGCGGGCCGGCCTGGACACCTCCCGGGTCGTCCGCACCGGCGCCGCGACGACGATCAAGACCCGCGTGGTCGGCGGCGACAGCGTGATGCTGCGCGTCGACTCCGGCCCGCACCGCCCGGCCGACGACGAGCTGGCCCTGCTCGCCGGTGCCGCCGCCGAGGCCGCCGCGGGCGCCGACGCCGTCCTGGTCTGCGACTACGGCTCGGGGATCCTCCGGGAGGCCGTCGAGCGCCTGCTCGCCGTCGAGCGCCCGGGCCTCCTGGTGATCGATGCGCACGAGCTCGCCGACTGGGCCTCCGCCCGGCCGGACCTCGTCACCCCGAACGCCAAGGAGGCGGAGCGGCTGCTCGGCGCCTCCCTCGGCCGCGGGACGGAGCGGGCCGCCGCCGTGCGCGACGCCGCCGAGGAACTGCGCGCGCGCTCGGGCGCCCGGCACGTCGTGGTCACCCTCGACCGGGACGGCTCCACCGCCCTCGACGCCGACGGCACGGTCAGCCGCACCTTCGCGCAGCCCGCGGAGGAGAAGCAGGCGTCGGGCGCCGGCGACACCTTCGCCGCGACCGCCACCCTGGCCCTCGCGGCCGGCCGCTCCCTGGCCACCGCCGTCGATCTGGCGCAGGCCGCCGCCGACGTGGTCGTGCAGCGCCCCGGCACCTCGGTCTGCTCGGGCGACGACCTGCTCGCCTCCCTCGCCGCTCCCGGCGCCGTCGTGCTCGGCGAGGACGCCCTCGTCGAGGTCCTCGCGGAGCAGTCGCGCCGCGGACGCCGCGTGGTCTTCACCAACGGCTGCTTCGACGTCCTGCACCGCGGCCACACGGCGTATCTCCGCCAGGCCCGCGAGCTCGGCGACGTGCTCGTGGTCGCGGTGAACGACGACGACTCCGTCCGGCGGCTCAAGGGCGAGGGACGGCCGATCAACCCGGAGGGCGACCGCGCCGGCGTGATCGCCGAGCTGGGCTGCGTCGACTACGTGACCCTCTTCGGCGGAGACACCCCCATCCCGCTGCTCGAGCGCGTGCAGCCCGACGTCTACGTGAAGGGCGGAGACTACAACCCCGACATGCTCGCGGAGGCCGCCGTCGTCCGATCCTACGGAGGCGTCGTCACCACCGTCGGCTACGTCTCGGAGCACTCCACGACCGAGATGGTGCAGCGCATCCGATCGGCCGCGCCGTGACCAGCCGCCGGTGGTCCGGGCGCTGGGGGATCCCCGAGGCTCCCCGGCAGCCGCTGATCGACGTGCTGGTGCCGACGGTCGGCCGCCGTGCCGAGCTCGCCGCCACGCTCGCCGGACTCGCCGCCCAGGACGAACCGCCCTTCCGCGTGATCGTCAGCGACCAGTCCGACGACGCGGTCGCCGAGAGCGACCCGACGATCCTCGCGATGCTGCGTGTGCTGGAGGCGCAGGGCCGGGCTCCGGTGGTGCGCCGCCACCTGCCCCGGCGCGGGCTCGCGGAGCAGAGGCACTACCTCCTCTCCCTCGCCACCGCCCCCGCCGTCCTCTTCCTCGACGACGACGTGTGGCTCGAGCCGGGCACGCTCTCGCGGCTGCACGAGGCTCTCGAGCGCCTCGACTGCGGCTTCGTCGGCTCCGCGGTGCAGGGCCTGTCCTACCTCGAGGACGTGCGCCCGCACGAGACCGAGTCGTTCAAGACCTGGGAGGAGCGCGTCGAGCCCGAGCGGGTGCGGCGCGGAACCCCTGAGTTCGAGCGCTGGCCGCTCCACAACGCGGCCAACCTCACCCACGTCGCCGCCCGCCTCGACGTCCCGGAGGGCGCCTGGCGCGCGTACCGGGTCGCCTGGCTGGGCGCCTGCGTCCTCTACCGCCGCGACGCCCTCCTGGACGTCGGCGGCTTCGACTTCTGGGAGCAGCTGCCCCCGGAGCACAGCGGTGAGGACGTCGCCGCGCAGTGGCGCGTCATGGAGCGCTTCGGCGGCGCGGGCCTCGTGCCCAGCGGTGCCGTGCACCTCGAGACGCCCACGACGGTCACCGACCGGCGCGTCGACGCCTTCGACCGGCTCTTCGCCGAAGAGCACTCGTAACACTCAGCAAGGCGACGAAAGGACAGCACGATGGACGCACCCAACCCGATCCAGATCCAGAAGTACCTCTCGGGCATCGACTACCCCGCCTCGAAGGACACGATCGTCGAGACCGCCGAGAAGGAGGGCGCGGACGGCGACGTCCTCGAGGCCCTCCGTGCGATCCCGGACGGCGACTACGAGAAGCCCACTGACGTGAGCTCGGCCGTCTCGAAGGTCTGACACCCTCCGCGAGACGCCTCTCCGGTACGCGGCAGGCCGTGCCGACCGTACCGGAGGGGCGTCTCGCGAGCGGCGACCGGCCGATGCGGAGAGCAGGGGTCAGGCGGAGGCGTGCTCGCGCAGGACGCCGGACTCGAGCGCCTGGAACGAGAGCACCTTGTAGCCCTCGGACTCGAAGAAGATCGTCGCCCGGTCGGCCTCCACGCTCATCACGGTGCCGGCGCCCCACTCGCGGTGCTCCACCGACTCGTCGACGCTCAGAGGGGCGTCCACAGGCGCCTCCTCGGTCCCGCCGCTCGCCTCGTGCCGCTCGCAGCCGTCGCAGTTGCCGCACCACTCGGCCGACTCCACGCCGAAGTAGTCCAGCAGGACCCGGCGGCGGCACTGGCTGGTCTCCGCGTACGCGCGCATCATCGACAGGCGCGACTCCGCGATCCGCTCACGGGAGGCCAGAGCCTCCTTCACCGCGTGCACGGCCTCGTCGCCGGAGGCCTCGCGCGTCGCGCGCAGTCCGGAGCCGGTCTCCACCAGCCCCGCGTCCGCGAGGTCGTTGACGATCCGGGCGATCGTGCGGGCCGGCTTCCCCAGCTCCTTCGCGAGCGCCGCGGAGTCGAGCCCCGGCTGCTCCGAGACGGCCGCCCAGATCACGCGCAGCGCGGCCTTGTCGACCGAGCGCTTGGCGAAGAAGCGGCGGAGCCCCAGGTCCTCCGCACGGTAGTGCAGCGCGCCCGTGGCGGGCTCGCCGTCGCGGCCCGCGCGGCCGATCTCCTGGTAGTAGGCGTCGAGCGACTCGGTGGTCGTGGCGTGCAGCACGAAGCGCACGTCGGCCCGGTCGATGCCCATCCCGAACGCCGAGGTCGCGACGACGACGTCGAGCTCGCCCGCGCGCCACTGCTCGTGCACGACCTTCCGCTCGGACACCTTGAGCCCGGCGTGGTACGCCGCGACCCGGCGCCCCTCCGCCGCGATGTCGGCCGCGTAGGCCTCCGTCTCCTTGCGGGTGGCCACGTAGACCAGGCCCGGAGCGGTCCAGCTGCGCGCCTCCTCGACCACGGCGGCACGCTTCTCGTTCTCGCTCTCGTGGCGGTGCACCACCAGCCGGATCTCCGGACGGTCGACGCCGTGCACCTGGATCTCGGGGTCGGTCATCCGGAGGCGCTCGATGATCTCGTCGCGCACCGGCCCGGAGGCGGTGGCGGTCATCGCGAGCACCGGCGGGTCTCCGAGCTCGCCGCGCACATCGGCCAGGCGGAGGTAGTCGGGGCGGAAGTCGTGACCCCAGGAGGAGACGCAGTGCGCCTCGTCGACGACCAGCAGCGACACTCCCGCGGCCGCCAGCCGCGCCACGTTCTCGGGCTTGGCGAGCTGCTCGGGTGCCAGGAGCACGTAGAGCGGGCCGCCCTCGTCGATCCGGTCCCAGGCACGGGCGACGGCCGCGGCGCCCTGGGAGGAGTTGATCGCGACCGCGGGAGGCGCCGCCGGAGCCGCCTCGATCGCGGCGAGCTGGTCGGCCTGCAGGGCGACGAGCGGGGAGACGACCAGGACGACGCCGCCGCGCTCGGCTCCGGCGATCTGGTAGACCGCGGACTTGCCGCCGCCCGTCGCCAGCACCAGCAGCGTGTCGCGCCCGGAGGCCGCCGACTCGATCGCCTCGCGCTGACCGGGGAGCAGCGACGACCAGCCGAAGTCCTCCCGGGCGATGCGGCTGACGGAGTCGGTGCGGGAGGAGTTCATAGCTCGACGCTACGACCAGACCGCTTCGGAGGCAGTCCGCTTGACAGCGCCGGGGAGCACGGTGAAGGAGCGTCGTCCGCCCTGGCGGCCCGCCTCTGCCCGCCCGTGGCCGCGCTGTCAACGTCCTGCGGAGGGACTCGTCGCGTGCTGGGCTGGAGCACCGACGAGAGGAGCCGACATGGCCGACCAGAACGTGAACGAGGACCTTCCCGGATCCGGCGGCGACGCCGTCCCGAACACCGGCGGCGCGCAGACGGTGCTGCCCGGCGAGGACGCGGCCGACGCCTCCGCTGCGGGGGCCGCTCCCGGGGGCACCGCGATCGACCGCGGCGTCACCGACGCCGTGACCGACGGCGACAGCGGAGGAGACACCGTCTCCGGCGACGCCGACCTGCCCGACGAGACCGAGGGCGCCGTCGGCAGCGACCCGGCGAGCACCGACTGACGTCCCGCTCGGACGCGTCCGGCCCGCGGGATCCGAGGATCCGCGCGGGCCGGCGACGTCGCTGCGCCGAGGAGGACCCGGGCTCAGCGTCGGACGACCACCGGGTTGAACAGCGTGCCGATGCCCTCGACGTCCACCGCGACGGTGTCCCCGTTCGCGATCGGCCCGACGCCGGCGGGCGTCCCGGTGAGGATCACGTCCCCGGGGAGCAGCGTGAAGATGCGCGAGACGTAGGCCACGAGCTCGGGCACCCCGTGGATCATGTCGCCGGTGCTGCCCGACTGCTGCACGCGCCCGTTGACGCGCGTCTCGATGGCGCTCTCGTTCCAGACGAACTCGGTCTCGATGACCGGGCCGAGCGGGCAGAAGGTGTCGTAGCCCTTCGCCCGCGCCCACTGGCCGTCGGAGCGCTGGAGGTCGCGCGCGGTGACGTCGTTGGCGATCGTGTACCCGAAGACCACGTCCTCGTAGTCCTCCGCGCGGACGTTGCGGGCCACGGCGCCGATCACGATCGCCAGCTCGCCCTCGAACTCCACCTGCTGGCTGTCCTCGGGGAGGACGATCGCCTCGTCCGGGCCGATCACCGAGGTGTTCGGCTTGAGGAACACCAGCGGCTCCGCCGGGGCGTCGCCGCCCATCTCGGCCGCGTGGTCGGCGTAGTTCTTCCCGATGCCGACGACCTTGGAGCGCGGGATCACCGGCGCGAGGAGCTTCGCCTCCGCGATCGGGATGCGCTCCCCCGTGGTGTCGAACCCGGCGAACATCGGGTCGCCGGCGAGCACGACCAGGTCGTCCTCGTCCACGATCCCGAAGTGGATCGCTCCCCCGTTGTCCCCGTCGCGCTGCGTGGCGAATCGTGCGATCTTCATGCGTCCAGCCTCGTCATCCATCCGTGCGTGTCCTCGCGGCGTCCGTACTGGATGCCGGTCAGCTCCTCGCGGAGCGACATCGTGAGCTCCCCTGCGGGCGCGCCCTCGCGGCCGACGGAGAAGCCCTCGCCCTTGAGCTCGGCGATCGGGGTGATCACGGCGGCGGTCCCGCAGGCGAACACCTCGACCACGTCGCCGGAGGCCACTCCGTCCCGCCACTCGTCGATGCTCACGCGGCGCCGCTCGACGCGGTGGCCGCGGTCCTCGGCGAGCTGCAGGACGCTGTCGCGCGTGATGCCCTCGAGGATCGAGTCCGACTCCGGGGTCACCAGCGTGCCGTCCTTCTTGACCAGGACCACGTTCATGCCGCCGAGCTCCTCGATCCACTGCGACTCCTGCGAGTCGAGGAAGAGGACCTGCGCGCAGCCGTGGCTGTAGGCCTCCTGCTGCGGGAGGAGGGAGGAGGCGTAGTTGCCACCCGTCTTCGCCGCCCCGGTGCCGCCCTTGCCCGCCCGGGCGTAGGAGGTGGAGAGCCAGATCGACACGGGGGCGACGCCGCCGGAGAAGTAGGCGCCGGCGGGGCTGGCGATCACGTAGTAGCCGACGTCCTCGGCCGCGCGCACGCCGAGGAACGCCTCCTGCGCGAACATGAACGGGCGCAGGTACAGGCTGGTCTCCGGCTCCGAGGGGACCCAGTCGCCGTCGACGGCGATCAGCTGCCGCAGCGACTCGACGAAGAGGTCCGTCGGGAGCTCCGGCAGCGCGAGGCGGCGGGCCGAGCGCTGCAGGCGCCGCGCGTTCGCCTCGGGGCGGAAGGTCCAGACGGAGCCGTCCTCGTGGCGGTAGGCCTTCATGCCCTCGAAGATCTCCTGCGCGTAGTGCAGGACGGCGGCGGCGGGGTCGAGCGCGAGCGGACCGTAGGGCTCGACGCGGGCGTCGTGCCAGCCGTCCGCGCGGGTCCAGCGGAGGCCGACCATGTGGTCGGTGAAGTGCATGCCGAAGCCGGGGTTCGCGAGGATCCGGGCGCGCTCCTCCTCGGAGCGGGGCGCGGGAGCGGCGGTCACCTCGAAGGCGAGGTCGGCGGGGGCGGAGTCGGTGCTCATCGTGGTGGTGTCCTTCTGCGGGGGATCAGCGGAGGCGGGCGACGACGGAGTCGCCGATCGCGGCCGTGGAGCGCGGGGTGCCGTCGCGCGACTCGATGTCGGCGGTCACGGCCGCGGTGACGCGGGCGGCCTCGTCGCTCCGGCCGAGGTGGTCCAGCAGCATCGCCGCCGAGAGGATCGCGGCGGTCGGGTCGGCGAGCTGCCGTCCGGCGATGTCGGGCGCGGATCCGTGGACCGGCTCGAACATGCTGGGGAACGCGCCGTCGGGGTTGATGTTGCCCGAGGCCGCGAGTCCGATGCCGCCGCTGATCGCGCCGGCCAGATCGGTCAGGATGTCGCCGAAGAGGTTGTCGGTGACGATGACGTCGAACCTAGCAGGGTCGGTCACGAGGAAGATCGTAGCGGCGTCCACGTGGAGGTAGTCGACGGCCACGTCCTCGAAGGCGGCCCCCACCTCGTCGACGATCCGCTTCCAGAGCGAGCCGGAGAAGACGAGGACGTTCGTCTTGTGAACGAGGGTCAGCCGGGAGCGGCGGGCGCGGGCGAGCTCGAACGCGTGGCGGACGACGCGCTCGACCCCGTAGGCGGTGTTGACCGACACCTCGTTGGCGACCTCGTGCGGAGTGCCCTGCCGGATCGAGCCGCCGGTGCCGACGTAGGGCCCCTCCGTGCCCTCGCGGACGACCACGAAGTCGACCTCGCCGGGAGCCGCGAGCGGCGAGGGGACGCCCGCGTAGAGACGGGTGGGCCGCAGGTTGACGTAGTGGTCGAGCTCGAAGCGCAGCCGCAGCAGCAGCCCGCGCTCGATGTTCGCGTCCCGGAGGCGGGGGTCGCCCGGTGCTCCGCCGACGGCGCCGAGGAGGATCGCGTCGTGCCCCGCGATCGCCGCCAGGTCCTCGTCGGTGAGGACGTCGCCGGTCTCGAGGTAGCGGGCGGCCCCGAGCGAGAAGGTGGTCGTCTCGAGCACCAGGTCGGAGTCGGCGGTGACGGCGTCGAGGACCTTGACGGCCTCGGCGGTCACCTCGGGCCCGATCCCGTCTCCGGGGATGACGGCGAGCTTCACGGTGCGGGGCATGGCAGTCCTCAGGCGTACGGGGTCGGAGTCCCCTCAGCGTACTCGCGGCCCGCCCGCGCCGCGGTCCGGGGCACGCGCCCCCCGCCGGGCGGCCTCCCGCGGGAGGAGCGGAGGAGCGTCAGCTCCGGCGGAGGCGCCAGGCGCCGACCGCGGCGGCGGCCAGCACGAGGACGACGCCCAGCCAGGCCGACCAGCCGACGCCCGAGTCGAACGCCGCGCTCGCCGACGCGACGAGGCTCGCGGCGGAGTCGGCGGGCAGCTCGCCGGCGACCGAGACGGCGCCGCCGAGGGTCTCTCCGGCCCGCTGCGCCTGCGCGGCGTCGAGGCCCTCGGGCAGCACGACTCCCCCGCGGTACACGGCGGTGAGGACGGTCCCGAGCGTCGCGGTGCCGAGGACGGCGCCGAGCTCGTAGGCGGTCTCGGAGACGGCGGAGGCGGCGCCGGCCTTGTCGGCGGGCGCGTTGGCCAGGATCAGCTCGTTCGACACCGTCTCGGCCGCGCCGATGCCCAGGCCGAGGAACGCGAAGGCGACCGCGACGGTGAGCGCCGACGCTCCTCCGGGCGCCCCGCTGCCGAGGGCCAGCAGGATGTAGCCGACGGCCGAGACCAGCAGTCCGGCCGGCACGACGAGGCGCGGAGCGACGCGGCGCGCGATCGGCACCACGCCCAGCCCGGCCAGGATCATCACGGCGAGGCCCGGCACGAGCACGAGGCCCGCCTCCAGGGGCGAGAGCCCGACCACGAGCTGCAGGTGCTGCGACAGGAAGAAGAGCCCGCCGACCAGCGCGGTCACGCTGAGCAGGTTGACCACGATCGCTGCGCTGAACGAGCCGCGGCGGAAGAGCGAGAGGTCGAGCATCGGCGAGACCCGGCGCTGCTGGCGGCGGACGAACAGCACTCCCGAGACGACGCCCACGACGAGCGCCGCGACGCCGACCACGTCGATCCCGTGCTCGGCGAAGGACTTCACCGCGTAGACCACGGGCGCCATGGTCGCCAGCGACAGCAGGATGCTGACCACGTCGACCGGGCCGGGCTGCGGGTCGCGCGATTCCGGCACCAGGATCGGCACGAGGACCACGAGCGGGAGCAGCACGGGCACCGCGAGCAGGAACACCGACCCCCAGGGGAAGTGCTCGAGCAGCACTCCGCCGACGAGCGGGCCGATGCCCGAGCCCACCGCGAAGCCGGTCGCCCAGATCGCGATCGCCAGGCGGCGCTGGTCGCGGTTCGGGAAGACGCTGCGCAGGAGCGACAGCGTCGAGGGCATCAGCATCGCGCCGAAGAAGCCCAGCGCCGCGCGGGCGCCGATGAGCGCCGCGGCGGTGGGAGCGAACGCGGCCACGACCGAGACGGCGGCGAAGCCGACCGCGCCGACCATGAGGAGGCGCCGTCGCCCGACGCGGTCGCCCAGACTGCCCATCGCCACCAGCAGGCCCGCGAGCACCAGCGGGTAGGCGTCGACGATCCACAGCAGCTCGGTGCCGGTGGGGCCCAGGTCCTCGGCGATCGAGGGGAGCGCGAAGTTCAGCACCGTGTTGTCGACCGAGACCAGCAGCACCGGGAGCATCAGCACCGCGAGCGCCACCCAGGCGCGTCGCCCGACCCGCTCGGCGGCGCCGGTGGTGTCGTGGGTGGAGACGGGAGCGGTGCGCGCGGACACGGGGACGACCTTTCGGGAGGGGAACGGAGCGAGTATACCGTCCAGCCGGTACAGTCGCCACCGATCCGCCGTAGGATGGTCGTCGTGCCTCCCGCCCCCGCCCGCGACCGCGTCCTCGACGCGTTCGAGCAGCTCCTCACCGAGCAGGGCGAGCGCGCCGCGACCCTCGACGCCGTCGCCCGTGAGGCCGGAGTCTCCAAGGGCGGGCTGCTCTACCACTTCCCCTCGAAGGACGCCCTCGTCGACGGGCTCCTGCAGCGCCTCGACGCGCGGCGGGAGGAGGACGTCGCGCAGAGCCTCGCCGCTCCCGAGGGCGTGGTCGCCTACCTGCTGCGCACCTCCTTCGCCGCCGACTCGGCCTTCGACCGCACGATCCTCGCCGTCTCGCGCATCGCGCAGGGTCACGACGAGCGCGCCAGCGGCGGCCTCGCGCGGATCCACGACAGCTGGAACGAGGTGGTCGCCGACGCCGTGGGCGACCCGCTCGTCGCCCGCGCGATCGTCCTGATGAGCGACGGGCTCTACTACAACTCCGCGCTGCTCCCCACGGGCACGCAGTCGCGCGGCGAGGCCGAGGACGTCCTCGCGGTCGTCCAGCGCCTCCTCGGGAGCTGAGCCGCGCCGCCCCCGGCGGACCCGCTACAGCTCGACGACCCCGTCGATCAGGGTCACCGTCGCGCCGCCGATCCAGATCTCGCCGCCCGCGCCCTCGACGCGCACCCGCCCGGCGCGGCCGATCGCCGCTCCCTGGGCCGCGGTGTAGCGCTCGGGCAGCACACCGCTGCCGATCAGCCACTGGGCGATCCCCGCGTTGAGGCTGCCCGTCACCGGGTCCTCGGCCACTCCGGCGTCCGGGATGAACGCCCGCACCTCGATCGCGCACCCGTCTCCCGCCGGATGCTCGCCCACGACGCCGACGGGGAGCCCGGCGAGCAGCGCCTGGTCCGGCCGCAGCGCGAGGACCTGCTCCGCCGAGGCGAGCCGCACGGCCAGCCAGCCGGGACCGTTGTCGACCCACTCGTGGTCGAGGATCTCCGCGCGCGGGATCCGCAGCGCCGCGGCCACCCGCTGGAGCGTCGCCTCGTCGACCGGTCCGGTCCGCAGCCGGGGCGGCGCGGCGAAGGCGATGCCCTCCTCCGTCACCCGCAGCCGGACGAGGCCCGCGGCGCACTCCTGCACGAGCTCCCCGGCCGCGCGGGCCGTCCCTCCGGCCGCGAGCCAGGCGTGCGCGCTCCCGAGGGTGGGGTGCCCGGCGAAGGGCAGCTCCCCGCCCGGCGTGAAGATCCGCAGCCGGTAGTCGGCCGCGGGGTCGCGGGGACGGAGGAGGAAGGTCGTCTCGGAGAGGTTCGTCCAGCGCGCGAACTCCGCCATCGCCGCGTCGCCCACCCCGTCGCCGTCCACGACGACCGCCACCGGGTTGCCCCGGAACGGCGCGGCGCCGAAGACGTCGACCTGAGCGAACCGCCGCGTGCTCACTGCTCGGTGATGTCGATCTCCTGCATGAGATCGGCGTCGATCGCGACACGGACCTTCTCGAGCAGGCCGTCGGGGGCGGGAGAGTCGATGGTGATCACCGAGAGGGCCTTGCCGCCCGCCTCGGTGCGCGCGATCTGCATGCCCGCGATGTTGACCGAGGCGTCGCCGAACTCGCGGCCGTAGACCGCGACGATCCCGGGGCGGTCGACGTAGCTCATCACGACGAGGTGCTTCGCGAGGGGGACCTCGACGTCGTAGCCGTTGATCGCCACGATCTTCTCGACCTGCTTGGTGCCGGTCAGCGTGCCCGAGACCGAGATCTGCGAGCCGTCGGAGAGAGCGCCGCGCAGCGTGATCACGTTGCGGTACTCGTCCGAGACCGGCTCCGTGATCAGGCGCACCTCGATGCCGCGCTGCTCCGCGAGCACCGGCGCGTTGACGTAGGACACCGTCTCCGAGACCACGTTGGTGAACACGCCCTTGAGCGCCGCGAGCTTGAGGACCTTCACGTCGTAGCCGGCGAGCTCGCCGCGCACCTCGATGTCGATGGAGGTGACCGGCGAGTCCGCGAGGCCCGAGAAGACCTGGCCGAGCTTCTCGACCAGCGGGATGCCGGGGCGCACGTACTCGTCGATCACGCCGCCGGCGACGTTCACGGCGTCCGGCACGAGCTCGCCCGAGAGCGCGAGGCGCACCGAGCGGGCGACCGAGACGCCCGCCTTCTCCTGCGCCTCGTCGGTCGAGGCCCCGAGGTGCGGAGTGACGACCACGTTCTCGAGGGCGAGCAGCGGCGAGCCGGTCGGCGGCTCCTTCACGAACACGTCGAGTCCGGCGCCGGCGATGGTCTTCGCGACGAGCGCGCGGTGCAGCGCGTCCTCGTCGATGAGACCGCCGCGGGCCACGTTCACGATGAACGCCGACGGCTTCATCAGCGCCAGCTGCTCGTCCGAGATCATGCCCGTCGTCTCGGGCGTCCTCGGCATGTGGATCGTGATGAAGTCGCTCTCGGCCAGCAGCTCCTCGAGGGAGAGGAGCGTGACGCCGAGCTGCTGCGCGCGGGCGCTGGTCACGTAGGGGTCGTAGGCGACGACGTTCACGCCGAAGGCCTGCAGGCGCGCGGTGATCAGCGCGCCGATGCGGCCGAGGCCGATGATGCCGACGGTCTTCTCGTAGAGCTCGACGCCGGTGTACTTCGAGCGCTTCCAGAGGCCCTGCGCGAGCGCGCTGTGCGCGGCGGGGATGTGGCGGGCGAGGCTCAGGATGTGTCCGACGGTGAGCTCGGCCGCCGAGATGATGTTCGAGGTCGGCGCGTTCACGACCATGACGCCCGCGGCGGTCGCGGCGGTGATGTCGACGTTGTCCAGGCCCACCCCGGCGCGGGCGATCACCTGGAGGGAGGGGGCCGCGGCGATCGCCTCCGCGTCGACCTGCGTCGCGGAGCGCACGAGGATCGCGTGCGCGGTGGCGAGGGCCTCGAGCAGAGCCGGGCGGTCGGTGCCGTCCACGGAGCGGATCTCGAAGTCGGGACCGAGCGCGTCCACGGTGGCGGGCGAGAGTTCTTCGGCGATCAGGACGACCGGCTTTGTCACGAGAGGCGCTTCCTTCGGAGAGGGGACGGAGCGGGCACCGAGGCGGGGGCGACGGCAGCCCCCCGACACTGTAGCGGAGGGGCGCGCGCGCCCCGCGCCGTGTGACGCCGCCGGTCAGCTCAGCGAGACCAGGCTCTCGACGCCGAGGACGAGCTGCACGTCGAGCGAGAGCGCCGCCGAGAGGCAGAGCGCCGCCGCGAGCAGTCCGACGCGCGCCGGGAGCCCCCGGCGGCGCCCGAGCAGGACGGCGGCGACGAAGCAGGCGACCGGCAGCACCAGGCCGAGCAGGAGCACCGTCCAGCCCGTCGGATTCAGATCGGTGCCGAGGGAGGCTGCGTAGCTTCGCAGGCCGATCAGGTTGCCGACCGCCTCCCAGACGTCCCAGGCGAAGAAGAGCGCGAACACCACGGCGACGAGGACGGAGGCCGCCAGGCGCCGGCCGGGCCGGTCGCGGCGGCCGGTCCCGCCGAGGGTGGCCCGGGTCGAGTCGGTCATCACGCCCCCTTCAGGAACGGCAGCGGAGCGAGGAGGACGAGGCCCGCGACCAGCCAGAGCACGCGGGTGCGCACCCGGGCGTCGCGGGTGGCGAGGAGCACCACGGCGAACCACACCGGCGGCGCCAGCACGGCCAGCCCGAGCCCGAGCGAGTAGAGGGCGCCGCCGAGCGCATCGCCCGCGAAGCCGGCCGCGGCGACCGGCGACTGCCGCGTCGCCGTGATCGCCCAGGCGATGGCGTACAGGAGGTAGAGTCCGGCCGCGATGCCCGCGGCGATCAGCAGAGCGGAGGAGGACGCGGCCTCGTCGGCGGGGTCCTCGTCGTCGGAGCCGTCGTCGTCGGAGCCGTCGTCCGCCGTGCCCGCCCCGGCGACCGTGCGGGTCGTCCGGCGCACGCGCGCCGTCCCCGCGGCGAGCGTCGGGTCCGCGCCCTCGCCCGCCCACTCCAGGGCCTCGTCGTCGGCGTCGTCCTCCGGGCCGGTGTCCGGCCCGCGGTCCACCGGCGGGATCGCCGCGTCGTCGTCCTCCGGGGAGCGGCCCGGTCCACCATCGATCACCGCAACACCCTAGCCGCGCGCACCTCGCAGGAGGCTCGGAGCCCGCCGCCGCCTCCCCGACACCCGGCGGACACCCCGCGTCCTCCCCCGGGGGCGAGGCTGAGCGGATGGACGACCGCCGCCGCCGCTTCGTCGCCCTCGGCGACTCCTTCACGGAGGGGGTCGGCGATCCGCACCCGCGCCTGCCGAACGGCGTGCGCGGCTGGGCCGACCGTGTCGCCGAGCGCCTGGCGAAGGCCGAGCCGGGCTGGGAGTACGCGAACCTCGCCATCCGCTCGAAGCGCCTCGCCCAGATCACCGAGGACCAGCTCGCGCCCGCCCTCGCGCTCCGCCCCACCCTGGTCACGCTCTACGCCGGCGGCAACGACATCCTCGACCTCGGCACCGACACGGTCGATCTGATCACCCGCTACGAGGCGCTCGTCGACGCGCTCGCGACCACCGGCGCCTCCCTCGTGCTCTTCACCGGCGTCGACATCCCGGGACTGCCCGCCCCGCGGATGTTCCTGCGCCGCAACCACCTCTACAACAGCGCCGTCCGCCGGATCGCCCGCGAGCGGGGCGCGATCCTCGTCGACTACTGGGCGATGCGGGAGTTCCACTCCCCCGTGCTCTGGTCGCCCGACCGGATGCACCTCTCCAAGCGCGGCCACCGCGTCCTGGCCGGCCGCGTGCTCGACACGCTCGGCGTGCCGCACACGATCTCGACCGGGCCGTGGGACGCACCGGAGCCGCTCCGCCTCCGCGCACGGCTGCGCGAGCAGCGCCGCTGGGCGGCCGACTGGGTCCTCCCCCTCGTCGGCCGCAAGCTGCGCCGGGTCACGCTCGGCGACCACCTCTCGCCCCGGTGGCCGGACCCCGTCCTCGTCCCGCCGAAGGGCGGTCTCCGCCGTCTCGTCCGCGAACTCGAGCGGTAGCCGCGCCCCGGACGCGGAGGAGCCCCGGCCCGGCGAGGGGGTCCCGGTGGTCGGGTCCCTCGTCGGACCGGGGCTCCCCCGGTCGACGCGGTGCGACTAGCGCGCGACGCTGCCGTCGGTGTAGTCCTCGTCGGTCTGCTTCCAGGCGAAGAGCTTGCGCAGCTCACGGCCGGTCTCCTCGATCGGGTGCTTCTCGCCCTTGGCGCGCAGCTCCTGGAACTCGGGTCCGCCCGCGTCCTGGTCGCCGATGAAGCGCTTCGCGAAGGCACCGCTCTGGATGTCGCCGAGCACGGCCTTCATGTTCTCCTTCACGCGCGGGTCGATGACGCGCGGGCCGGAGACGTAGTCGCCGTACTCGGCGGTGTCGGAGACGCTCCAGCGCTGCTTGGCGATGCCGCCCTCCCACATGAGGTCGACGATGAGCTTGAGCTCGTGCAGCACCTCGAAGTAGGCGATCTCCGGCTGGTACCCGGCCTCGACGAGGGTCTCGAAGCCGTACTGGACGAGCTGCGAGGTGCCGCCGCAGAGCACGGCCTGCTCGCCGAACAGGTCGGTCTCGGTCTCCTCCGTGAAGGTGGTCTTGATGACGCCGGCGCGGGTGCCGCCGATGGCCTTCGCGTAGGACTTGGCGGTCTCCCAGGCGGTGCCGGTCGCGTCGTTCTCGACGGCGATGATGTCCGGGATGCCGCGGCCGGCGACGAACTCGCGGCGCACGGTGTGGCCCGGGGCCTTCGGCGCGATGAGGATGACGTCGACGCCGGCGGGCGCCTCGATGTAGCCGAAGCGGATGTTGAAGCCGTGGGCGAAGGCGAGGGTCTTGCCCTCGGTCAGCGCGGAGGCGATCTGCTCGCTGTAGATCGCGCGCTGGTGCTGGTCCGGCGCGAGGATCATGATCAGGTCGGCCCAGGCCGCGGCGTCGGCGACGCTCTTGACCTCGAAGCCGTCGTCCTCGGCCTTGGCGGTCGACTTCGACCCCTCCTTCAGCGCGATGACGACCTGGACGCCGGAGTCGCGGAGGTTCTGCGCGTGCGCGTGGCCCTGCGAGCCGTAGCCGACGATCGCGACCTTCTTGGACTGGATGATGGAGAGGTCGGCGTCGGCGTCGTAGATGAGCTCGGTCACGTGGTGAGTCCTTTTCTGTAGAGGAGAGTTCGGTCAGTTCTTGAAGACGCGCTCGGTGATCGACTTGGAGCCGCGCCCGATGGCGAGCAGGCCCGACTGCGCGATCTCCTTGATGCCGTAGGGCTCGATCACCCGCAGGAACGCGTTGGTCTTGCCGGTGTCGCCGGTGACCTCGATCACCAGGGCGTCCGTCGCGACGTCGACCACGCGGGCGCGGAAGAGCGTGACGGCCTCGAGCACTTGCGAGCGCGTGACGTTGTCGACGCGGACCTTGACGAGCAGGTGCTCGCGCTGGACCGACTGGTCGGTGTCGAGCTCGACGATCTTGATCACGTTGACGAGCTTGTTGAGCTGCTTCGTGACCTGCTCGAGCGGCAGGTCCTCGACGTCCACGGCGACCGTGATGCGCGAGAGCCCGGCCAGCTCGGTCGGACCGACCGCCAGCGACTCGATGTTGAAGCCGCGGCGGGCGAACAGCCCGGCGACACGGGTGAGCAGTCCCGGCTTGTCCTCGACGAGCAGGGAGAGAACGTGGTGCGTCATGCGGGTCTACTCCTCGTCGTCCCAGGTCGGGCTGTGGTCTCGGGCGTACTGGACGTAGCTGTTGGAGACGCCCTGCGGGACCATCGGCCAGACCATGGAGTCGCGGCTGACGACGAAGTCGATCACCACGGGCCGGTCGTTCGTGGCGATGGCGAGGCGGATGGCGTCGTCGATCTCCTCCGGCTTCGTGACGCGGATGCCGAGCGCGCCGTACGCGTCGGCGAGCTTCACGAAGTCGGGCACCCGGACGGTGTCGTGACCCGTGTTGAGGTCGGTGTTGGAGTAGCGGCCCTCGTAGAACAGGGTCTGCCACTGGCGCACCATGCCGAGCGAGGAGTTGTTGATCACCGCGACCTTGATCGGGATGTCGTTGATCGTGCAGGTGGCGAGCTCCTGATTGGTCATCTGGAAGCAGCCGTCGCCGTCGATCGCCCACACGGTGCGCTCGGGCTCGCCGACCTTGGCGCCCATCGCCGCGGGCACGGAGTAGCCCATGGTGCCGGCGCCGCCGGAGTTGAGCCACGAGTTGGGGCGCTCGTACTTGATGAACTGCGCCGCCCACATCTGGTGCTGGCCGACGCCGGAGGCGAACACGCCCTCGGGGCCGGTGATCTCGCCGATGCGCTTGATGACGTACTGCGGGGAGAGCAGGCCGTCGTCGGGCTCGGTGTAGCCGAGGGGGAACTCCTTCTGGAGGCCCTTGAGGTAGCTCCACCACTCGGAGGTGTCGGCGCGGCCGTCGGCGGAGGCCTTGGCGAACGCGTCGGTGAGATCCGGGAGGACGTCCTTGAGGTCGCCCACGATCGGCACGTCGGCGGTGCGGATCTTGGAGATCTCGGCCGGGTCGATGTCGACGTGCACGACCTTGGCGTGGGGCGCGAAGAGCGCCGCCTTGCCGGTCACGCGGTCGTCGAAGCGCGAGCCCAGCGCGAGGATCAGGTCCGCCTCCTGCAGCGCGAGCACCGCGGGGACGGTGCCGTGCATGCCGGGCATGCCCAGGTGCTGCTCGTGCGAGTCGGGGAACGCGCCGCGCGCCATCAGCGTGGTCACCACGGGGGCGCCGCAGGCCTCGGCGAACGCCTTCAGCTCGGCCGCCGCGCGGGCGCGGATGATGCCGCCGCCCACGTAGAGCACCGGCTTCCTCGACTCGACCAGCAGCTGGGCCGCGGCCTGGATCTGCTTGCCGTGGGCCTTCGTGACCGGGCGGTACCCGGGCAGGTCGATCTTCGGCGGCCAGAGGAACGGCGCCTGGTCCTGCTGCGCGTCCTTCGTGATGTCGACCAGCACGGGGCCGGGGCGGCCGGTGGTGGCGATCAGCGCGGCGGAGGCGAGGGCCGAGGGGATGTCCTCGGGGCGCGTCACGAGGATGGAGTGCTTCGTGATCGGCATCGTGATGCCGACGATGTCCGCCTCCTGGAACGCGTCGGTCCCCATGAGCGTCGAGAACACCTGGCCGGTGATCGCGAGCATCGGGACCGAGTCCATGTAGGCGTCCGCGATCGCGGTGACCAGGTTGGTCGCTCCGGGGCCCGAGGTCGCGATGCACACGCCGAGCTTGCCGGTCGCCGAGGCGTAGCCCTCGGCGGCGTGGCCGGCACCCTGCTCGTGGCGGACCAGGATGTGCCGGATCTTCGAGGAGTCCATCAGCGGGTCGTAGACCGGGAGGATCGCGCCTCCGGGCAGGCCGAAGACGTCCTCGATCCCGAGCATCTCGAGCGAGCGGACGACCGCCTGCGCTCCGGTGAGGACCTCGGCCGCGGGGGCGGCCCCAGGAGCGTGGGCGGGTCGGGGTGGCTGGGGCGTCGGTGCGGGCTGCACGGCGGACGGATCCGGAGTCATGCGGGTGTCGATTCCTTCAGGAGGTGGTGCGGCGGCGGGCAGAGCCGGAGGCGAGTGCCCGGGAACGCGAGTGCGCGGCCGGCCGGAGCGGGCCGGGTCACCCGGTGACGGCGCCCTCGGCTGCCGAGCGGACGAGCTTGGCGTACTTGGCGAGGACACCGCGGGTGTAGCGCGGAGGGAGAGGGGCCCAGCCTTCTCGGCGGGCGGCGAGCTCGGACTCGTCGACGAGTAGGTCGATCGAGCGAGCGGCGATGTCGACCCGAATCGGGTCTCCGTCGCGAACGAATGCGATGGGACCTGCGTCCACCGATTCGGGAGCTATGTGGCCGATGCACAGGCCGGTTGTGCCGCCTGAGAATCGTCCGTCCGTCAACAGTAGTACATCTTTTCCGAGCCCGGCCCCCTTGATGGCGGCGGTGATGGCGAGCATCTCGCGCATGCCGGGGCCGCCCTTGGGGCCCTCGTAGCGGATGACCACCACGTCGCCCTTCTGGATCCGCCCCTCGGTGAGCGCGTCCATCGCGGCGCGCTCGCGCTCGAACACGCGGGCCGGTCCCTCGAAGACGGAGGCGTCGAAGCCGGCGGTCTTGACGACCGCGCCCTCGGGGGCGAGCGAGCCCTTGAGGATGGTGAGCCCGCCGGTGGCGTGGATCGGGTTGTCGAGGGTGCGGATGACCTCGCCGTCCAGCGGGGCGATGTCCATCGCGGCGAGGTTCTCGGCGACCGTCCTGCCGGTGACCGTCAGGCAGTCGCCGTGCAGCAGTCCGGCGTCCAGGAGCGCCTTCATCACGGCCGGGACGCCGCCGTGGCGGTCGACGTCGTTCATGACGTACTTGCCGAAGGGCTTGAGGTCGCCGATGTGCGGGATCGTGTCGCCGATGCGGTTGAAGTCGTCGATCGTGAGGTCGACCTCGGCCTCGTTGGCGATCGCGAGCAGGTGCAGGATGACGTTGGTGGAGCCGCCGAAGGCCATCGCCACCGCGATCGCGTTCTCGAACGCCTCCTTGGTGAGGATGTCGCGGGCCGTGGTGCCGTTGCGCAGCAGCTCGACGACGGCCTCGCCGGACTTGCGGGCGAAGTAGTCGCGGCGGCGGTCGGCCGCGGCGGGCGAGGCGGAGCCGGGCAGGCTCATGCCGAGCGCCTCGGCGACGCTGGCCATGGTGTTGGCGGTGTACATGCCGCCGCAGGAGCCCTCGCCCGGGGCGAAGGCGCACTCGATGCGCTTGGCGTCCTCCTCGGACATGATCCCGGCCTTGACGCCGCCGACGGCCTCGAAGGAGTCGATGATCGTGATGTCCTTCTCGGTGCCGTCCGACAGCTTGACCCAGCCCGGGGCGATCGAGCCGGCGTAGACGAACACGGCGGCGAGGTCGAGGCGGGCCGCGGCCATCAGCATGCCGGGCAGCGACTTGTCGCAGCCGGCCAGCATGACGGTGCCGTCCAGGCGCTCGGCCATCATCACGGTCTCGACGGAGTCGGCGATGACCTCGCGGGAGACGAGCGAGAAGTGCATGCCCTCGTGGCCCATCGAGATGCCGTCCGAGACGGAGATGGTGCCGAACTGGAGCGGGTAGCCGCCTCCCGAGTGCACGCCCTCCTTCGCGGAGCGCGCGAGGCGCTCGAGCGAGAGGTTGCAGGGGGTGATCTCGTTCCACGAGGACGCGATGCCGATCTGGGGCTTCTCCCAGTCGTCATCGCCCATCCCGACCGCCCGCAGCATCCCGCGCGACGTCGTGGCCTCGATGCCGTCCGTGACGGTGCGCGAGCGGGGCTTCCAATCGATTTCCGGCATGCGATGAGGCTACCGCCTCGCGCGCGGTGCCCCTGCTCGCCGGGCGGACCCGGACCGGCCCGCGCACCCGTCCCGGCCCGGGCCCCCGGCAGCGGCACCCGATGCGGGCGTCCCCGCGGAGCGCCGACTCGTCGCGAACGGCTGCTCCCCGCGTCGGAGGACGGCCGTCCGCGGCGAGTCGGCGGATCGGGACCGCGGGCGCGGAGGGCCGGGAGGGAGCGGCTACTCCGCGCGCAGGTCGGCGAGCAGCCGGAGCGCGTGCGCGACCTGCTCGGGGCCGCGGACCCGGTAGGAGGCCGCGGTGGTGCCCTCGCCGCTCTTGATGCCGACGTCGCCGGAGCCGAGGACCGCGAAGGCGTCCTCGTCCGTCACGTCGTCGCCCGCGTAGAGCACGGCGGTCGCGCCGGTGTAGCGGCGGAGGTGCTGCACGGCCTCGCCCTTCGTGGTCGAGCGGACCGAGAACTCCAGGACGTTCTTGCCCTCGCGGACGGTGACCCCCTGCACCTCGGCGCGCGCCTCGGAGAGGGCGACGACGTGGGCGACGCGGCTGTGGCGCTCGGTCGCGAGGCGGGTGTGCAGGGCGAAGCCGGCGGGCTTGTCCTCGATCCAGACGTTGTCGATCCCGCGGGCGATGCCCTTCAGGACGTCCTCCAGCACTCCGACCTTCTCGAGCTCGTCGTCGTCGAGCCGGACCGCGTCCCCCTCGGGGTCGAGGCGGATCTCGATGCCGTGGGAGCCGACCAGCAGCGCCTCGTCCGGCAGCTGCGAGACCTCCTCCAGGCTCCCGAGCGCCCGGCCCGAGACCAGCGCGACCCGGGTGCCGGGGAGGGCGAGGAGCCGCAGCACGGCCTCGCGCGCCTCCGGGAGGGCCCGCGCGCGGGCGGGGTCGTCGACCTCGGGCGCGAGGGTGCCGTCGAAGTCGAGAGCCACCAGGAGCCGGTCGGTCGCGGCGAGCTCCTGCAGCGCCGCCGCGAGCCGCTCGGGCACTCCCTCGCTCATCGCGCGCCGCCGTCGAGCTCGCGGTCGTCCGCGGCCTCCCGCTCGAGCTCGGCCGCCTGCCCGTGGGCCGCGTCGTCGCGGTGCTCCGCCTCCTGGCCGTGCGGCGCCTCCTGCCCGCGGGCGGCGGGGCGCACGTCGAGCTGCTGGCCGGCCGCGTGCTCCGCGAGAGCGGAGAGGAAGGACTCCGACCAGCGCGCCACGTCGTTCTCGAGCACGCGGCGCCGGAGCGCGCGCATGCGCCGGGTGCGCTCGACGCGCGGCATCCGAGCCGACGCCTCCATCGCGTCCTTGAGCCCGGAGATGTCGTGCGGGTTCACCTGCACGGCCTGCTTGAGCTCGTCGGCCGCTCCGGCGAACTCGCTCAGCACCAGCACGCCGTCGTTGTCGAAGCGGGAGGCGACGTACTCCTTCGCGACGAGGTTCATCCCGTCGCGCAGCGCCGTGACGAGCATGACGTCGGCGGCGAGGTAGAGCGCCACCATCTCCTCGCGCGGGTAGCCGTGGTGCAGGTAGCTGATCGCCGGGTGCCCGAGCGTGCTGTAGTCGCCGTTGATCCGGCCGACCTGCAGCTCGATGTCGTCGCGCAGCTGCCGGTAGGTGTCCACGCGCTCGCGGCTCGGGCTCGCGACCTGCACCAGCACCGCGTCCTCGGAGGTGAGGCGGCCGTCGGCCAGGAGCTCGCCGAACGCTTTCAGGCGGTGGCCGATCCCCTTGGTGTAGTCGAGCCGGTCGACGCCGAGCATGATCGTCGCGGGGTTGCCCAGCTCGGCGCGGATCTCGGCGGCGCGGGCCTGGATCTCGGGGGTGCGCGCCATCGCCTCGAAGGACGCGGAGTCGATCGAGATCGGGAAGTGCCGGGCGACGACCGGGCGCACGCTCGCCCCGCGCCGCGAGCGGTTGACGCGGCGGGTGCCGCCGACGGCCTCCTCCTCGACCGGGACCTCGACGACCGTGCTGCGGGTGTCGTAGCCGAGCAGCCGCCGGACCGCACGGAGGAAGCTGCCCGCGTCGCCCTGGCGCTGGAAGCCGATGACGTCGGCGCCGAGCAGGCCCTCGACGATCTGCCGGCGCCACGGGAGCTGCGCGAAGATCCCGTAGGGCGGGAACGGGATGTGGTTGAAGAAGCCGATCGTGACGTCGGGGCGCAGCTCGCGCAGCATCTTCGGCACGAGCTGGAGCTGGTAGTCCTGCACCCAGACCACGCCGTCCTCCTCCGTCACGGCCGCGGCCGCCTCGGCGAAGCGCTGGTTGACCCGCACGTAGGCGTCCCACCAGTCGCGGTGGTAGGTGGGGGGCGCGATCACGTCGTGGTACAGCGGCCACAGCGTGTCGTTCGAGAAGCCCTCGTAGTAGTCCTCGAGCTCCTGCGCGCTGAGGGCGACGGGGACGATCTGCACGCCGTTGTCGACGAACGGGGCGACCTCCTCGTCGGCCACGCCGGGCCAGCCGACCCAGGCGCCCTCGTTCGCGCGCATCACGGGCTCGAGCGCGGTGACCAGCCCGCCGGGCGAGGTCTTCCAGGAGGCGGTGCCGTCCTCGGCCACGACGCGGTCCACCGGCAGGCGGTTCGAGACGACCACGAACGCGTTGCGCTCGGTCCCTCCCGAGGTCCCGTCGTCGGTCCTGTCAGCGGCGGAGGAGGAGGAAGCGGAGTGCGGAGGAATGAGGGTCCCTTTTCGTCGGTCGAGCCGTCGTCGTGCCCGTCGAGGCTATCAGCCGACCCCGCGCGGGGGACGGGGGATCAGCCCTGCACGAGGGCGAGGGCGAGCGTCGCTCCGCCCACCGTCGGGACGACGGCGACGAGTCCGAGGAGCGCGTACTGGCGCCACGAGACGTGCACGCCCAGCGCGGTCAGCCTCTGGTGCCAGAGCAGGGTGGCGAGCGAGGCCCACGGGGTGATCAGCGGTCCGGCGTTCACGCCGATCAGCAGGGCGACCAGGCGGAGCGGATCCGCCGCGACCGGCTCGAGGGCGAGGTAGGCGGGCAGGTTGTCGACCAGGTTGGAGGCGACGGCCCCGGAGCCGGCGAGGCGCAGCAGGTCGAGCGTCCCGCTCCCCTCGCCCGCGACCACGGCGAGCGCCGCGCCCAGCCCGAGCTGGTGCGCCGCCTCCATCGCCACGAAGAGGCCCGCCGCGAAGACGACGAGCTGCCACGGCAGGAGGGCGGGCGTGAGCGCCGCGGGACGGCGCACCGCGAAGAGGACGATCAGCGCGGCGGCGGCGACCGTCGCCGGGATCCACACCTCGAGACCCGAGACGAGCGCCGGCAGGAGAAGCGCGACGACGATCCCCGCGCCGACCAGCAGCACCCGGTCCTCCACCGGCGTGCGCTCCCCCGGGGTGTAGCGCCCGGCCAGCTCGCGCCGGTAGCGGATCGCGAGGATCAGCACGGGCACGACGGCCGCGACGAGCGCGGGGACCGCGGTCAGAGCGGCGAAGGCGAAGGGGCCCTCGACCCCCAGGCGCCGCTGCGCGAGCAGGTTGGTGAGGTTCGAGACGGGGAGGAGGAGGGAGGCGCAGTTCGCCAGCCAGACCGTGGCCATCGCGAACGGCAGGGGCGGGACGCGCACGTGCGCCGCGAGCAGGACCACGACCGGGGTCAGGAGCACGGCGGTCGTGTCGAGCGAGAGGAACACCGTGCTGACGACGGCCATCGCCACCACCAGCAGCCAGAGCACCGCGGTCCGCCCGCGGCCCCACTCGGCGGAGCGCTCGGCGACCACCGTGAAGACGCCGGCCTCGGAGGCCAGCTCGGCGACCACGGTCACCGCGACCACGAAGCCGAGGATCGGCGCCGTCCGCTCGACCAGCTCGCCCAGCGCGTCCATCGGGAGGACCCCCGTGACGACGGCCGCCGCCCCGACGACGAGCAGCACCGCCCCGATCACAGCCGTGCGCATGTCGTTCCCGTTCTCCTCGGCGTGCCCCGGCTCGAGGATTCGGGTCCCGGCGGCGGTCCACCGTAGCGGGACAACCCCTCGGTGCTGTCAAGCGTTCCTCTGAGAGCTTTCGCACCCGCTAGCGTCGGGGTGAACACGGGAGGCACACGCATGCGCAAGTTCATCCTCAACTCCAGCGTCATCAGCGCGATCGTCGGCGGCTGGTCGATCCTGCAGACCACGCGCAAGGGCCCGCGCGACTGGCGCCTGGCCCTCCAGTGGGTCAGCTGGGCCATCTCGGTCACCGTCGCCCTGGGCTCCGTGTCCTACGACTCCAAGAAGATCGTCTCGGAGGAGCGCGGCGCGAAGCGCGACCGCTAGGCCCTCCTGACGCGCCGCCTCCCCGCGGGGCGGCGTGTCAGCCGGGCTCGCGAGGCGGTGGCGGCGACACTGTTCCCAGTCGCTGCCGGCACGGGAAACGGGGTTCGTCATGAGGTTTCGTCTGAGGCGTCGCACGCCGGCCCCCGAGGTCGTCGAGGCGGCCCCCGTCCTCACTCAGGACGAGCTCTTCGCCGTCGTCCACGAGCGCCTCGCGGCCTTCGTCGGATCCGAGGGCGCCTGGGTCGTCACGCGCCGCAGCCACGACGACCGCGACCCGATCTTCCACGGAATGCTCGCGCGCTCCCTCGCCCACGAGCTCTCCGCCGCCATCCAGGAGGAGCAGCTCCGCGCCGGCGCCGAGCGGACCTCGTCCCCCGTCACCGAGGCGATCCCCGCGATGCGCGCCTCCACTCCTCCGGTGGAGCCGGCCGCCCTCACCTGGGAGCCGAAGCCCATCGCCGTCTGGGCGGAGCCGACCCCTGCCGACGTCGCCGTCGACACCCCCGTCGCGACCCGCTCCTGACGCGCGCGGTCGAGCCGACCGCATCGCCCTCCGGCCGAGCGGACGAGCGACGTCGCCCTTCCCGCTGATCGAGCGGGCACCGAGCCCCTTCCTCCTGACCGGGCCCCTCCTGCTGACCGAGTGGGCGGCACCGCCGCACCTCGTGCTGATCCAGGAGGCGGCACCGCCGCCGTCTCGGGATCCCCCGCGACGGCCCCTCCCCCGGCCGCCCGTCAGACCGCCGGCCAGCTCTCGGGGCCCTCTCTGCCCGCCGGGTACTCGTCGAGCGGCACCCGGTCCGCGTGCCACGCGTCGATCGCGGGCTGCACGATGCGCCAGCACTCCTCGGCGGCGTCCCCGCGGACCGAGAGCGACGGGTCGTCGTCGAGGATCCCCGAGATGACCTCGCCGTAGGCGAGCAACTCGCCCGCGCCGAAGGTCGCCTCCAGCGAGGCGCGCTCGAGCGTGTACGGGTCGCCGGGGCCGTTGATGTTCAGCTCGAGCGACATCTGGTCGGGCGCGAGGAACAGCCGCAGCACGGACGGGGCCTCGTTGCCCACGAAGCCGCGGGGCAGGTGCGGCACCGGCTTGAAGCGGATGACCACTTCGCGCCGCCGCTCTCCCAGCGCCTTGCCGGAGCGGAGGGTGAACGGCACGCCGGCCCATCGCCAGGTGTCGATCTCGACGACCAGCTCGGCCAGCGTCTCGGTTCCGCGAGCGGGGTCCACACCCTTCTCGTCCGCGTAGGCGGGCAGCTCACGGCCGTCGATCGTCCCCGCCGTGTAGCGGGCACGGCGCGAGCTCGCTGCGGGGTCGTCGCCGTGCAGGCGCGTGGCGCGCAGGACGATCGACTTCGCGTCCCGGAGGTCGGCCGCGTCGAGCGAGGACGGCGGCTCCATCGCGATCACCGCGAGGACCTGCAGCAGGTGGCTCTGGATCATGTCGGTCAGCGCGCCCGCGCCGTCGTAGTAGCTCGCCCGCCCCTCCAGGGCCAGCTGCTCGTCGTAGACGATCTCGACGCTCTCGATGTGCTCGGCCGACCACAGCGGCTCGAGGATCCGGTTCGCGAAGCGCAGGCCGAGCACGTTCATCACGGTCGCGCGGCCGAGGAAGTGGTCGACGCGGTGAATGCGGTCCTCGGGGACCAGCGCGGCGAGGCGCTCGTTGAGGGCGTGCGCGCTCGCCTCGTCGGTCCCGAACGGCTTCTCCAGCGCCAGCACGGTGCCCTCCGGCAGGTCGTGGGCGGCGAGCGCCTCGCAGGCCTTCGCCGCGATCGCCGGCGGGAGAGCGAAGTAGACCGCCACCGGTCCGTCGCAGCTCGCGAGCAGGGCGGCGAGCGCCTCCGGATCGGTGACGTCCACCTGCTGGTAGCGCGTGCCGGAGGTGAGCGCGTCCACACCCTCGCCCTGCGCCTCGACGGTGGCGAAGGAGGCGGTCAGCACCTCGTGCCAGTGCTCCTGGGTCCAGTCCTCGCGCCCCGCGCCGACGAGGTGGACCCTCCGGTCGGTCTCGCGGGTCAGCAGCTGGCCGACGGCGGGGAGGAGGAGCCGCGAGGACAGGTCCCCCGTCGCTCCGAGGATGAGCAGGGTCGAGACGGTCTGTGCCATGCGGCTCACCCTACGGCCGCGCTGAAGAGCCCCGCTCCGCCTTGACTGGGAGGCCACAGCCGCACCTGAGAGGATCGCCGCATGGTCTCCCCGATCGAGGACTACGCCGTCCTCTCCGACTGCCGCACAGCCGCTCTCGTCTCCCGCGACGGAGGGATCGACTGGCTGTGCCTGCCGCGCTTCGACTCCGCCTCCGTCTTCGGCGCCCTCCTCGGCGGCGACGACCAGGGGCGCTGGTCGCTGCGGCCGGTGGACGGGGCGGCGACGAGCGAGCGCCACTACCTCGGCGACACGCTCGCGCTGGTCACCCGCTGGACGACCCCGACCGGCGTGGTCGAGGTGGTGGATGTGATGCCGCTGCGCGACGAGCGCGCCGAGCTGGTGCGCCGGGTGCGCGGAGTCTCGGGGACCGTCCGGATGCGGCAGGAGCTGCGCATCCGCTTCGACTACGCCCGGACCATGCCCTGGGTGCGGCAGGAGGGGACAGACGAGGACCCGCTGCTCGTCGCCGTCGCGGGCCCCGACGCGGTCGTGGTGCGCGGAGTGCGGCTGAAGGCCGTCGACCACGCCCACGCCGCGGAGTTCGACGTCGACGCGGACGCGGTCGTCGACCTCTCGATGGCGTGGTTCCCCTCGCACCAGCGGGCGCCCAAGCGCCTGGACGTCGACCGCGCGCTCGAGCGCACGCTCTCGTGGTGGTCCGAGTGGGCGTCGGCCATCGACTACGACGGCCCGCACCGGGACGCCGTCGTCCGCTCGTTGCTGACCCTCCGCGCCCTCACCGACGACGAGACCGGCGGCATCGTCGCGGCGGCGACCACCTCGCTCCCGGAGCAGTTCGGCGGCGCCCGCAACTGGGACTACCGCTACGTCTGGCTCCGCGACGCCTCGCTCACCCTGCAGGCCCTTCTCGCGCACGGGTTCGAGCAGGAGGCGCAGAAGTGGCGGGCCTGGCTGCTCCGCGCGGTCGCGGGCGCCCCGGAGGACGTGCAGATCATGTACGGCCTCGCCGGCGAGCGCGACCTGCCCGAGCGGGAGATGCCGAGCCTGCCCGGCTACGACGGCGCCTCCCCGGTGCGGATCGGGAACGCCGCCGTCGACCAGTACCAGGCGGACGTGATCGGCGAGGTGATGGTCGCGCTGCACGAGGCCCGCGTGGCCGGCGTGGACGAGACGGAGTTCTCCTGGCCGCTCCAGCGCGCCCTGCTGGGCTTCGTCGAGACCAACTGGCAGCGGCCGGACAACGGCATCTGGGAGATCCGCGGTGAGCCCCGCCACTTCACGCACTCGCGAGTGATGATCTGGGCGGCCCTGGACCGCGGCGTCCGCGCCGTGCGCGAGAACGGCCTGCCCGGTCCGGTCGAGACCTGGGAGCGCCTCCGCGACGAGGTGCGCGCCGAGATCGAGGCCCAGGGCTACGACGCCGAGCGCGGCCACTTCGTGCAGTCCTACGGCTCCCCCGAGGTCGACGCGTCGCTCCTGGTCCTGCCGATGGTCGGCTTCGTCCGCCCCGACGACCCGCGGATGCTCGGCACCGTCGCCGAGCTGGAGCGCGTGCTCCTCCAGGACGGCCTGCTGCACCGCTACCGGACCGAGTCCTCGGTCGACGGCCTCGCCGGCGGGGAGCACCCCTTCCTCGCCTGCTCCTTCTGGCTCGTCCGGCAGTACGCCGACTCCGGCCGGATCGCCGACGCGCGGACCCTCATGGACCGGCTCGTCGGGCTCTGCAACGACGTGGGCCTCCTCTCGGAGGAGTACGACGTCGAGGGCCGCCGGCACGCGGGCAACACCCCCCAGGCCCTCTCCCACCTCGCCCTCGTGCAGGCGGCCGACGCGATCGCGGCAGCCCGATGAGGCGCCGCCGCGTCGTGCTCACGAGCATCGGCGGAGTGCTCGGAGTCGCGGTCCTCGGCTTCCTCACCTGGAGCTCGATCGTCAGCGGCCCGGACGAGGACGCCCTCGCACGGGTGCGCGCCGATCCGGCGGTCGCCGTCGAGCGCACGGACAATGCACTCGTGATGACGCCGACCTCGACCGGCGAGCTGGCCGGCACGGGCCTGGTCTTCATCCCGGGGGCGAAGGTCGACGCCTCCTCCTACGAGGCGACTCTGGCTCCGCTCGTCGACGCCGGAGCGACCGTCGTGATCACGCGGCCGATCCTGCACCTGGCCTTCTTCGACCTGCGCTCCCTCGAGACCTTCACCGGCCAGGCCGAGGGCGTCGACCGCTGGCTCGTCGGCGGCCACTCCCTCGGCGGTGTGAAGGCCTGCCAGTGGGCCGAGGACCCGGCGGTGGCGGGCCTGGTGCTGCTCGGGAGCTACTGCGCGAACGACCTCTCGGGCTCCGAGCTCCCCGTCCTCAGCGTCAGCGGATCGGAGGACGGGCTCAGCACCCCCGAGAAGGTCGCCGACGCGAGCGTCCGGCTGCCCTCCTCCGCCGACCTCGTCGAGATCGACGGCGCCAATCACGCCGACTTCGGGTGGTACGGGCCGCAGGCGGGCGACGGCGAGGCGACCATCAGCCACGAGGAGGCGGACGCCCGCATCGCCGAAGCCCTCCTGGGCTTCAGCCGCGAGGTCGGCTGAGCCGGCCGCTCCCGCTTGACCTCGAGCGCACTCGAGGTCGTAGGTTGACGCCATGTCCACCGCCACCGCCGCCCCGGCCGAGCCGGAGGTGCTGTCGATCTCGCAGGTCGCCGCCGTCACCGGTCTCACCGTGCACACCCTGCGCTACTACGAACGCGCCGGGCTCATGCTCGACCCGGTCGAGCGCGCCTCGTCGCAGCACCGCCGCTACCGGCCGGCCGACGTCGGCTGGGTCGACTTCCTCAGCAAGCTCCGCGCGACCGGGATGCCGATCGCGCGGATCCGCGAGTACGCCCGGCTCCTCCGGACCGGGCCCGCCACGGAGCCGGAGCGCCTCGCACTGCTCCGGACGCACCGCGAGGAGGTCGAGGCGCAGCTCGCCCGGACACATGCCAGCCTCGCCGCGATCGACATCAAGATCGCGGCGTACCAGGAGAGGACCACCCACTGATGAAGACGATCACCCTCGGATCCGACGTCGCCGCCCTCGAGGTCTCGCGCCTCGGCCTCGGCGCGATGGGCATGTCGGCGTTCTACACCGGCGCCGGCACCGACGACGCGGAGTCGATCCGCACCGTGCACCGTGCCCTCGAGCTCGGCGTCACGTTCCTCGACACCGCCGAGATCTACGGCCCGTACACCAACGAGGAGCTGCTCGGCCGCGCGCTGGCCGGTCGCCGCGACGAGGTCGTGCTGGCGAGCAAGTTCGGCATGATCCGCCACCGCGGCGACGGGAGCCGCGGACTCGACGGCTCCCCGGAGAACCTGCGTCTCGCCGTCGAGGGCTCGCTCGCGCGCCTCGGCACCGACCGCATCGACCTCTACTACCAGCACCGCATGGACCCGGGCGTCCCCGTCGAGGAGACCGCCGGGGCCTTCGCGGAGCTGATCCAGGAGGGCAAGCTCCGCGGCTACGGCCTCTCGGAGGCGGCGCCCGCGACGATCCGCCGCGCTCACGCCGTGCACCCGGTCACCGCGGTGCAGTCCGAGTACTCGCTCTGGACCCGCGACCCCGAGGCGGAGGTGCTGCCGGTCCTCCGCGAGCTCGGCATCGGCTTCGTGCCGTACTCGCCGCTGGGCCGCGGCTTCCTCACGGGCAGCATCCGCTCGGTCGCCGAGCTGGGCAGCGACGACTTCCGCCGCGACAACCCCCGCTTCGCCGACGGAGCGCTGGAGGCGAACCTGCGCATCGTGGAGGCCGTCGACCGCGTGGCGGCCGAGGCGGACGCGACCGCCGCTCAGGTGGCGCTCGCCTGGCTGCTCGCCCAGGGCGACGACATCGCTCCGATCCCGGGCACCAAGCGCGTCTCGCGCATCGAGGAGAACGCCGCCGCGGACGCCCTCGTGCTGACTCCGGAGCAGCTCGACGTCCTCGGCTCGCTCGAGGCCCCCGTCGGCGACCGCTACGCCGACATGAGCTCCGTGAACCGCTAGGCGCCCCTCCGCCCGCTCCGACCCCCGCGAGATGCCACCTGTGACGCCCGTTCTCGGCGTGTCGTCGTCACAGGTGGCATCTCGCGGAGGGGGTCAGTCGCGCGGGTCGCGGGTGGGGACTCCGCGGGTGTCGCGGGTCGGGGTGTCGCGCATGTCGATGAGTCCCGTGAACAGAGCGCCCCGCTCGTTCGAGCGCTCGTCGCCCGAGAACAGGTTGTCCGGGGCGGAGGACCCGTGCCGGCGCGGGGTCGCGGTGGGAGCGGGCTCCCGCTCCATCTCGACGCGCTGACGCGGAAGGGCCACGGGGTCGTTCTCGTGCAGCCACGAGACGAGCCGCTCGCGCACGTAGCAGCGCAGGTCGAAGAGCGTCGGCGCGTCCTTCGCGGTGACCAGCACCCGGATCCGGACGAAGCCGCCCGTCGCGTCGGTCACCTGCAGCACGCTGGTGCGCCGGTCCCAGAGGTCGGTCTCCTCGAGCATGCGGTGCAGCTCGTCGCGCATCTGCTCGGGGCTCACCCGCCAGTCCAGGTCGAGCTCGACGGCGCCGAGCAGCTCGGATCCAGTGCGGGTCCAGTTCTGGAACGGCTGGGTCGTGAAGTAGTTCGTGGGCAGCACCAGGCGGCGGTCGTCCCAGAGGTGGACGACGACGTAGGTCAGCGTGATCTCCTCGATCCGCCCCCACTCGGTCTCGACGATCACCACGTCGTCCAGGCGGATGGCGTCGCTGAAGGCGAGCTGCATCCCGGCGAAGATGTTCGTGAGGCTCGACTGCGCGGCCAGGCCCGCCACGATCGAGAGCACGCCGGCCGAGGCCAGGAGGCTCGCACCGGCCGTGCGGGCCTCGGGGAAGGTCAGCAGCGAGGCGCCGATCGCGATGACCACGACGGCCGCCACGGCGACCCTCCGGATGATCGTCATCTGCGTGCGGAGGCGGCGGGCGCGGCGGTTGTCGGCCGTGTCGGTCCGGTAGCGCTCGGCGCCCAGGTCCTCGAGGAACACGAACAGGGAGCCGATCACCCACGCCGCCGCGCCGATCGTGGCGATCTGGAACACCCGCTGCACGAGTCCCGGCCAGGGGTCGCCCGACACGGTGGCGGCGAGCGCGGCCCAGACCGCGATGGTCATCAGCAGCACGCGGAACGGGATGCGCAGACGCCGGATCAGCAGCCGCGCCCAGGTCTTGCGCTTGCCGACGGAGCGCAGCACGAGGGCGACGACGGCGGTCGCGACCACGGCGATCACGACCGCGATCACCACGGCGAGCGCGATCGAGCCGATCACGGGGAGGACGTCTTCGGGCACATCGGTCCTTTCGGGAGGGGAAACGGAAGCGAACGGAGATCCTGCCACGCGAACGGGGGTCGGTCCGCATTCTGCGCCGGACACCGTGCGGATGCTCAGGCGCTGCCCATCCCGACCCTCCGCCGCCCTCGACCTCGGGATCCTCTCGGCGGCCGGGAGCCGTCGGCGTTCTGCAGCCCTGGTCGGCGTGCCGTCGGAGGCGCCGTCAGGAGTCCGGTCGGGACCGGACGGGCCCGGGAACGGTCGGCTCCGGGAACGACGAAGCCCCGCACCTCACGAGGAGGTGCGGGGCTGCTGGTGCACCCCCTCGGACTTGAACCGAGAACCCACTGATTAAGAGTCAGTTGCTCTGCCGATTGAGCTAGAGGTGCATTCCGGCCGGCTGATCGTGCGTGCCGAACCGAGGGATCACACTACCAGCGTCTCCCCCCGTCTCGTCAAATCGAGCGCGGCGGACCGCCCGCGGCAGCGATCGGAGGCTCCGCGGGGCCCACCGGTATCGTGGTCGCGTGACCCCGCAGAGCAGTGACCAGAGCCTCGACGACGACCTCCGACTCGCCCTCCGCCTGGCGGACGCGGCCGATGCGATCTCGCGGGAGCGGTTCGGCGCGCTCGACCTCGTCGTGGACACGAAGCTCGACCGCACCCCGGTCACCGACGCCGACCGCGCCGTCGAGGAGGCGATCCGCGCGCTGCTCGCCGCCGAGCGGCCGGACGACGCGATCCTCGGCGAGGAGTTCGGCACCTCGGGCGAGGCCTCGCGGCAGTGGATCCTCGATCCGATCGACGGCACCGCCCACTTCCTCCGCGGCGTCCCGATCTGGGCGACCCTGATCGCGCTCGCGGTCGACGGCGTCCCGGTCGTCGGAGTCGTCTCCGCTCCCGCTCTCGGCACGCGCTGGTGGGCGGCCGAGGGCTCCGGCGCCTGGGCCGTCGAGCTGGAGGGCGGGGCGGAGCCGCGCCCGCTCCGCGTCTCGGGGATCGACACCCTCGCCTCGGCGACCTTCAGCTACAACAGCATCCAGCAGTGGGTCGGCGCGGGCCGGCTCCCGCAGCTGCTCGAGCTCGCCGGAGCCGTCTGGCGCGACCGGGCCTACGGCGACGCGTGGCCCTACATGCTCGTCGCCGAGGGGCTGCTCGACGGCGCGGGCGAGTTCGACGTGAAGCCCTACGACCTCGCTGCGCTGGTGCCGATCGTGCAGGAGGCGGGCGGGCGCTTCACCTCCGCCGACGGGGAGGACGGCCCCTGGCACGGCAGCGCCGTCGCCACCAACGGCCTGCTGCACGACGAGGTGCTCGCGATCGTGGCGCCGCGATGAGGAGCAGGACGGCCGCGCTCGCCTCGGCGGCGCTCCTCCTGCTGCTCTCGGGCTGCTCCTCCGTCGTCGGCCCGGACGGTCCCGAGGCTGTGCGCGACGAGGGCGGCGCGGTGGTCACCGCGGGCGTCACCGACGTGTTCTCGCTGCGGCGCGGCGACTGCCTGGCCGACCCGGGCGACGACCGCATCGCCGACGTGGACGTCGTCCCGTGCGCCGAGGAGCACGCGCTGGAGGTCTTCCACACGTTCGCTCAGCCGGGAGACCGCTACACCAGTCGCAACACGCTGCTCGCTCAGGCTGAGGCGGGCTGCGAGCCGGAGTTCGGCGCCGTGATGGGGATCGCCTACGGCGACTCCGCCCTCGAGTACCGCTCGCTGGTCCCCTCCGAGGTCGGCTGGCGTCACGGCGACCGCACGATCGTCTGCGCCGTCCTCGATCCGGCCGACGACTCCACCACCGGCAGCCTCTTCGGCTCCGCTCGCTGACCTCCGGCTCCAGTCGACCCCCCGTTCGGCGCATTGACACGCGCCCCGCCGGAGCGCAGGGTGAAGGGACGACCGGCAGGCGCGAGGGGGTGCGGAGACCGGCGGCTCAGGAGTCGACATGCAGGACCGGCACGACCAGGAACGCCCCGAGCGCTCGCGCACGGCCGAGCAGCACTGGGGACCGGCCGACAGCCTGTTTCCGAGGCTCCACCGGCAGAGCTCCCTCCTCGCTGCAGCGGAGGCGGTCGCGCAGGTCGACGGGCCCGGTCCGGGCGACGTCTGGTCGCGGCTCCTGCACGACTACGCCCACGCCTCCGACCGCGTCGTCTCGGTGGGCGGAGACGCCGAGGCCGCGACGCTCGGCTGGCTGAAGCCGCGCGGCGTGGTGTCGCTGCTGGTCACCGAGCGCTGCGACGACGACGCCGCCGCCGAGCACCTGGTGGCCGCGCTCGCCGCCATGAACGCCGTGACTCTCTCCGTGCACGAGGCGCGAGCAGCACGGCTCCGCCCTCTTCTGGAGGTCCTGCACAGGCTCCTGCCCGACGCGTTCGCCGAGCTGCCGGTGGACCGCGGCGCCCACTACCCGGCGGGCACCGCCGTGGCCGTGCTGGCGCCGGGCGTGCTCTACCGGGACTGGGCCCCGCCGCAGGCTCTCTCCGGCTCCGCGCACGACGACGACGACCGGCTGGCGATGCTCACCCTCTACGGGCGGATCAGACAGCTCGACGTGCGCCCGTAGTGAGGGCGGCGGAGCGGAGCTCCCAGTGTGCGACGACGACCGGTGGTGGAGATGGGGGGAATCGAACCCCCGTCCATCGCTGTGATTCTGCGCCTTCTACGGGTGTAGCCGATGAGAGCGTTCTGCTCGGCCCCGACCGTTACCATCGGCGCATCGGTCGACGGGCCCAGCCCGAGTGCAAGTCCCGCGTCGCCCTCAGGCGTAACGACGCAGCAAGTCCTCTAGATGACGCCAGGATCCGGGGCGAGGACGCACCCACGGGCTGACGGACTATCTACTCTGGCTTAGGCAGCGAGAGCGAAGTCGGTGCGCTTCTGTTCGGCACCTGTGTTTTCCAGGGATCGTTGACGAGATGACCCTGGATCCTCGACCCGCTTCTCGCAGTTTCGCAGGCAATGTCGAAACCGATCATCCCCGCGAGCACTCGACGGCCCGGAGGCCGCTGGAGTGGGTCGTTCGTCGCACACTGTGGAGTTACGGGCCCTAGTCTACCTCAGCTCCGCGGGCGCTCACCCGGCGGTGGCGAAGATCGAGCAGGCCGAGCACGAGTGCCAGCGCGATCAGCCCGAGGGTGACGAAGTACCCGTTGCGGAAGGCGTCGTGGTACTGGTCCAGCCCCTCGGCCATCCCCCGCTCGCTCGCCAGCGTCGCGAAGAAGACGGCGGAGGCGCAGGCCGTGCCGACCGCGGTGCCCACGCGCTGGCCGAGCTGGCCGACGGAGCCCGCCACCCCGCCCTGCGCCGGCGGGATCTCGGCGAGGGTGAGCGTCTGGTTCGGCGACACGACGAAGCCGCCGCCGGCCCCGGCGACCAGCATCGCGGCACCCATGCCGTAGGCCGCGGTCTCGGCCGGGAGGAGCTCGGCGGCGAGCAGCACGAGCGTGAAGCCGATGACCACGAGCACGATGCCCAGCACCACCAGCGCGCGGCCGTAGCGCTGCACGAGCTTGCCGCCGTACCAGGCGGTCACCGCCGAGGTCAGAGCGAAGGGGATGCTCACCATGCCGGCGAACACCGGCTCGAGACCGAGCCCCTGCTGGAGGAACAGCGTGGTGAGGAGGAAGGTCGCCGGGATCGCGGCGAAGTAGGAGGTCGCGACCAGGATGCCGTTGCGGTAGGAGCTGGTCCGGAAGATGCGGAAGTCGATCACGGGCGTGCGCCCCGACGCGGCGTAGTGCGCCTCCCAGCGCACGAAGACTGCGGCGGCGGCCGCGGCGAGGACCAGCCAGAACCAGCGGTAGGGCGAGTCCGAGGAGGAGCCCGTTGTCAGCAGGAACGGCAGCATGAACGCGAAGATCGCGACCGCCAGCAGGAGCAGGCCGACGGGGTCGAGGGATCTGTCCCCCTCGGGCCGGGAGCGCTTCTTCGGGATGAGCTTCCAGGCGAAGACGAGCGCGGCCACGCCCAGCGGGATGTTCATCCAGAACAGCAGGCGCCAGCCGTCCTGCTCGCCGCCGATCGCGATCAGGAGACCGCCGAGGGTCGGGCCGAAGGCGGTCGACAGGCCGATGGTCGCGCCGAAGACACCGAAGGCCCGGGCCCGCTCGGCGCCGGTGAACATCTGCTGCACCAGGCCGAGGACCTGGGGCATCTGGATGCCCGCGGCGACGCCCTGCAGGAAGCGCGCGACGACGAGCAGCTCGATCGTCGGGGCGACGGCGCAGAGCAGGCTCGTGACCGTGAACGCGGTCAGTCCGATGAGGAACAGGAGCCGGCGCGAGCGGATGTCGCCCAGCCGGCCGGCCGGAACGAGCGCCAGGCCGAAGGCGAGCGCGTAGCCCGCGACGATCAGCTGCAGCTGGCTCGCGTCCGCTCCGAGCGAGCGCTCGATCGACGGAAGGCCCACATTGACCTTCGAGAGGTCGAGGATCGTGATCGCCGCGACTCCGACGCTCACCGCGAAGGCGCGCCACCGCGTCTTCTCATCGGCGGCGCTCAGGGCGGCGGGGGCGCTGTTCTCGGAGGAGGTCACGAGCCCCAGTCTCCCAAAGCACCGGGCGCGAAGAAGAGGCTTGCGCGGCACCCGTCGGGCAGCACCCGCTGCGGGGCCTACTCGCCGAGGCGGCGACGGGTCGACATCGCGCGGTCCGCCTCGCGGCGGTCCTGGCGTTCGCGGAGCACCTGGCGCTTGTCGTAGTCCTTCTTGCCCTTGGCGACGGCCAGCTCGACCTTGGCCTTGCCGTCGCTGAAGTACAGCGAGAGCGGGATCAGCGTGTACCCGCCCTCCTTCACCTTGTTGTGGATCTTGAGGATCTGCGCCTTGTGCAGCAGCAGCTTGCGCTTGCGGCGCGGCGGGTGGTTCGTCCAGGTGCCCTGCGCCCACTCGTTGATGTGGACGGCGTCGAGCCACGCCTCTCCCCCGTCGACGAAGGCGTAGCCGTCGACGAGCGACGCGCGGCCGGCCCGGAGGGACTTCACCTCGGTGCCGGTGAGCACGAGGCCCGCCTCGTAGGTGTCCTCGATGAGGTAGTCGTGGCGCGCCTTGCGGTTGGTCGCGACGACCTTCTGTCCCTGTTCTCTGGGCACGGCTGCTCCTCGGGTCGCGAGCGGATGAAGGGGGCGGGCGTCGTCGGGGCGATGCACCGGTGGGCCGCCCCGAACGGGACAGCCCACCAGTATACGTCCGGTCCGGGATCAGACCCGCAGGTACCGCGCGATCGCGACGTTGGCCGAGACGGCGGCCAGGACGATGCCGACCACGATCAGGATCGGCACGACGATCAGAGCGTCGTCGAGTCCCACGAAGGAGGTCAGCGGGATCCGGTACGCCAGGAAGCCCTGCACGAAGAACTGCACGATGGCGACCACCGCGACTCCCGCGAGGATCGAGCCGACCAGCGCGGCGAAGACCCCCTCGAGGATGAACGGGGTCTGGATGAACCTGTTCGAGGCCCCCACGAGCCGCATGATGCCCAGCTCCCGTCTCCGCGAGAACGCCGAGAGGCGGATCGTGGTGGCGATGAGCAGCACGGCCGCGACGAGCATCAGGACGGCGATGCCGATCGCCGTGTAGCTCGCCGCGTTGAGGATCGAGAAGATCTGGTCGAGGTACTGCCGCTGGTCGGTGACGCTCTCGACCCCCGAGACGCTCGACAGGCTCTCCACGATGACGTCCGACTGGGTCGGGTCCTTCAGGTTGATCCAGAAGGTCTGGTTGAGCAGGTCGGGAGTGACGTACTCGGCGACCGGGTTGCCCGCGAACTGCTCCTGGAAGTTCGCGTAGGCCTGGTCGTGGTCCTCGAAGTAGGAGCGGTCGATGTACGGCGCGAGCGTGGCGCCCTCGAGCTGGCCCTGCACCGCGTCGATCTGCTCGGCGGTGGCGTCGGAGCCGCTGCAGTTCGAGCCGCCGGAGGTGGCGGTGCACATGTACACCGCGACCTGCGCCTTGTCGTACCAGAAGTTCTTCATCTGGCCGATCTGCATCTGCAGCAGGATCGCCGTGCCGACGAAGGTGAGGGAGATGAAGGTCACCAGGATCACCGAGACGACCATGGAGACGTTGCGCCGGAGGCCGCTGGCGACCTCCGACCAGATCAGTGCGAATCTCACTTGACGGGTCCTACGTTCTGCTGGTCGTCGCCGGTCTCGTCGCCCTCGCCCGCGTGGGCGCGGAGGCCGAGGCGCGCGGCGAGCGACTCCTCGGGCAGGGCGCCGGTGTCGGCGGGGAGGAAGATCGGACCGGTCTGGCTCTGCAGCTCGACGACGCGCGGGGCGGCGGCGGGCTCGGCGGCCGGCTCCGGCTCGCGCTCCGGCTCGGCCGCGGCGGAGCGGCGGCCCTCGGGCACGCGGGGCTGGGCGGCTGTCTGCGAGAGGCGGGCGGGTTCGAGCGGCGGGGCCGGGGCCTCCTGGCGCAGGTCGATCTCGGGGACCTCGGCGGGCGCGAGCTCGCTGTCGATGAGGGCCGGGGGCGCGGGCTGCTCGGCGACCGCATGGTCGTCGGCCGCCACGACCACGACGCCGTCGTGGACGACGGTGATGCTCTCGGTCTGGCCGTAGCCGCCCTGGCTCTCGTCGCGGACGATGCTGCCGGCCGAGAGCTCGATGACGCGTCGCTTCATCTGGTCGACGATGCCGGCCTCGTGGGTCGCCATGATCACGGTCGTGCCGCCGGCGTTGATCCGCTCGAGCAGCGCCATGATGCCGGCGCTCGTGGTCGGGTCGAGGTTTCCCGTGGGCTCGTCGGCCAGCAGGACGGCCGGCTTGTTGACGACGGCGCGGGCGATCGCCACGCGCTGCTGCTCGCCGCCGGAGAGCTCGTGGGGCAGGCGCGAGGCCTTGCCCGCGAGGCCCACCATCTTGAGCGTGTCCGGGACCGCCTCCTGGATGTAGCCCTTCGACTTGCCGATCACCTGGAGGCTGAACGCGACGTTGTCGAAGACGGACTTGTTCGGCAGCAGCCGGAAGTCCTGGAACACCACGCCCATGTTGCGGCGGAAGTACGGGACCTTGCGGCTCGAGATCTTGCCGAGGTTCTGCCCGAGCACGTGGATCGACCCGGAGGAGGGGCGCTCCTCCTTGAGGATCAGGCGGAGGCAGCTCGACTTGCCGGAGCCGGAGGCGCCGACGAGGAAGACGAACTCGCCCCGGAGGATCTCGAGATCGATGGCGTTGAGGGCGGGTCTCGTGCCGCCCCGATACTGCTTGGAGACGTTGTCGAAGCGAATCATGTCGGTACGAGGGTAAGCGACGATCCCGAAGAGTCCGCCGAGGGGGCGTGCGGCGCGTCGGTGGGGACGCGCCCGCGCCGCGCTAGGAGGACTTCCGCCAGCGGATCCCGGCGGCGATGAAGCCGTCCAGGTCGCCGTCGAACACGTGCGAGGGGTTGCCGACCTCGTGGTCGGTGCGCAGGTCCTTCACCATCTGGTACGGAGCGAGGACGTAGCTGCGCATCTGGTCGCCCCAGCTCGCGGTGATGGTCCCGGCGAGCTCCTTCTTGGTGGCCGCCTCCTGCTCCTTCTGCAGCAGCAGGAGCCGCGACTGGAGCACGCGCATCGCCGCGGCGCGGTTCTGGATCTGGCTCTTCTCGTTCTGCATCGACACGACGGTGCCGGTGGGCAGGTGCGTGAGGCGCACGGCGGAGTCGGTGGTGTTCACCGACTGGCCGCCGGGGCCGGAGGAGCGGAAGACGTCCACGCGGATGTCGTTGTCCGGGATCTCGATGGCCCCGGCCTCCTCCATCAGCGGGATGACCTCGACCGCGGCGAAGGAGGTCTGGCGCTTGCCCGCGGCGCCGAAGGGGCTCATCCGCACGAGGCGGTGGGTGCCCGCCTCGACCGAGAGCGTGCCGAAGGCGTAGGGGGCGTCGATCTGGAAGGTGGCCGACTTGATGCCCGCCTCCTCCGCGTAGCTGGCGTCCATGACGGTCGCCGCGTACTTGTGCTTCTCGGCCCAGCGGAGGTACATGCGCATGAGCATCTCGGCGAAGTCGGAGGCGTCGACGCCGCCCGCTCCCGCGCGGATGGTGACCACGGCGGGGCGGTCGTCGTACTCGCCGTCGAGCAGGGTCTGCACCTCGAGCTCGCCCATGACCTTCTGGAGGGAGGAGAGCTCGGCGATCGCCTCCTGCTCGGACTCGGCGTCCTCGGCCTCGTTCGCCATCTCGACGAGCACCTCGAGGTCGTCCAGGCGCCGGTCGATCGCGGTGATCCGCGCGAGCTCGGACTGGCGGTGGCTGAGGGCGCTGGTCACCTTCTGCGCGTTGGCCGTGTCGTCCCACAGGTCGGGGGCGCCGGCCTGCTCGCTGAGCTCGGCGATCTTCGAGCGGAGGCCGTCCACGTCGATGACGGCGCGGATGTCGGCGAAGGTGGAGCGGAGAGCAGTGATCTGCTCGGTGAAGTCGTTGTCCAGCATGGTGGGTCCAGACTACCGGGGGCCGGGAGCCGCCCTCCGGCCCGGGCGTACCCTGGGGACGGTGACCAGCACCGCTCCGCGCCCCTTCCCCGTCGGGCCGCTGCTGCTGTCGACCTTCCTCCCCACGCTCCTCTTCTCCATCGGCGAGGGGGCGATCATCCCCCTCCTGCCGGCCGCGGCGGGCGATCTCGGCGCGACACTGGCGCTGGCGGGGCTCGTGGCCGGGATGATCATGATCGGCGAGCTGGCGGGCGACATCCCGAGCGGCTGGATCGTCTCGCGGATCGGCGAGCGCGGCGCGATGCTCGGAGCCTCAGCCGCGTCGATCCTCGGGCTGGTGGTGTGCCTGCTCTCGACGTCGTGGGTCGGGCTGACGATCGGCGTCTTCGTGATCGGCCTCGCGACCGCGGTCTTCGCGCTGGCGCGGCACGCGTTCATGACGTCGTTCGTGCCGATCACCCACCGCGCCCGCGCGCTCAGCGCCCTCGCCGGGGCCTTCCGCGCCGGCTGGCTGATCGGCCCGTTCCTGGCGGCCGGAGTGGTGCACCTCACCGGCTCCGTCGAGTCCGTCTTCTGGGTGCACATCGTCTGCTGCGTGGCGGCGGTCGCGGTCCTTCTTCTCGTGCCCGACCCCGCGACGGTCCTGCGGCGGGCGCAGGCCGCGGCCGACCGCGCCGCCCCGGGCGAGGTGGTCGCGGCGGAGGCGCCGGCGACCGTCCCGGAGTCGCCGCAGTCGCTGCTCGGGACGCTGCGCGAGCACCGCGGGGTCCTCGCGCGGATGGGGACCGGCGCCGCCGTGATCGGGGCGCTGCGGGCGAGCAGGACGCTGATCCTCCCTCTCTGGGCGGTGAGCATCGGGCTCGCCGAGACCGACACCGCGATCATCATCGGCATCGCCGGCGCGCTCGACTTCGCCCTCTTCTACGCCGGCGGCCAGCTGATGGACCGCTTCGGCCGGGGCGCCACCGCGATCCCCTCGATGATCGGCCTCGGGCTCGGGCACCTCGCACTCGCCGCCTCGGTGCTCGCCCTCGATCCGGTGCCCTGGTTCGTCGCCGTGGCCTGCGTGCTCGCGGCCGCGAACGGCATCGGCTCCGGGATCCTGATGACCATCGGCGCCGATCTCGCGCCGCCCGCCGATCCGGCCCCGTTCCTCGGCGCGTTCCGCTTCACCGGGGACGCGGGCAACGCCGCCGCCCCGATCGTCGTGTCGGCGCTCACCGCCCTGGTCTCGCTCCCCTTCGCCGCTGTCGTGATGGGGGTGCTCGGTCTGGGCGGAGCGGGGGCGCTCGCCCGCTGGATCCCGCGGTACCTCCCCCGGTCAGCCCCCCGCGACTGAGGCGCGGGGCCCTCCTCCTACACTGGAGCCCGCACGCGGGAGTGGTGGAATGGCAGACACGCAGGATTTAGGTTCCTGTGCCGAGAGGCGTGAGGGTTCGAGTCCCTCCTTCCGCACGGGATCGGCCGGTACGCTGAGCGCGCTCGCGTGACCGCCGACCGGCCACCGGCCCCTGTCGACTGGAGATCCGTTGAACCACGCCGCCCTCGTCCCCTGGCTCGATCCGGAGACGATCCTGACCTCGTTCGGCCCCTGGGGCGTGCTGGTGGTCTGCCTCATCGTGTTCGCCGAGACCGGGCTGCTGATCGGCTTCCTCTTCCCCGGCGACACGCTGCTGATCATCACGGGCCTGCTGGCCCACGAGAACGCGTCGAACGGCGGCCTCGGCGTCCCCATCTGGCTCATCTGCCTGGCCGTCGGGTTCTCGGCCTTCCTCGGCGGCGAGGTCGGCTACCTGATCGGGCACAAGGCCGGCCCGCGCATCTTCGAGCGCAAGGAGTCCGGCTTCTTCAGCATCGAGAACGTGAAGCGGACCAACGCGTTCTTCGAGCGCTTCGGCGGCCTCGCCGTGATCCTCGCGCGCTTCGTGCCGATCGTCCGAACCTTCGCGCCGATCGCGGCCGGCGTGGCCCACATGAACTACCGCAAGTACAGCCTCTACAACCTCATCGGAGCCCTGATCTGGGGCAGCGGGGTCACCCTGATCGGGTGGCTGCTCGCCTTCATCCCGCCGGTCGCCGACTTCGTCTCGCACTACATCGACGTGATCCTGATCGGCGCGGTCGTGCTCGCGCTGGTGCCGACGCTCTTCCACTTCTTCCAGCAGCAGCGCAAGGCGAAGCTCGCCGCGGACCCCGAGACCGACTCGACCGAGTCGGCCGCCTACGTGCTCGACGCCGACACCCTGGACGACAAGCACCCGAAGTCCTGACCTCGGCCTCGGCCCCCGCCTCACCCTCCGCCCCGCCTCAGCCTCCGCGAGATGCCACTTCGGTACGCGACACGCCGACGGGCGTGTACCGAAGTGGCATCTCGCGGCGGGGGACAGAGCGAGGAGGGGGCAGGGAGGGGCCGAGCCCGGGTCAGAGGCGGGCGGACAGGGCGGCGAGCTCGGCGCGCAGCGCGGTGAACGCGCGGGCACGGTGGCTCCGGGCGTTCTTCTGCTCGGGAGCGAGCTCGGCGGCCGTGAGCGCACCGGCCTCGGGGACGAACACCGGATCGTAGCCGTGGCCGTTCCCACCCCGCGGCGCCGTCGCGATCGCGCCGTCCCAGCGCCCCTCGACCACCGTCTCCTGCCCGCCGGGGAGCACGGAGTCAGGTACCACGAGGGCGATCGTGCAGCTGAAGTGCGCACCGCGGTGCTCCGCCTTCACGTCGTGCAGCTGCGCGAGGAGGAGCTCGAGGTTGGCCGTCGCGTCGTGCGCGCGTCCCGACCAGCGGGCCGAGAAGATGCCCGGGGCGCCGCCGAGGACGTCGACGCAGATCCCGGAGTCGTCCGCGAGCGCCACGAGGCCGGTGTGAGCCGCCGCCGCGCGCGCCTTGATCAGCGCGTTCTCGGCGAAGCTCACGCCGTCCTCGACGGGCTCGGGTCCGTCGTAGGCGCGGACGCCGACCCCGGGGAGGGCGCCGGCCAGCATGGCGCGGAACTCCTCCACCTTGCCCGCGTTGTGCGTGGCGAGGACGAGGTCCAGGCTCACGCGCCGGACTCCGCGGCGAGCGCCTCGGCCTGGATCCGTGCGAGGTCGGAGGCGCCGGCGACCGCGAGGTCGAGCAGTGCGTCGAGCTCGCGGCGGTCGAACGGGGCCCCCTCGGCGGTGCCCTGCACCTCGACGAACAGGCCGCGTCCGGTGACCACGACGTTCATGTCGGTCTCGGCGCGCACGTCCTCGACGTAGGCCAGGTCGAGCATCGGCACGCCGTCGATGATGCCGACGGACACCGCCGAGAGGCTGTCGATCAGCGGCTGCGCCTTCTGCCCCACGTACTTCTTGCCGCGCGCCCACTCGATCGCGTCGGCCATCGCCACGTAGGCGCCGGTGATCGCCGCGGTGCGGGTGCCGCCGTCGGCCTGGAGGACGTCGCAGTCGATGACGAGGGTGTTCTCGCCGAGCGCCTTCGTGTCGACCACTGCGCGCAGGCTCCGGCCGATCAGCCGCGAGATCTCGTGCGTGCGCCCGCCGACCTTCCCCTTGACCGACTCGCGGTCCATGCGGGAGTTGGTGGAGCGGGGCAGCATCGCGTACTCGGCGGTGACCCAGCCCTTGCCCTTGCCCTGCAGCCAGCGCGGCACGCCACTGGTGAAGGAGGCGGTGCAGAGCACCCTGGTGTTCCCGAACGAGACGAGCGCGGATCCCTCGGCCTGGGTGCTCCAGCCGCGCTCGATCGTCACGGTGCGCAGCTCGTCGGGCGCCCGCCCGTCCTTGCGCAGGGCCTTCGATGCGGTGCTGTCGGTCACTCGGGTCTCCCTCGATCGTGCGGGAGCGCGGCCCGGTCGAGCTCGCGCAGGTTGATGGTGCCCGTCTCGACGAGGTCGACGCTCGAGACCTCCGGGCCGAGGAAGCGGCGGGCGAGGCGGACGAAGTCGCTCGAGCCCGTCTCCTCCCACCGGTAGGTCGGAGGCGCGGCGGAGGTGCGCTGCAGGCCGTGCGCCACGAGAGTCCGGTAGACGTCGAGCGCGGTCTCCTCGGCGCTCGAGACGAGGCGGACGTCCGGCCCCATCACGTACGCGATCGCACCGCGCAGCAGCGGGTAGTGGGTGCAGCCGAGGACGAGCGTGTCGACCCCCGCGGCTTTGAGGGGCGCGAGGTACTCCTCCGCCACCGCGAGCAGCTCGTCGCTCCAGGTGACGCCCGCCTCGACGAACTCGACGAAGCGCGGGCAGGCGGCGGTGAACAGCTGCAGGTCGGGCGCGGCGACGAAGGCGTCGTCGTAGGCGCGGGAGCGGATGGTGCCGACGGTGCCGATCACGCCGACGCGGCGGTTGCGGGTGTCGCGCACGGCGCTGCGGACGGCGGGCTGGATGACCTCGATCACCGGGATGCCGCGGCCGAGCGTGTAGCGCTCGCGGGCGTCGCGCATCATCGCGGCCGAGGCGGTGTTGCAGGCGATGACGAGCAGCTTGGCGCCCTGGTCGACCAGGGTGTCGAGAGTGTCGAGGGCGTAGGCGCGGACGTCGGCGAGCGGCTTGGGCCCGTAGGGCGAGTGCGCGGTGTCGCCGAGGTAGACGATCGACTCGTTCTGCAGCTGGTCGATCACGGAGCGGGCGACGGTGAGCCCGCCGACTCCGGAGTCGAAGATGCCCAGCGGTGCGTCCGTCACGGAGGAACAGCCTACCCGCGCCCTGCGGGCCGGTCCCGGCCGCACGCCGTTCCCGGGCCCGCCGGCGCGCGCAAGCCCCGGAACCCGCGCCTGGGCCGCGCGGGGGCGGCCGTGGAACACTGAGCGGATGGACTCCACGGCCTTCCTCACCGACCGGTACGAGCTCACGATGGTCGAGGGCGCCCTCGGCAGCGGCACCGCCGACCGCCGCTGCATGTTCGAGGTGTTCGCCCGGAGCCTCCCGCCCGGACGCCGCTACGGCGTGCTCGCCGGGACCGGCCGGCTCCTCGAGCTGATCTCCCGCTTCCGCTTCGGCGACGACGAGCTGTCCTGGCTCCGCGAGAACCGCGTGGTCGACTCCCGCACGCTGGACTGGCTCGCCGACTACCGCTTCCGCGGCGACGTCTGGGGCTACCGCGAGGGCGAGGTCTACCTCCCCGGCTCCCCCGTGCTCATCGTCGAGGCGCCCTTCGCCGACGGCGTGCTGCTGGAGACCCTGGTGCTCAGTGTCCTCAATCACGACAGCGCCGTGGCGAGCGCCGCCGCACGGATGGTCTCGGCCGCCGACGGGCGCCCGCTGGCGGAGATGGGCTCGCGCCGCGCCGGTGAGCGGTCCGCCGTCGCCGCGGCGCGCGCCGCCTACATCGCCGGGTTCGGCGCCTCCTCGAACCTGGAGGCGGGGCGCAGCTTCGGCGTGCCCACGATGGGCACCTCCGCGCACTCCTTCACGCTCCTCCACGACTCGGAGGAGGAGGCGTTCCGCGCACAGGTCGCCGCGCTCGGCCCGGGCACGACCCTCCTGGTGGACACCTACGACGTGACCGCCGCCGTCGACCTGGCGGTCCGCGTCGCGGGCACCGGCCTCGGCGCCGTGCGCATCGACTCCGGCGACCTCCCCCAGCAGGTGGCCGCCGTCCGGCAGCAGCTGGACGCGCTCGGCGCGACCGGCACGCGCATCACCGTCACCAACGACCTCGACGAGTACGGGATCGCCGCGCTCGCGGCCTCACCGGTCGACTCCTACGGCGTCGGCACCTCGGTGGCGACGGGCTCGGGCCACCCGACGGCGGGCATGGTCTACAAGCTGGTCGCGCACGAGGACGATGCGGGCGAGTGGGTCGCGGTGGCGAAGAAGTCGGTCTCGAAGGCGTCGATCGGCGGGCGGAAGGCCGCCGGCCGGCTGCTCTCGGAGGACGGGGTCGCCGAGGCCGAGGTCGTGCACGTGGGCGCCGGTCCCGAGGGTGCCGTCGGCGAGGGCGAGCGGGCGCTGCTCGTCCCCCTGATCGAGGACGGGACGATCCGGCCCGAGCACCTCGGCATCGAGGGAGTGGCGGCCGCCCGCGAGCACCACGCGAACGCCGTCCTCGAGCTGCCGATCGACGCGCTCCGGCTCGGCCGCGGCGAGCCCGTCCTCCCGACCCGCTACGAGTGAGCGAGGCGGGAGCTCACTTCATCTTCGCGTAGATCTCCTTGCACGCCGGGCACACCGGGAACTTCTCCGGGTCGCGGCCCGGGAGCCACTTCTTGCCGCAGAGCGCGCGGACCGGCTTGCCGGTGATGGCGCTCTCGAGGATCTTGTCCTTGGGCACGTAGTGGGAGAAGCGCTCGTGGTCGCCCGGCTCGATGGACTCCTGGTTGAGGAGCTCCTCGAGCTCGCGGTCGAGGGTGGCGGTTCCTCCGCCTCCCTCGAGGGGGTCGGTGCTGCTGTTCTCGGCGCGCGGAATCATGCCGACGATCCTACGCGCGGCAGCTAGCGTCGGAGCTCCGAGGAGAGAAGGAGACTCCATGGACGTGCTGTTCGTGCACGGCGCGCTGGTGCGCGACGGAGGCTGGTGGTGGCGGCGAGCCGCCGCCCTGCTCGAGGAGCGGACGGGCGTCCGCAGCCGCGCCCTCGCGCTCCCCTCCTGCGGTGAGTCCCCCGCGGATCCCGAGTCGGAGCCCGGCCTGGCTGCGGACGCCGCAGCACTGCGGGAGGCGCTGGAGGTCGGCGGCCCGACCGTGCTCGTCGGCCACTCGTACGGCGGGACAGTGATCGCCGAGGCGGGCCCCCACCCGGCCGTGGCCGGCCTGCTGCTCGTGTCCTCCTACACCCCCGAGCCCGGGCTCTCCCAGGGCGCGATCATGAGCGGCGAGCCGGACCCCGTCCGCATCGGACTGCTGCCCGACGGCTCGCTGCAGATCGCGGGCTACGACGCGCGGTCCTTCGCCGACCGGTTCCTCCAGGACGGCGACGAGGAGGACCGCGAGGGCGCCTGGCAGCGGGTGACGACGCAGGCCTCGTCCGCCTTCTCCACTCCGACGACGGCGGCGGGCTGGCGGGGCGCCGAGTCGACCTACCTGGTGTGCACCGAGGACCGGAGCACGAGCGTCGGGCTCCAGCGCTCCCACGCCGAGCGGGCGACGCGCTCGGTCGACGTGCCGACCGGCCACCACCCGTTCCTCACGCGCCCGGACCTGGTCGTGGCCGAGCTCGAGGTGCTCCTGGGCCGCTAGTAGCGGCTGGTGAACGCGACCAGCTCGGTCGCGCGGCGCTCGAAGAGCCGGCCGCCGAGGAGCACGCCGAGGGCGAAGACGACCACCGCGCTGCTGAAGCCCACGAGCACGGCGTCCCCCGCCGCCTCCGGGTCGACGAAGAGCGCCCGGACGCCGAGCACCACGGCCGGCGCCGAGAGGAGCAGCCCCAATCCGAACGCGAGGGACTGCGGACCGGCACCGCTGGCTCCGGGGGCCTGGGGCTGCGTGAACGCGCTGTCGCCCGGGCGCGGAGCCGGATAGGCGAGCCGTGCCGAGACCGCGCTGGCGACGCCGGCGGGGACGAGCAGGAGGCAGGTGTTCACCGCGAGCACGACGGGCAGCGCGTCGGGGAGCCCCGAGGTCGCGCTGCTGATCAGCGAGCCGATCACGACGACCGGCACGCCGAGCAGGAGGGTCGGGAAGGCGCGGCCGAGCCGGTCGGACCAGCCGCTGACGCCCGCGGCGACGTGCAGCCAGAACGCCGAGCCGTCGTAGGCGACGTCGTTGTGCAGGAACCAGCCGAGGAACAGCGCGATCAGCGGCACCGGGAGCAGCGAGAGCAGCGGGAAGGGGACTCCGACCACCGCGAGCAGCAGCAGCGCCGCGACGGGCAGCACAGGCACGGCCACCAGCGACGCCTGGTAGCGCGGATCCCGGAGCCAGTACGTGACGCTGCGCGCCGCGATCGCTCCGGTGCGCGTCGAGCCGAGGACGTCGAACCAGCCCAGGCGGAGGCCGCGCGGCGGGCGGTGCGTGCGCTCGGGGCGCCCCGTCAGCAGGCGGACGACGAGCCACCAGAGCACTCCCGCCGCGATGAGCGTCGCCAGCGACAGCAGGAGCGGGCCGAGCGCGTCCCCGGTCCGGGCGGCCGGGGCGATCATCCAGGCCGCACCGAACGGAGTGGCTCCCATCATCGCGCCCCAGCGCTCGAGCACCGGTGTGTCCCCGGTGTCGACCAGCGCGGCGGCGCCGAGGGCGGCGGGACCGCCCAGCATCAGCACCAGGCCGAGCACGGCCAGCAGCTCGCGGGCGGTCCGGGAGGGGACGAGTGCGGCGGAGGCGGCGAGGCCGATCCGCGCGAAGAGCGAGGCCGTCGCCACCGCGAGGAGCGGGCCGACCACGGCGAAGGCGCCGGCACCGGGGACGAGCGGCGCGCTCGCGAGCCCGACCACCAGCAGCGCGAGGGTGGGGACCGAGACGAGGCCGGCCAGCGCCAGCGCACCGGCCAGGCGGAGCGGCGGAAGGCCGAAGAGCCGGAACGCCCGCGGGTCCATCGGGTCGAGCGGGCCGAGCAGGAAGGGCAGCACCAGGAAGCCGACGGAGACGAGGCCGCCTGCCGTCACGAGGGCTCCCGCCGAAGCGTCCGAGGAGCGCAGAGCGCCGATCGCCCCGATCAGCAGGGCCGTCACCGCGACGACCACGAGCACGCCCAGGACGGCGCCGGCCGAGCGCGCGGGCCCTGAGCGGAACGCGCCCAGGAGGACGTCGATCCTCAGCCGGAGAAGTCGTGCAGCCACTGCAGCCCCTCGGCGATCTGCTTGCCGCCCGCGAGCTCGAGGAAGCGCTCCTCCAGCGTCGCGGTGCCGGCGACCTCCGCGACCGTCCCGGAGGCGAGCACGCGCCCGCCGACGATCACGGCCACGTCGTCGCAGACGCGCTCGATGAAGTCGAGCCCGTGGCTGGAGAGGACGACGGTGCCGCCGCCCTCGACGAAGCGGCGCAGCACGGTGATGACGGCGGCCGAGGAGACCGGGTCCACCGACTCGAACGGCTCGTCGAGGACCAGCACGCGCGGAGCGTGGATCATCGCCGCCGCGAGGGCGACCTTCTTCGCCATCCCCGCGGAGTAGTCCGAGATCAGGCGCTCCAGCGCGTCGGAGAGGCCGAGCGCCTCGCCCAGCTCGACCGTGCGCTGCTTCGCGGTGGCGAGGTCGATGCCGCGCAGCGCGGCGGAGTAGGCGAGGAACTGCGCGCCGGTGAGCCGGTCGAACAGCCGGAGGCGGTCGGGCAGGACGCCGATCAGCGGCTTCGCGGCCGACGGGTCCTTCCAGACGTCGACGCCGTGCACGAGCACGCGGCCGGTGTCGGGCCGCAGCAGGCCCGTCATCATCGAGAGCGTGGTGGTCTTGCCCGCGCCGTTCGGGCCGATGATCCCGTAGAAGGTCCCCGCACGGACGGCCAGGTCGATGCGGTCGACCGCCACCGTCCTCCCGAAGGTCCGGGTCAGCTGGTGCAGCTCGAAGACGACGGGCGAGGCGCCGTCCGGATCCGCGGCACCCTCAGCGGGCTCGGCGTTCGTCACGGACGTCATCCGGCTACGGTACCAACTCGTCCGGGGGCCCCCGGCGCCCGCGCCGACGCCCGGCGACACGGCGAGAGGTCAACCACTCTGGCCCCGGGGGGCGTGAACTGTACACTAGGTCTCTACCCGAGGAGTCGACCAGATCGAGACGCAGCGGTTAATTCGAGGAGAACACACGATGATGCACACAGGTTCGACGAGCAGCAGCCCCGCCACCGTCGTCATCCTCGCCGCAGGGATGGGCAGCCGGCTCGGCCGCTCCCTCCCCAAGCCGCTCACGCCGCTCAGCGACGGGCGCACGATCATGCAGCAGCAGTTCGACAACATCCACCACGCCTTCGGCGCGAAGATCCCGGTGAGCATCGTCGTCGGCTACAAGCTCGAGCACATCATCGAGGCCTTCCCCTCGGCGACGTTCGTCTACAACGAGCAGTACGACCAGACGAACACCTCCAAGAGCCTCCTTCGCGCCCTGCAGGCGAGCGGGCAGGGCGGCGTCCTCTGGATGAACGGCGACGTCGTCTTCGACCCGCGCATCCTCGACCGGGCGGCCGCGCTCATCGCGAAGGACGTCTCCTTCGTCACCGTCAACACCTCGAAGGTTTCGGACGAGGAGGTCAAGTACACGACGAGCGCCGAGGGCTTCATCCAGGAGCTCTCCAAGACGGTGCGCGGCGGCCTCGGCGAGGCGGTCGGGATCAACTACGTGTCCGCCTCCGACAAGGCCGCGCTGGTGCGCCAGCTCGCCCGGGTCGACGCCCAGGACTACTTCGAGCGTGGCATAGAGTTGGCGATCGAGCAGGACCGCCTGCTCGTCGAGCCGATGGACATCTCCGACCTCTACGCCGTCGAGGTGGACTTCGCCGAGGACCTCGAGCGCGCGAACCTCTTCGTCTGACGCTCCCCTCCCCGGCTCGAGCGGAGCCGACGGGAGGAGTCGCGCAGTGAGCACGGCCGACACCCTCGCGACCGAGACGGCCCTGCGCCACCGGCGCTCCCGGGCCTGGCGCTACCGCCACTCCCTCTGGCTCCTCACGAAGCGCGACCTCACCGTCCGCTACGCCACGAGCGCGCTCGGCTACGTCTGGTCGGTGCTCGACCCGCTCGTCATGTCGGGCATCTACTTCTTCGTCTTCACCGTCGTCTTCCAGCGGACCGTCGGCGAGGACCCGTACATCGTCTTCCTGCTCGCGGGCCTGCTGCCCTGGATGTGGTTCAACCAGGCGACCTCCGACGCGACCCGCGCGTTCCTCCGCGAGGCGAAGCTGGTGCGGTCGACGTCGATCCCGCGGACCATCTGGGTCGGCCGGATCGTGCTCTCGAAGGGCATCGAGTTCGTGGCGAGCCTGCCGGTGCTGGTGCTCTTCGCCGTGATCGCCGGCGCGCACCTGACCTGGGCGGCGCTGCTGTTCCCCGTGGCGATCCTCCTGCAGGCACTGCTCACGCTCGGCGTGGGCCTGCTGGTGGCTCCGCTCGTGGTGTTCTTCCGCGATCTGGAGCGGGCCGTGAAGCTCGTGCTCCGGTTCCTCTTCTACGCGTCGCCGATCATCTACTCCACGGCCAACCTGCCGGAGCAGATCCGGCCGCTCGCGGCGCTCAATCCGCTCAGCGGGATCTTCGCCCTCTACCGCTCCGCGTTCTTCGAGAGCGAGCTCGACGTCCCGCTCATCCTCGCCTCCGCGGGGATCTCGGTGCTCGTGCTGGTGCTGGGCCTCGTCGTCTTCCGCCGCTCCGAGCGCGCCGTGCTGAAGGAGCTGTGATGGCCGACGCCCCGGTGGTCATCGAGTGCCGCGGCCTCGGGATCCGCTTCCGCCGCAACCGGCGGGGCCGCCGCTCCTTCAAGGACCTCTTCGCCGGCCGCTCCCGCCGCTCGCGGCCCGGGGAGTTCTGGGCGCTGCGCGGGCTCGACGTGCAGGTGCGGGCGGGCGAGGCGATCGGCGTCGTCGGCCGGAACGGGCAGGGCAAGTCGACGCTGCTCAAGCTGGTCGCCGGCGTGGTGCTGCCGGACGAGGGCGCGGTGGAGGTGCGCGGCGGCGTCGCTCCGCTCATCGAGATCACCGGCGGCTTCGTCGCCGACCTCAGCGTGCGGGAGAACGTCTACCTGACAGCGGGGCTCCACGGGATGTCCAAGCGCGAGGTCGACGCCCGCTTCGACTCGATCATCGAGTTCGCCGAGATCGGCGACTTCCTGGACACCCCCTACAAGCACCTCTCGAGCGGGATGAAGGTGCGCATCGCGTTCTCCGTCGTGTCGCGGCTCGAGGAGCCGATCATCCTGGTGGACGAGGTGCTCGCAGTCGGCGACAGGGCGTTCCGCGAGAAGTGCTACGCGCGGATCGAGGAGCTGCTCGCCTCCGGCCGCACCCTCTTCTTCGTCTCGCACAACGAGCGCGACCTCCGCCGCTTCTGCACCCGCGGGCTCTACCTGGACAAGGGCCGACTGGTGTTGGACGCGCCGATCGAGGAGGTGCTCGCGCGTTACGCTGAGGACTACGCGCCGACACCGCGGAGCAGCACGGCGCCGGCCGAGGGCCCGCCCGTCCAGGGCACCGTCTCCGACGACTGACCCCTCCCGCACGCGGCGCCCGAGGACGCAGGAGTGCACGACATGGCCCAGAAGGACCGCAAGCGCGAGCGCGCCGTGGAGAGGGCCGGCGAGGTGGAGCAGGCCGACGGCTCCGAGAACGCGCAGCTGGCGAAGCTGCTCGACCGGCTCCTCGCGGTGCAGCGCCCGGCCGTGCTGGCGAACATCCGTCTGCTGCGGCGCCGGCGTCCCGGTGCGACGCCGGAGCAGATCATCACCTCGCTCGAGCGGCAGTACCTCTCGAGCGTGGCCGCGGGAGGCGCGGCGATCGGAGCGACCGCCGTCGTCCCCGGCATCGGCACGGCCGCCTCGGTGGCCCTCTCCGGCGCGGGAGCGGCGGGGTTCCTGGAGGCGAGCGCGCTCTTCGCGCAGTCGGTGACGGAGGTACACGGGATCCCGCTCGAGGACCCGGACCGCGCTCGGGCCCTCGTGCTCACGCTGATGATGGGCTCCTCCGGCAGCGAGATGGTGCGCCAGGTGGCCGGGCAGGCCGTCGGCGGGGGCAGCGGCCTCAACCAGTACTGGGGCTCGGTGGTCACGAAGGGCCTGCCGTCCTTCCTCGTGGGCGAGCTGGCCGACCGCGCGAAGAAGTCCTTCGCCAAGCACTTCCTCGCCCAGCAGGGTGCGGGGCTCATCGGCCGCGCGATGCCGTTCGGGATCGGAGCGGCACTGGGCGGTGTCGGCAACGCGATGCTCGGCCGCAAGGTGATCCAGAGCGCGCGCGACGCCTTCGGGCCGGCACCGCAGGCGTTCGGCAACACCCTCCTGCTGGAACCGCCGCGCGCCGAGCGGAAGGCGCTGGCCGCCGCTCCGGCCGAGCCGCTGGCGCTGTTCGTCCGCGACTACGGCGGAACGGGCGAGCGGACGGCGCTCCTCCTCCACGGCCTCGGCTCCGACTCCCGGATCTGGTACGCCCTGGTCCCCGCACTGCACGAGCACGGCTACCGCGTGGTGGCCCCCGACCTCGCCGGTCACGGCGGCTCCCCCGCGTCGCCCGTGTACTCGCCGGAGCGCTGGGCGTCGGACGTCCGCGCCTCGGTGCTGCAGACCCCCGACCTCGTCATCGGCCACGGCCTCGGAGCCGTCGTCGCCGCCCGGCTCGCTCCGCACTACCGGGCCGATCAGCTGATCCTGCTCGACCCCGCGTTCTCCGACGCCCGCGGTCTGACGAGCGCGCTCCACCGCGGCGGCTCGGTCGCGCACGTCGAGAAGGGCGACGCCGACTCCCTCCGCCACCGCCACCCGATCTGGACGGACGAGCAGATCGAGCTCGACGTGTCGGCCCACGCCCTCTGGGAGCAGGACTCCGCCGACGGGCTGACGGCGCGGGGTGCGGCCGAGGCCCCCGAGACGTTCCCCGTGCCGACGCTCGCCGTGCTGCCGGAGGACCCGCTGGGCCACGGCTCGCTGGGCGGCGTCCTCGCCGGCCGCGGCGTCGAGGTGCGGACCGTGCCGGGGGGCGGGGCCTCGATCCTCCGCGAGGACCGCGCGGCGCTGATCGCGGCACTGGACGACCGGCTCTAGACCGAGACCCGCACAGCGAAGGCTGAGCGGTCGATCGACGGCGCTCGAGCGCGGACGGGGGCGCTCAGCCTTCGTTGCGGAGGCTCGCGGGCCCGCCGAGCGGCATCCCGAGCATCGTGCGGACGAGTCCACTGTCGTCGCGGTCCTCGCCGATCACGCGGAGGCCAGTCTTCTCGGCGACGCACCTCGAGGCGGCGTTGTCCGGGTGCACGAGCGCCACGAGTCGTCCCGCGAGGCGGTGGGCGAGCGCGAGGTCGCGGCAGGCCGCAGCCGCCTCGGTGGCGTAGCCGCGGCCCTGCAGGCGGGCCCGCACGTGGTAGCCGACCTCGAGCTCGTTGCCGCCGTCGACGCGCTGCCAGGTCAGACCGCAGTCGCCGACGAACTCGCCGTCGAGGGTCTCGACGATCCACAGCCCGAAACCGTGCTCCCGGTAGTTCTGCCGGTTCCACTCGATCCAGGCGGCCGCCTGTTCGCGGTCCTTCGGCGCGGGGTAGTACCGCATCACGACCGGGTCGCCGAGCAGGTCCGCCATCGCGGGAAGGTCCTCAACGGCCATCTCACGGAAGCGCAGCCGGGCGGTGGCGGCGGGGATCATCGGATCAGGCTACTCGGCCTGCGACTGCCGAGCGGGCGACCGGGACCGTCGTCGAGCGCTCGATCGATCCGCCGCCCCCGCGCCCTACTTCTTCGCCTTGGCGGCGGCCTTCGCGGCCTGCTTGGTGGCGCGGACCTTCGTCAGCGACTCCGGCGAGACGATGTCGGCGACCGAGCGGAAGGAGTCCTCCTCGCCGTACGCGCCGGCGGCCTCGCGCCAGCCCTCGCCCGTGAACCCGCGCTGCTTGCCGAGCAGGGCGAGGAAGATCCGCGCCTTCTGCTCGCCGAAGCCGGGCAGCGCCTTCAGGCGGGCGAGCACCGTGCGTCCGTCGGGGTCCTCGCGCGTCCAGAGGGCCGCGGCGTCGCCGTCCCAGTCGTCGACGAGAGCACGGCAGAGGACCTGCACGCGGCCCGCCATGTTCGCCGGATAGCGGTGGATCGCCGGCGGCGTCCGGCAGAGCTCCGAGAACGCGTCCTCGTCGAAGCCGGCGATCGACGCGGCGTCGAAGGAGGCGCCCTCGGCCTCGAGGCGCTCCTCGATCTTGCGGGGCCCGGAGAAGGCCGTCTCCATCGCGACCTGCTGGTCGAGGAGCATCCCGATCAGCAGGGCCAGCGGGTCGCGGCTGAGCAGCGCGTCGGCGTCGGGATCGTCGGTGATGTGCAGGGCGGAATCGCGGGTCATCCTCCAGGGATACCACGGACGGCCCCGGCGGCGAGCGCGCGGACGGTCCGGTCGACGAGGTCCAGCGCCGAAGCGAGCTCGAGGTCGCTGACGTGCCCGTAGCCGAGGACCAGCGCCTCGGTCGCAGCCCGTCCCGACAGGGCGTACTCGTGCAGGGTGGCGACGAGCAGTCCCTCCCGGAGCAGCGCGGCCGCGACGGCGTGCGCGTCCAGAGGCGCGGGCAGGGAGAGGACGACGTGCAGACCCCCGTCGAGTCCGCTCGCGCGCCCCCACGGCGCCGACTCCGCGAAGGCGCGGACCAGCTCGCGGCGGTGGGCGTAGCGCCGTCTCGAACGGGTGAGGTGCCTCCGGAACGCCCCGCTCGCCATGAACTGCGCGAGTGCCGCCTGCGTCGGACCCGAGGCGGAGGCGTCCTTCTCGTCGTCGAGCCCGGCCAGTGCACCGCGCAGCCAGGACGCCTGCGGAACGGCGAGGTAGGCGATGCGGAGCCACGGCGAGACGGTCTTCGAGAACGACCCGACGTGGGCGACTCCGCCGCCGGAGTCCAGCGAGGCGAGCGCGGGCAGCGGGGCGCCGACGTAGCGGAACTCGCTGTCGTAGTCGTCCTCCACCACGAGCAGGGGGCCGGCCGACGCGCGGCGCACCAGCTCCAGGCGCTCGGCCAGCGCGAGCCTGCCGCCGGTCGGGTACTGGTGCGACGGAGTCACGACGACCAGGTCCGCGCCGGAGCTCGCGAGGGCGTCGAGGTCGATGCCGTCCCCGCGCACCGGGACGCCGACGACCTCGTGCCCGTCGGCGCGCAGGCGGCGCCGGACCGCCGGATAGCCGGGGTCCTCGACGGCGACCCGCACCTCGCGTCCGAGCGAGGCCGAGGCGGCTCGGGCGAGGAGCGCGACGGCACCCGCGGTACCGCTGGTCACCACCACGTCGGACGCCCGGACGTCGACGCCGCGGGACCGGCGCAACTGCTCCGCGATCTGCTCCCGCAGGGCCGGGTCCCCGGAACCCCGAGGAGGCGCCGAGGGCGGCGAGGCGAGTGCCAGGCGCCAGGCGGCCCGCCACTCCGGGGTGTCGAGGGCGCGGGTGTCCGGCCTGCCGGGCCGCAGGTCCGCCGCAGCGGGCGGGGCGACGGTCTCCCGGGACTCGGGCCGCGGCTCGTGCGGCGCCGGCGCCAGCAGTCCGTCGGAGGCGACCGTCACCGCCGCGCGCGGGTGGGCGACGAGGTAGCCCTCCCCCACCAGCTGGTCCACGGCGGCGACGACCGATCCTCGCGAGACACCGAGCCGCTCGGCGAGCACGCGGCTCGACGGGATCGGGTCCCCCGCCCGGTAGCGCCCGTCCAGCACCGCCTGGCGCAGCGCCTCGGCGAGCGCAGCGCGGACCGAGCCGCGCGGCGACGGCCCGAGCAGCAGCGGGATCTCCAGATCGCCCGATGCCATCGACCGCTCCGCTCTGGACCACTCCGATCGCGGCCCAGTGGCATCCTGGCAGATCCAGTCGGCGCGGGACGATTCCGACATGGACAGTCTCCCCGTCACCGACCGCACCCGCGTCTCCCGTCTCCGCGACCGCCAGCGCACCGATCCCGCCGAGCTGCACGCCCTGCTCGACGAAGCGCTGATCGCCCACGTCGCCGTCGTGCGGGACGGCGCCGCGATCGTGCTGCCGATCCTGTTCGCCCGCGACGGCGACTCCCTCCTGTTGCACGGGTCCAGCGGCGGCGGACTGCTGCGGGAGGCGGCGAGGCACTCGCTCCTCACCGCCTCGGTCACGCTGGTCGACGGCCTGGTCGTCGCCCGCTCCACCTTCGACAGCTCGATGAACTACCGCTCGGCGATGGTGATCGGCCGCGCCGAGGCGCTGGAGGGCGAGGAGAAGGCGAGGGCCCTCGACCTGCTGGTGGCGCGCCTCCTGCCGGGGCGCGACGAGGAGGTGCGGCCGAGCACCGCCCGCGAGATCGCGGCGACGCTGGTGCTGCGCCTCCCCCTGGCCGAGGCGAGCCTGAAGGTGCGCGCGCACGGAGCGGGCGACGAGCCCGAGGCAGGGGTCTGGGCGGGCGTCGTGCCGCTGGTCACCCGCACACTCATGCCGGTGCCGGCGGAGGAGGGCGTCGTGGTCCCGGAGTCGGTCCGCCGCTTCACCGCCGCGGTCGACGGCGCGGTGCCGCCCTGGCGCTGAGCGGACCGGCCGTCGCGGTGCGGTCCGCTACTTGGCGTCCTGGCGGGGGAAGACGACCTTCTGCACGACGATGATCACCGACGCCGCGACCGGGATCGCGACCAGGGCGCCGAGCACGCCCGCGATGGTGCCGCCCGCGACCGCCGCGATCACGACGACCGCACCGGGGACCGAGACGGCCTTGTTCATGATGCGGGGGCTGAGGAGGTACGCCTCGACCTGCATGTAGACGAGGTAGTAGATCGCGGCGACCAGCGCGGTCAGCGGCGAGGCCAGGAGGCAGGCGAGCGAGATGATCACGGCGCCCGAGAGCGTGCCGACCAGCGGGATCAGGGAGCCGAGGAACGCGACGCAGGCCAGCAGCGCCGGCACCGGGGCGCCGATCGAGAGCAGCAGGATGAACGTGAGCACCCCGTTCACCCCGGCCAGCGAGACCTGGCCGACCACGTAGCGGCCCACGGCGCCGGTGATCTCGTCGCCGACCTCGTGCGCCTTCGCGCGGTGCGAGGCGGGGGCGAAGCGGTAGGCGACGGCCTTCATCGAGCGCAGCGACGCGAGGAAGTACAGCGTCAGGATCAGCACGATGACGGCGCCGGTCACGCCGCTGGCGATCCCGGTCCCGACCGCGATCAGTCCGCCGCCGAGCGAGAGCAGGTTGTTGGGGTTGCCGATGAAGCTCTGGACGCTCTCGATCAGCTCGTCGATGTCGATCACGCCGCGCAGCTGCTGCTCGAGGTCGAGCACCCACTGCTGCGAGGCGATGTCGGTGACGATCTGCGGAGCGCTCGTGACGAACATCGTCAGCTGCTCGACCAGGATCGGGATGATGTAGACCAGCAGACCGGCGAAGATCAGCACCACCGCGGCGAACACCGCCGTGATCGCCAGCGGCCGCGGCAGGCGCTTGCTCTCGAGCCAGGAGACCAGCGGATCGAGGCCGAGCGCGAAGAACAGCGCCACGAAGATGTAGGTCAGCACCGTGCCCAGCTGCACGACGAGGCCGCCCAGGACGAGCGCCACCAGCACGCCCAGCGCGCCGAACAGCCCGATGCGGAAGGAGCGGATCGTGAAGACCGGCTTCTCCGGGTCGGCGGAGACCACGATGTCCGGCTCGACCGCGGGCTGGGCGGGTGCCGACCGGCGCCGGCGGGAGCGGGCGAAGGCGCGCGGGGTCATCATGGGACGAGCGTAGCGGGGCGCCGGGAGGCCGCTCGGCGACGGGGCCCACCCTTGACGCGGCGGTCCGGGCGGTGCTGCCGCCCGCTCAGCCCTCCGGATCGTGGTCGTCGACCGCGCCGTCGCCCCGGTGCAGAGCGGCGTGCCGCTCCCACTCGGCGAGCAGGTGCTCGATCGCCGCGTGGAAGCGCCGCGTCGCCGCTCCGGGAGACGTGTCGCCGAAGTAGCGGTGCACCCAGCGCTCCAGCCGCTCGACCGACTCCGGATCGTGCTCGGCGCTGTCGATCCGCGCGACGATCGCCGAGGCGTCCTCGGCGCGCAGCCACTCCGCGTCGCCGAGGTAGCCGCTCTCGTCGACCTCCGCCTCGGCGCTGACGGGCCGGGTGACCAGCAGGGGGCGCCCCGTGGCCAGCCGGTCGTAGACCATCGCCGAGACGTCGAGGATCGCGAGGTCGGCGGCGGCGAGCTGCCAGCCGAGCTCGGCACCGGTGTCGTGCACGTGGCCGGCGCGCGGATCGGCGGCGTTGGCAGCGGTGATCATCGCGACGATCGCCCGGTCGGCCGCGGCGTAGTCGGAGTCGACCGCCCCGCTGCGGGGATGCGGGCGGTAGACGAGCCGGAACCGCGGGTCGGCCAGGAGCCCGCGCACGAGGTCCGTGCCGTGGCTCCGGATCGAGCCGTAACCCGCGGCGGGGCGGTCGCCCTCCCAGGTCGGCGCGTAGAGCACCACGCGCCGCTCGTCGGGCGTGAGCGGCACGGCGCCGGCGAAGTGGTCGGCCTGCGGGCGGCCGATGGCGAGGGCGCGCTTGTCGAAGTCGTAGTCCCAGAGCACGCGGTGCAGCCGGGCGAGGGCGGCGTCCCCGGCGATCAAGCTGTAGTCGTACGCCTTGAACTGGTTCGTCGTCATGTACATCTTGTCGCTCTCGCCGTGGTTGACGAAGACGTGCCAGCGGCGCCCGTAGCGCATCATCTGGAAGTTGCGGGCGTTCTGGTTGACGTAGAGCACGATCCTCAGCGGCTGGCTCGCGATGGTGCTCTCGAGGTCGGCGACGGAGCGGACGTAGGCGACGGGGACCGGGCTCTCGTGCAGCAGCACCTCCGCGGCGCCGGCGTTGCGGCTGAGCAGGACGACCGGGTGCGTCAGCGCCAGCTCGGCCAGCGGTCGGTACCACTGCCGCAGCTGGTACAGGTTGATGTCGCCGTCGGCGAAGTAGACGCCGATCTCGAAGCGGCCCTCGGGCAGCGGCCCGCGCTCCGCGAGCAGCCGGGCCACCGCGTGGCGGGCCCGGCGGGCCGCGAGCAGCTCGCCGCCCACCTTGCGCGCGAGTCGCGCGTCGGTGCGGAGGCGGGCGAGCAGGGCACGGGGAGCGGGAGTCATCCGCTCCAGGGTACCGGCGGCCCCCGCGCCGGGGGCGTCCGGCGGGCCGATCAGGCCGGGGTCACCCTCAGCCAGACGAACTGCAGCGGAGCGAGACGGAAGCCCTCGCGCAGGTCGACCGCGATCTCGGTGACCAGGTCGACCGCCTCCGCGGCGAACCCTCCGAACCGCTCGGCCGCGACCTCCTGGACCTCGTCCGACACGTTCGCGAGAACCAGCACCGACTCCCCGTCGCCGGGGCGCTGGTAGCCGAGCACGTGGTCGTTGACCGGGTCGAAGACGCTCAGCTCGGTGCCGGCGAACATCGGCACGGCCTTGCGCACGGCGATCAGGTGCAGGAGCCCGCCGAAGACCTCGCTCGCTGCCGTCCCCGGGACCTCGCGCTCGTCGTAGCGCTCCGCGGGGCGGCGCGGCCGGTTCACCCAGCGCGAGTCGCCGGCCGTCGTCGGGTCGTCGAGGTAGCCGTGGTCGTTGAGCTGGCCGACCTCGTCGCCGAGGTAGAGCAGGGGCAGACCGCCGGTGCTCAGGGCGATCGAGTGCGCGAGCAGCACGCGGTCGATCCCGTAGGCGTCGCCCGCCTCCACTCCGGCGAGGGACGCGGTCGTGCCCGAGACGCGGCGGTCGCCGGTGCGCGGGTTCTCCTGGAACGGGACTCCGCGGGCGAAGGTGCCGTCGAACCGGTCGGTGTAGAAGTCGTTGAGGAAGCGGCGGTGGCCGGCGGCGTCGATCCCGAGCTCGGCGGCGTCCTCGTCGGCGAAGGTCCAGCCGATGTCGTCGTGCCCGCGCACGTAGTTGACCCAGGCCGTGCCCTCGGGGAGGGCGTGCCGGCGCTCGAGCGCCTGCGCGAGGAGGCGGACGTCGCGGGTGGCGAGCGCCTCCCAGGTGAGCGCCATCTGCAGCGGGTTGTACGAGAGCTGGCACTCCTCGACGTCGATGTACTCGATCACCTCGTCGGGGTGCACGATCGCCTCCGACTTGAACAGCAGCGCCGGAGCGGCCAGGCGGCAGACCTCGTTGAACGCGCGCAGCAGCAGGTGCGCCTGAGGCTGCGACTCGCAGGTGGTGCCGAGCTCCTTCCAGATGAACGCGACCGCGTCCATCCGCAGGGCGTCGACCCCCTGGTTGGCGAGGAAGAGCATCTCGCCCGCCATCGCCCGGAACACCTCGGGGTTGGAGTAGTTCAGGTCCCACTGGTAGCGGTGGAACGTCGTCCAGACCCAGCGGCCGTCCTCCAGCTGGACGAAGGAGCCGGGGTGGTCCTCCGGGAAGATCTCGCGCGTCGTGCGCTCGAAGGCGTCGGGCTGCTCCCGATCCGGGTAGATCCAGTAGTAGTCCTCGAAGCGCTGCTCGCCGGCGAGCGCGCGCTGCGCCCACTCGTGCTCGTTCGAAGTGTGGTTGAAGACGAAGTCGACCACGAGCGCGATGCCCTGCTCGCGCAGCTCGGAGGCCAACCCGCGGAGCTGCTCCATGTCGCCGAGGTCCGGGCGCACGCGCCGGTAGCTCGAGACCGCGTACCCTCCGTCCGATTCGCCCTCGGGCGCGTCGAAGAGCGGCATCAGGTGCAGGTAGTTCAGCCCGATCTCGCGGAAGTACGGGATCTCGGCGCGCAGCCCCTCGAGGTCGCCGGCGTAGCGGTCGACGTAGCAGACGCCGCCCAGCGCCTTGTTCGAGAGGAACCACGTCGGGTGCTGCTCGCGAGTGCGGTCGAGCGCGCGGAGCTCCTCGGGCCGCTCCTCCCAGGAGGCGGCGGCGAGCTCGACGATCGCGACCAGCTGGTCCTCGAGGTCGTCGCGGCCGGCGTACACCGTGGCGAGCAGATCGACCAGGCGCGGGAGGTGCTCGTCGAGGCGGCCGGAGAACTCGTCGTCGACGGCGCCGAGGCGCTCGCGGACCGCCGTGAGGAGGTCCGGTCCGGCGGGGGTCGCCTCCGCCTCGGCGCGCTCGGGCGGGGAGAGCTGGGTCGAATCGAACACCGTCGTCCTTTCGGGGGCCCCGGCGGGGGCGGATTCCCCGATGCTAGACGATCGGCGGACGCCCGGCGAACGCCATCCGGAGCACCGTCCGAGCCGAGAGGACGCGCCGGCCGCCCGGATCCGAGCGCCATCCCTCCCGCCAGCCGGCGAACCAGGCGCGCAGGGCGGACGGGTCGCGACGCCAGCGGAGGCACTGGATCGCGGTCCAGCACCCCACGTAGATGAGCGCCAGAGGCGCCGCGAGGTTGCGGCGGGCGAGCCAGACGCGGTTGCGCGCGTTCAGCCGGTAGTAGTCGGCGTGGCGGGTCGGCTGGATGACCGGGTGCTGGGCGACGAGCTCTCCCGCGTACCAGGCGGTGCGTCCGGTGTCCCAGACCCGCCAGGCCAGCTCGATGCCCTCATGGGCGTAGAAGAAGGGAGCCGCCCAGCCGCCCGTCCGGGTGAACACGTCGCGCCGCAGCACGACCGCTCCCTCCCAGACCGAGAAGACGGGGCCGGAGCGGCGGGGGTCGCCCTTGAGGATGCGCGGGGTCCAGCGCCGCGGGCTCGGCGTGCCGTCCGTGCTGTCGACGCGGGGCTGGACCAGGCCGATGCGGCGGTTCGAGGCGAGCAGCGCGACCGCGTCGACGAGGAAGCGCGGGGACGGGATCCGGGCGTCGTCGTCGAGGAAGAAGAGGTACTCCCCCGCGACGGCGTCGACTCCGGCGTTCCGGCCGGCCGGGATGCCGAGGTTCTCGGGGAGCGCCAGGGCCCGCACTCCCTCGGGCAGGCCGTCCGGCTCCCAGCCGTTGCCGACGCAGACGACGTCGAGGTCGACGCCCTCCTGCGCGAGGACGCCGGCCAGCCCCGCGGCGAGGTCGTCGGGCCGGGTCCCCTGCGTCAGGACGACGACGCCGACCCGGGGCTCAGGAGCGGACACGCTTGGAGGCCATGATCGCGACGAAGTGGCCGGCCAGAGCGAGGAGGGCGAGCGGCAGCAGCGCCCCCACGAGGACCCGGTCGGCCGTTCCCGCTCCGACGACGAGGCCCGCGAGAGCGGTGGCGAAGGCCAGCATCGTCAGCTCGACGGAGTGGTAGAGGCGGTGGAAGGGCAGGAAGCGGGCCGCCCGGCGCAGGCTCGCCAGTCCGGACGAGGACGGCACGGCCTCGCCCTTCGTGTCGGCCAGCTTCGTGAGCCCGGCGTTCGCGCGCGCCACGTGCACCATGTCGTTGAGCGCCTTGTTGAGGACGATCACCAGGGCCAGGGCGAAGCCGATCGTCGTCCAGAGGAAGTCCGCCGGCGCCTCGAACGGGAGGCCCGCCGCCCGCAGCCCGAGCGCGATCGGGATCAGCGCCTCGGTCGTGTAGTGCCCGACCTTGTCGAGGAACACGCCCGCCGGCGAGGACGTGCGACGCCAGCGCGCGACCTCGCCGTCGCAGCAGTCCACCAGCATCTGCAGCTGGCCGAGGAGCAGCGCCAGCGCGGCTCCGGCGATCCCGGGGATCAGGAGGGCGGCCGCCGCGCTCCAGCCGACCAGGATCATCAGCCCGGTGACGCCGTTCGCCGAGATCGAGGTCTTCAGCAGCAGCCAGGTCAGGTACGGCGAGAAGCGGCGCAGGTAGAGCGACGCGGTCCAGTGCTCGGCGTTGCGGCGCCCGCGCACCTCCGGCGGCTGCGCGACGGCGCGCAGCTCGGCGATGGAGCGGGGTCTCGTCGTCGTGGTCATGCGCCCCTCGGCGAGTCGGACCGCGGCTGGTGGCGGTGGGCGGAGATGTTGCTGGTCAGCCCGGCGAAGCCGAGCACGAAGCCGGTCCCCCAGGCCACGTGGACCGCCGGGATGACCACGGCGAACCACAGCATCGCACGCGCGCCGTCCGGCCGCGCGACCACGAGGGTGGCCGCCGCGACCAGGAGGAGGTAGGCGACGGGCACCGCGAACCCGAGCAGGAGCCACGGTGCGACTCCGGCGAGCGCCTGGACGACTCCCGCCAGCCCGACGATCAGCCCGACGGCGAGCATCGCGACGAGCACGGGCGGGGCGAAGTAGCGCAGTGACCGCGAGGCCGGGAACATCCGGGTCAGCTCGCCGCGCCACATCCCGGTCGAGAGGAACTGCCGGAGCAGGGCGCGCATCGAGGGCCGAGGCCGGTAGGTGACGGTGAGCCGCGGAGTGAACCAGACGACCTCGCCGCGCTCGCGCAGCCGCCGGTTCAGCTCCCAGTCCTGCCCGCGCTTGAAGCGCTCGTCGAACAGTCCGGCGCGCTCGAGGGCGGAGCGGCGGAAGACGCCGAGGTAGACCGTGTCGGCCGGGCCCTCCTCGCCGCCGACGTGGTGCGGTGTGCCGCCCAGGCCGATGCGCGAGCCGTACGCCCGGGCGACCGCGCGCTGGAACGGGGTGAGCCCCTCCGCCGCCATCACCCCGCCCACGTTCGCCGCTCCGGAGCGCTGCAGCGCCTCGACGGCCGTGCGCGCGTACTCGGGCGGCAGGACGGAGTGCGCGTCGACGCGGACGACGACCGGGTGGCGCGAGGCGCGGATCGCGGCGTTGAGGCCCGCAGGAGTGGAGCCGACCTCGTTCGGCACGACGCGGATCCGCGGATCGGCCGCGCTCAGCTCGGCGACGAGCTCCTCCGTGCCGTCGATGCTCGGGGCGACGGCGAGGACGACGTCGAAGGGGCCGGCGTAGTCCTGGTGCAGCAGCGAGTCGACCGCGGCGCGCACGTGCGCGACCTCGTTGAGGACGGGCATGACGTAGGAGACGCCGGGCAGGTCGGAGAGGTCGTCTTCCGGGATCTCGGGCTGCATGGGTCCAGTTCGTGCGGGAGGAGCGCGGGCGCAGGGATCCACCACCCTACCAGCGGGGACCGCCCCGCCCCGGGGCCCGGCCCGGACGCGGAACAGCCCCCCCGGGGACGGATCCGCGAGGGGCTGTGCCCGGTGGCGGAGCACAGCCCCCCGGGGACGGATCCTCGAGGGGCTGTGCGCGGTGGCCGAGCACAGCCCCCCGGGGACGGATCCTCGAAGGGCTGTGCGCGGCGTCGGAGGATCAGCCGGCGGCCATCTGGCCCAGCGTCGCCTTCGCCTGGTAGCTCTGGCCGTTGCGGACGTAGGTCAGCTCGACCGCGGCGTTCGCGGCCTGCGCGCGGACCTGCGCAGTGAGGTCGGACGCACTCGTGATCGGAGTGCTGTCGATCGCGGTGATGATGTCGCCCTTGGCGAGACCGGCCGCCTGCGCGGCACCGCCTCCGGAGACCTCCTCGATGCGGGCGCCGAGGACGTCCGCGGTCGAGTCCGAGACGCTCGCGCCGAGCAGGCCGTGCGAGGCGGAGCCGTTCGCGATGATCTCCTTCGCGATGCGCTCCGCGATCGCGCTGGGGATCGCGAACCCGACTCCGATGTTGCCGGACTGGCCGCTCGAGGAGGACTGGCCGGCGCTCGCGATAGCGACGTTCACGCCGATCAGCTCGCCGTCGCTGTCGAGCAGCGCGCCGCCGGAGTTGCCCGGGTTGATCGCCGCGTCCGTCTGGATGACGGGCAGCGAGATGGTGCTCTTCGCCTGGGTCGGCGCCTGCTGGCCCGGGATGTCGAAGTTGAACGGGCTCTCGGTGCCGCCGCTCGAGCTGTCGCCCGAGTCGTCCGGAGCCGCCGAGGAGGCGACCTGGATGCTCCGGTTGAGCGCGCTGACGATGCCGTCGGTCACGGTGCCGGAGAGGCCGAGCGGGGCGCCGATGGCGACCGCCGTGTCGCCGACGTTGATCTTGGTGGAGTCCGCGAACGTCATCGGGCTGAGGTCGGTCGCGCCGGTCAGCTTGATGACGGCGAGGTCGAGGGTCGGGTCCGTGCCCACGACGGTCGCGTCGAAGATCCGGCCGTCGCTGGTGGTGACCGACACGGTGCCGTTCGCGATCTCGCCGTCGAGGGTGACCACGTGGGTGTTGGTCAGGACGTAGCCGTCCTTCGAGAGCACGATGCCGGAGCCGGTGCCGGCGGACGAGCTGCCGCTCACCGCGATGGTGACGACGCTCGGAGTGGCCTTGGCGGCGACCGCAGTGGCGGTCGTCGCGTCCTCGGCGTTGTTGACCGTGATCGTCTGCGAGCCGCCGGCGGAGACCACGCGGGTCCCGCCGCCGTTGGAGGCGGACCAGAGGCCGAACACGCCGGCTCCCGCGACTCCGCCGACGACCGCGCCGATGGCGAGCGCCGCGACGACGCCCACTCCGGCTCGGCGCTTCGTGGCGGTGGGGGCGGGGGTGTACTCGGCGCCGGGGCCGAAGGGGCTCGAGGAGGGCGGCTCCTCGGAGCCGTGCAGGGTGTTCGCCGCCGGCGGCGCGTACTGCCCGTAGCGGGCGGGCTGGGAGACGGGCTGCGCCTCGTTGCCGGCCGTCGCGTTCGGCGTGTACGGGGGCTGGGGGGCCGAGGAGGAGGGGTAGGGGACGGTCGGGTTCCCGCTCTCGCGGTGCGCTCCGCCCTGGTGGATCGGCTCGGTGGGCCCGGTGGTCGAGGACGACACTCCGGAGCTCTCGCCGTGGGTGCGCTCGGTCGCCTCTCGGGCGCCGGACTCCGTCGGCGTGGTGGGTTCCTCCGGCTGACGAGGACCCTCGTGACTCTCGGTCATGGGTGCTGCTCCTTCCAAGCGGGGATAGCTTGGCGATCGTACCTGGGCGTTTCTTATGACGGGCCTGCGAGCGGGAAATGAAACCGGCCGGACGCCCCGAGCGGGCACACTGGGCACGTGAGCATTCCCGGATCCTGGTCCCGCGCCGCGGCGGGCGCCGGCCTCCTCGGCCCCGGCGGCGAGGTCGCCGCCACCGTCTTCAGCGAGATGAGCGCGCTCGCCCTGCGCACCGGAGCGGTGAACCTCGGCCAGGGCTTCCCGGACGAGGACGGCCCGCGCGAGATCCTCGACGCCGCGCGTGCCGCCATCGCGTCGGGCATCAACCAGTACCCGCCGGGTCCCGGCTTCCCCGTGCTGCGCGAGGCGATCGCCGCGCACCGGCTGCGCTTCTCCGGGATCGCCCTCGACCCCGACGGCGAGGTCCTCGTCACCACGGGTGCCACCGAGGCCCTCGCCGCGGCTCTGCTGGGCCTGCTCGAGCCGGGCGACGAGGTCCTCACCTTCACTCCGCACTACGACGCCTACGGAGCCCTGATCGCCCTCGCCGGAGGGGTGCACCGCACCGTGCTCCTGCGCGGCCCCTCCTTCACGGTCGACCATGACGAGCTGACCGCCGCGGTGAGCGACCGGACGAGGGTCATCCTGGTGAACGACCCGCACAACCCGACCGGTGCCGTCCTCCCGGCAGAGACCCGCGAGCTGATCGTGCGGCTCGCCGAGCGGCACGACGCCCTGATCGTGACGGACGAGGTCTACGAGCACCTGCGCTTCGACACTCCGCACGTCCCGCTCGCCTCCCTTCCCGGAGCCTTCGAGCGGACACTCTCCGTCTCCTCGGCGGGCAAGACCTTCAGCACCACGGGCTGGAAGATCGGCTGGGTCACGGGCCCGCGCGAGCTGATCACGGCCGTCCTCGCGGTCAAGCAGTTCCTCACCTACGTCAGCGGCTCGCCGTTCCAGGGGGCCGTCGCCCTCGGGCTCGGGCTCCCGGACGCCTTCTTCACCGGCGTGGCGCGGACGCTGGCGGCCAAGAAGGACCTGCTGTCGGCGGGCCTGGCCGCGGCCGGCTTCGGCGTCGCGCCGTCCTCGGGCGGCTATTTCGTCGTCGCGGACGCGGCACCGCTCGGCTACGACGACGCAGTCGCGCTCTGCCGGGCGCTCCCGGAGCTCGCGGGAGTGGTGGCGGTGCCCGTGTCGGCGTTCTGCCGCCCCGAGGACGCCGCTGCCTACCGGTCGCTGGTCCGCTTCGCGTTCTGCAAGCGGTTCGAGGTGCTGGAGACGGCGGTCGCGGGCCTCGCCCGGATGGCGCGCTGAGGAGCCGGCGGCACCGGATGCGGCCGGCTCCCCGGCGCCGTGGCGGCGGTGGCGGCGCTCAGAGGGGGAGCACCCGGAAGCGCCGCAGCGCCAGAGCCGGGTTCGTCGCGCGCACCGCGTCGATCCGCTCGCGTGAGACCCAGGCGACGGCGACGTCCTCGACCTCGCCGAGAGTGGCGATCTCGACGCCCATCGGATCGACGATCATGCTCGTGCCGACCCCGATCGGCGGCGTCTGGTCGGCTGCGACGAGGTAGATCGTGTTCTCGAGCGCGCGAGCGGTGACCAGCGTCCGCCAGTGCGCCTCCTTGAGCGGGCCGCGCACCCACTCGGCCGGTGCCGCGATGACGTCGACCCCGGCGTCGACCAGCCAGCGGCTGACCTCGGGGAAGCGCAGGTCGTAGCAGGTCTGCAGGCCGACGACGAGGCCGCCGACCACGAAGGTCTCGGGCGCGGCGATCTCTCCCGCGGCGACCCACTCCGACTCGGTCCGGCCGAAGGCGTCGTACAGGTGCAGCTTGCGGTAGCGGGCGACGAGCACGCCCTCGGGGTCGAGCGCGACGAGCGTGTTCGCGATGCGGTGGCCGTCGATCGTTTCGACCATGCCCGCGACGAGGTGGATCCGGAGCTCGCGCGCGAGGGCTGCGAGACCCGTGACGAACGGCCCGTCGAGCGCCTCGCCCGCGGCGACCAGCTCGGGCCCGAGCGGATCGGTGAAGGCGGAGCTGTACTCCGGCAGCACCACGAGGCTCGCCCCGCGCTCGGCGGCGACACGGGCCAGGCGCCCGATCGTCGCGAGGTTCGCCTCCCGGTCCTGCGTGGGAGCGAACTGCGCCACGGCCATGCCGACGGCGCCGGTCATCAGCTCGGCGGGTAGAGGAAGAGCGCGACCTGGGAGGCCGGGATGGTCCGCTTGTGGTACGCGTGGTCGTTGCCCCAGTTGTACTCCTCGAGCGACACCGTGCCGTCGGCGTTGACGGCCTGCACGTAGGCGACGTGGTTGCCGGTGAACCAGGCGACCGCGCCGGGGACGGGCGTGCTGCTGGTCACCCAGCCGTGGGAGGCCCACTGGCCCGCCCAGGCGTAGGCGCTGCCGCCGCCCGGGGTCATGTTGCCCCAGGTCCACTTGAAGGGCGCGCTCGTCGAGCCCTGGTCGCGGTTGATCCGCCAGGCGACGAAGTCGACGCACTCGCGGTAGTAGTACCGCAGCGGCGAGAGCCCGCCGCCCTGGTCGTCGGTGAGCTGGTCCCGCCAGGGGTAGTCGTCACCCTCCTCGCGGGGGGTGACCGAGGTGCTGGTGCCGCCGCTGCCCGCGGTGGTGCCGTCGGTGCCGGCTGCGGCCTGCGCCTCCTGGGCGAGGCGGGCGGTCTCGGCGTCTCGCGCGGCCTGCTCGGCGGCGGCGAGGGCCCGCGCCTGAGCGGCGGCCTCGTCGAGTTGGGCCTGGGTCGGCGCGGTGAAGGAGTCGCGGATCACCTGCTCCTGGAGCGCGGTCGGAGCGACCGTGAGCTTCTGGTTGCCGAGCGCCCGCACGCGGGCCGCGGCCTCGACGGCGGCCTGCGAGTCGGGCACCGGATCGACGGAGTAGGCGGGGAGCGCGGAGACGGCGACCAGCCCCGCGATCGCGGCGAGGGCGACCGTGCTGAGGGTGGTGCGGAAGACGCGGCCCCGTCGTCGGCGCACGGGACGGACCGGAGTGAGCACCGGGGTCGCGACGCGGGCCTCGGGCAGCGCGTGCGGCGCCCGCCGCAGGCTCCGCCGGGTCGGCTGGTCGCCGACTCCCTCGTTCGAGCCGTCGTCCCCGCGTTCGTCCCTCACAGCAGCACCCCTCGCATCGGGGACGAGCCTAACGTGCGGGTCGGTCCGGCACACGCGCTGGCGCGGAGCGTCGGGAGTCCGGTCCGCGGATCCTCATCACGACCGGTGTCGGTAGTGAAAGCGAGGATAAACCCATGTGCAGGACTACTAGGCAATTCCACCTACCAACAATCCTGGTTGGTCGCACTGCCTTCATCTTGTGGCATGCTCACATCTGCGAGGGAAGTGAAGTGATTATCACGATCGTCGACCTGAGCCCGAGACGCGCGCGACGGCGCGCACACTCAATCGCGGTTCGAAGGACAGTAATTGATTAGAACTTTCATGGTGGCGTCATCGATTTCTCCACTCGTCTTAATTATTGCAATCCGATTTATCGAGCAAGATCTGAAACTTGCTATGACGCTCGGAGCCGCCGCCCTCATTTCTGCGCTCACTCTTCCACTAGTCGTGCTTGTGAGGGGCGGAATGGAAGATACCCCATTTCAGGTTGTGCGAGTAGAGGACGAAAGCACACAAGTGCCCGCTTACTTGCTCACCTATCTATTCCCGTTCGCATTTGCCTCGGTGGAAACTTTTTCCAACTGGCTTGCATATGGAGTTTTCGCCCTCCTCTTGCTAACTCTTCTTTTCAGAACAAGTCTCGGACTTGTCAATCCTTTGCTGCTCGCATTTGGAATACATACGTACTTGGTCGAGACTTCGGCTGGCAGCAAAATAGTACTTTTTGCAAAGCAAGCTCCGATTTCTGGAACATCTCTCACAGCGTTTAGAGTTATTGGGAGTTGCTTTAAGCTACGCCACATAACAGATGGAGCCTCAAATGGTTGATCATGCCTCCTTTTCGGAAATCGACGTAACCTCGTCCATCACGCTATCAGTGGGATGGATCTCAGGCCAGAAGACAAAAGTGCGGCAAGTTGCAATCAGTCAGTCAGTCGGGAGCGCATTCCGGGAGGTGATACTAAGGACTATCTCGGACATCGAGGAACGAGAACTCCAGGACTGGGCGCCAGATGCCGACCTTTCTCCGGAGACGTGCTTGGTCTTGCGACTCGCCGACGTTGGAACCGCGCCGCAAATGGGTGCCGAGCACGGCGATCTCGTTCTTCTCGAGGCGTTGCGCCTCGCTGAAACGCTTCCGCAGATTACTCCCAAAGAACTGCCCGCGGGGGACCTCTCGTTTTACGCCATAACCCTGGGTTCCGGAGCAGGCAACAGGACGGTCTTTCTTCGACGAAGCAATCCAAGGCGCGGATTGAAACGAGGCCGGATCTATTCGTTGATGACAGACGCGCTACAGCGGATCGAGGCGCCAATATTTGCCTTTGACGAATGGTTCGATCTCGTAGTTCTCGGATCCGACCTTTACATCCTCTCTCAGACGGTCTTCGCCGCAATTTTCCGAAGTCAGGATGCTCTCGTTAGTCAGGTGCCTCAGTGGACCGGCGACCTAAACAAGTCACTAGCGATCGAAACTGCTGGCCGGGATCGTCTAAGCACCCGCGCCCAAAGGGACAGTCGAATTAGGGCGAGGCTTGAAGCCGTTGTTCGGCGCGGCCACCTAGACACAGTTCCGAAAGAAGCGCTTATCGAAGCAATGCGAGAGGCAGATCTGAACCCGGATGTCCTCTTAAATCCCGAAGGCGCGTTTGTAATGAATGAAGAAGACATAGCTCCAGTACTTTATTTCCTGAATGAGGACTTGTTTGCTGGGCCCCTCACGAAAACAAGGTTCCGTGCCGACAAGAAAGCGGCGCGTTAGATATAGGCGGTGAGGCGCCACCTGGTTCAGGGCGAAGTAGTGATGAGCAAGTCGAGGACCTTTCTAGCTGAACCCCGTGCGATTCAACGATCGCGAGCCATTGATGGCCATGGTAGAAACGGGGGCGACCTAGGAGGCTCGCGAAACCCTCGAATAAGTCCCGGACGCCCGGCGGGCCGGCCGCACGGCAACTTCGCATCGTTTCGGGGCAGCCCCTACTCGACGGTCCGCTGGGGTCCACGCCGTATCCCGGCGAGACGAACGGTGACGGGGCCGCAGGACCGGAGTAGCGTCCGGAGCGGAGCGGGCGCGACGGTGCGGCCGCGGGACGGAGGACGGCGATGATCCGGAGCGAGAGGGCGTTCAGCGGCTTCAGCGTGGACGATGTGGAGGCGGCGCGGGCCTTCTACGGCGGAGTGCTGGGGCTCGAGGTCGAGGTGAACGCGATGGGGATCCTCGACATCCGGCTGCCGGGCGGAGGCCGCGCGATCGCGTACCCGAAGCCGGACCACGCGCCGGCGTCGTTCACGATCCTGAACTTCTCGGTGGAGGACGTCGACGCCGCGGTCGCCGAGCTGCACGCGGCGGGCGTCGCCACGGCGATCTACGACGACCCGTCGCTGCCGACCGATGCGGACGGGGTGATGCGCGGCCACGGACCGACGATCTGCTGGTTCCGCGATCCGTCGGGGAACGTGCTCAGCGTCATCGAGGCCGACTGACGCGCCGCCCGGGCGCCCCGGCCGCTGATGGCCGTTCTCGGACCGGCGTCAACGACGAAAGCCGGCCCTTCTCAGGACCGGCTTTCGCTTTCTTGTTGCGGGGGCAGGATTTGAACCTACGACCTCTGGGTTATGAGCCCAGCGAGCTACCGAACTGCTCCACCCCGCGGCACAAGAAGAGACATTACACGCGTTCCGGCGCCGGTGCAAATCGACGCGGTGGCGGGGGCGGGCTCCGGTCCCAGGCGGGCTTGGCGGCGCGCAGCGGGGCGTCCTCGTCCACACTCAGCCCGACTGCCGTCAGTGCCGCGGCGAGCGCGGACGAGGGGCGCGACCAGGTGCGGACGTCGGCGTCGACGGGAGCGGACGACGAGGGGGCGATGAGCGCCACGCCGCCCGGGGCGAGGAACCACTCCACCAGCCGCGCCCACTCCTCCGCGTCGGGGAGCCACGAGACGACGCCGGCGCTGCTGAGCACCACGTCGAACGAGTCGGGCTCCGGCAGCATGTGCCGCAGCTCGTAGAGGTTCGCGCAGACGAAGCGGGCGGAGCCGGCGAGGTCCCGCTCCGCTGCGGCGGCGCGTGCTCGGCGCACGGCCGGCATCGAGAAGTCGACGCCCACCACGCGGGCGCCGCGCTGGGCGAGCTCGAGCGCGTCGAGCCCGTCGCCCGAGCCGAGCTGGAGTATCCGCGGCCCGGGGCCGCGGAGCGCCACGGCGACGAGCTCCGGGTGGAGCGCACCCTCGCCGGTGCGCTCCTCCCAGTACGTGCGGTTGAGCTCGAGCCACTCCCCCGAGCGGAGGTGCTCGCCGCGGTCGACCTGCACCATGCGGGCTACTGGCCGCCCTCGGCCTGCAGCGCCCGCGAGAGCGCCTCGGTCAGCTGCTCGTCGGCCGCCGCGAACGCGGTCAGGTCACCGGACTTGAGCGCCGTCTCCCGGGCCGCGAGGGCGTCGCGAGCGTCGTTCAGCGCCTGCTGGAGCGCCGTCTGGTCCCCCGTGGTCGGCGTGGTGCCGGTCCCGCCGGTCGTGCCGCCCGCGTCGCCTCCGGTGTCGCCGCCCGAGGTGCCGGTGCCCGCGTCCGGAGTCGTCGGCGTGCCGGTGTCGCCCGCGTCGGCTCCCGAGTCGCCGCCGAAGAGGCTGTCGAGGGCCGCGTCGAGGGTGTCCTCGAAGGCGATGTCGTCGCCGAACGCGACCAGCACCTTCTGCAGGAGCGGGAAGCTCGTGTCTCCGTTGGAGCGCACGTAGATCGGCTGGACGTAGAGCAGGCCGCCGCCGACCGGCAGCGTGAGCAGGTTGCCCCTCGTGACGGTGGTGTCGCCGCGGGAGAGGATGTTCAGCTCGTTCGCGACCGTCGGGTCGGTCGTGAAGGCGTTCTGCACCTGGCCGGGACCGGGCACCGTGTCGTCCTTCGGCAGCTCGAGCAGGCGGAGGGTGCCGTAGCCGTCGGCCACGGAGCCCGCCGTCGAGCCGGCGTCGGAGTCGGCCACGAGGTAGCCGGTCAGCACGTTGCGGCTGGCCTGCGCGCCCTGGACGCTCGCCGGGATGTATGTCGAGTAGAGCGAGTACGACGGGACGTCCTGGTCCGGCGTCTGCAGCGTCAGGTAGTAAGGCGGCTGCAGGCTGGTGCCGGTCGCGGCGGCCGTGGTCGCGGCTCCGCTGGTCGGGTCGTTCGGCGTCGCCCAGGCGTCCTCGCGGGAGTAGAAGGAGCCCGCGTCGGTGACGTGGTAGGTGCCGAGGACCGCGCGCTGGACCTTGAAGAGGTCCTCCGGGTAGCGGACGTGGCTGAGCAGCTCGCCCGACATGTCGCTCACGGGCTTCACCGTGGTCGGGAAGATCTTCTGCCAGGTCTGCAGGATCGGGTCCTCGGTGTCCCACGCGTAGAGCGTGACGCTGCCGTCGTACGCGTCGACCGTCGCCTTGACCGAGTTGCGGATGTAGTTGACGTCGTCGGTCGGGAACTGCTGCTGCGTGTTCGTGTCGGCGATCGCCTGCGAGAGGCTCTGCACCTCCGAGTACGGGTAGTCGGCCGAGGTGGTGTACCCGTCGACGACCCACTTCACGCGGCCGTCGACGACGGTCGGGTAGGCGTCGGAGTCGAGCTTGAGGTACGGCGCGACCTTCTGGACGCGCTGCACGGGATCGCGGTCGTAGAGGATCTGCGAGTCGTCGTTCACGCCGTCCGAGAGGAAGATCTGCTCGGACTGGAACTTGATCGCGTAGACGAGCTTCTTGAAGACGTTGTCGAGAGCGGGGCCGCCCTCGCCGTCGAAGGTCGTGTAGGTCTGCTGCGCGCCGTCGGTGCCCGAGGGGTAGTCGAGCTCGATGTCGCGCGAGTCGTTGCCGCCCACGATCGAGTACGGCGGGGAGTTCTCGCCGAAGTAGATCCGCGGCTCGTAGTCGCCGAGGTCGCCCGTGGTCGGGACGCCGGACTCGATGAACACCGGCTCGCCGTCGGCCGAGCGCTGGTTGCCGTAGGCGGCGACCAGGCCGTAGCCGTGCGTGTAGACGAGCGTCTGGTTGTACCAGGTCTGGTTGGTGCCGAGGCCGTTGAGGTTCAGCTCGCGGACGCCGACCACGGCGTCCTGCGTCGATCCGTCGATGGAGTAGCGGTCGACGTCGAGCGCGTTCTGCGTGTCGCCGAACTTGTAGTACTGGCGGAACTGCTGCAGCTGCGAGAACGCGTCGGTGACCACGGCGGGGTCGAGGATGCGGATGTTCGCGGTGGTCTCGGCGTCCGAGCGCAGGGCGCCCGGCTCCGCGTCGGTGGTCGCCTCGTAGGGGATGACGTCGACGTCGCTCACCCCGTAGGCCTGGCGGGTCATGTCGATGTTGTTCTGGATGAAGGGCTGCTCGAGCGTGCGCTCGTTGGGCTCGACCTGGAACTTCTGCACGATCCACGGGTAGAGGGAGCCGACGAGCAGGCTCGACACGATCAGCAGCGCGGTGCCGATGACCGGGAAGCGCCAGCGGCCGATGAAGGCGGTGACGACGAAGAGGATCGCGACCAGCGCCGCGATGCCGGCCAGGATCTGCAGGCCCGGGATCGTGGCGTTGACGGTCGAGTAGGTGGCGCCGGTGATGCGGGGCCCCTGCTGCGCGAGCGTCGCGTACTGGTCGAGCCAGAGGCTGACCGCCTGCACGGCGAGGTAGAGGGCGGCGATGACCGCCAGCTGGATGCGCGAGGCCTTCGAGATGCGGATCTCGCGGCCGTTCACCCGGATCGCTCCGTAGAGGTAGCCGGTGGCGAGGGTCGCGAACGCCGAGATCAGGAGGACCGCCGACGCGAAGCCGACGATGCTCTGGTAGAAGGGCAGCTCGAAGAGGTAGAACGACGTGTCGAGGCCGAACTGCGGATCCGTGGTGCCCGAGGGCGTGCGGTTCCAGAAGGTGAGGCTCGTCTGCCAGCGGGTGGCGGAGGACACGCCGGCGAAGAGGCCGAGCACCGCGGGGATCCCGAAGGTGGCCAGGCGCCGCAGCGGCTCCACGACCTGCTGGTAGCGGTCGATCTGCGAGTTGAGCTTCGCGTAGACCGGCCGGAGGCGGTACGCCAGCATCAGGCTGATGAACACCGGCACGGCCATGGCGACGAAGCCGATGACGAAGAGCCCGCCCGCCGCCGCCCACTGCGTCGTGAGGACGGAGAGGAAGCCGAGCTGGTCGTACCAGAGGATGTCGGTGTACAGACCTGCGAAGACGAAGAACGCCACCACCAGGACGGCCACCACCACGACAGTGACGGCGAGGACGCTCCGTCTCTTCCGCGGCGGGGTTTCGGTTGCTGTGGAACTCACGTGAGGGCCTCTTGCTGTCGAGATGTGAGGGGAGGCCACCCATGCTATGCGACGGCTGTCCGGCTCACCTGGGCGTCGACCCGGGGTCGGCGGGTGGGATCAGTCGAGGGGAGCGGCGGTGCTGCAGTCCGGCAGGCCGGAGGTGTCGCCCGCGGCGATGCCCTTCAGGGCGGCGAGGGCGTCGTCGAGGGTCGAGACCGCGAGCACGTCGAGCCCGTCGGGGACGTGGCCGACGACCTCGTTGCAGTTGGTCGCGGGTGCGAGGAAGTACTCCGCGCCGGCGCCCTCCGCCCCGTAGAGCTTCTGGCGGATCCCGCCGATGGCGCCGACCTCGCCGGCCGCGTCGATCGTGCCGGTCCCGGCGACGCTCCGCCCGCCGTTGAGCTCGCCCTCGGTGAGCTTGTCGATGATCCCGAGGGCGAACATCATCCCGGCGCTCGGCCCGCCCACGTCGTCCAGCTGGATGTCGACCTCGAACGGGAAGTCGAAGGCCGCGCCGGGGAGGACGCCGATGACGGCGGCGCCGTTCGAGTCGCGCGGCGTGACCTCCACCTCCTGCCGTGCGCCCTCGCGCTCGATGCTGATCTGCACCGGGGAGCCGGTGCCCAGGGTCTGCAGGGTCGCGCGCAGGGCGGTCGCGTCGGCGACAGGGGTCCCGGCGACCGCGAGGATCTCGTCCCCCGCCTCCAGGACGCCCTCGGCAGGGGAGCCCTCGGGCACCTGCACGACCGAGACGCGCTGCTCGACGGGGTGGCCGAGCTCGGTGAGCGCGGCGGCGATCGCCTCCTGCTGGGAGTCGGTCATCTCGGCCTGATTCGCCTCGTCGCGCTCCTCGACCGTGGAGGAGGGCGGGAAGATCGCGTCGACCGGGACGACCGCCTTGGTCCTGTCGAACCAGGCGCTCGCGACCTCCACCCAGGTGGGCAGGCTCTGCGGGTTGCCGACGACCGACACGGTGAGCATGTCGAGCGTGCCTGCGGTGGGGTAGGTGGTGCGGTCCGGGATCGAGATGAGGGGCACGTCCTCGCTGCTGCCCAGGGTGTCGAAGACCGGGCCGGGCTGCTCGATCACGTAGGGGGCGGGCGCGACGCCCAGACCGACCACGAGGGCGACACCCGAGAGGAGGACGACCGGTCCGACCCACGGGCGGCGCGGGGAGGAGGAGGGGCGCGGGTCGTCGGAGAACAGCGACACGGGGGCCTTTCTGGCAACGGGTGGAGCGGCTCCGCCGGGATGTTCGCGGCGGGCGGAAGCGGGCTGGGCCCGAGCGGTGCTCTGCACGCCGAGGCCCCGGGCGCTCGGGCTAACGTAGCTTGCACGACTGGGAGTCGCGCCGGAACCGGCGCCCCGTGCAGGGCCGCGGAAGCGGTGCGGCGACCGGATTCACGTGAGCGACGGAGGGCTGATCCCGATGGCCGATGGCGACAGTGCGGACCGAGCGGGCGGCGGCTCCGAGGACGAGTTCCGGGAGATGCTGCGGCAGTTCCTCTCGGGGAACGGCCCGGTCGACCCCTCGCAGCTCGCCGGTGCGGCGGGCCTGCCGAACGACCCGGTGGCCCTGCAGAATCTGCTCTCGCAGCTGCAGAGCGCGATGCAGCAGAACGGCGACGGCGGCGTGAACTGGACGCTCTCGCTCGAGCAGGCGAAGCAGCTCGCGCGCGCCGACTCCGCGCCGGTGTCCGACTCCGTGCGGGCGCCGATCGACGCGGCCTTCGGCGTCGCCGCGCTCTGGCTGGACGAGGTCGCGTACGTCTCCGAGCTGAGCCGCACGCCGCGCTCGATCAGCCGCCTCGAGTGGATCTCCCTGACGATGCCGGTCTGGACCCAGCTCGCCGAGCCGGTGGCGCTGAGCATCTCGGACGCGCTGACCCGCGTGCTCCGCGAGCAGGCCCCGGAGGAGATGCAGGCGATGATCGCCGGCGCCGAAGGCATGATGCGCGGGATCGGCGGCACCCTGTTCGCCCTGCAGCTGGGCCAGGTCGTCGGGCAGCTCGCCGCCGAGGTCGTCTCGGGCGGCGACATCGGCATCCCGCTGCTGGAGGAGAACGACGCGGCGATCCTGCCGCAGAACGTCGCCGCGTTCGGCGAGGGCCTCGACATCCCGCTGGACCAGGTGCAGCTGTACTTGGCGGTCCGCGAGCTCGCCCACGCCCGCCTGTTCCGCCACGGCAAGTGGCTCCGCCTCGCCCTCATCTCGCAGATCACCGACTTCGCGCGCGGGATCAGCATCGACACCACCCGCCTCGAGGAGCTGGCCGAGGGCTTCGACCCGTCGAACCCCGAGGAGCTCCGCGACGCGATGACCTCCGGCGCGCTCATCCCGCCGAAGACGGAGGAGCAGCTCGCCGCGCACGGCCGGCTCGAGACCGTCCTCGCCCTCATCGAGGGCTGGGTCGACGTCGTCACCGCGGCGGCGACCACGCGCCTGCCCAGCGCCGGGGCGATCGCCGAGACGGTCCGTCGCCGCCGCGCCTCCGGCGGACCGGCCGAGTCCGCCTTCGCGACCCTCGTCGGCCTGGAGCTGCGCCCGCGCCGCCTCCGCGAGGCCGCCGCGATGTGGCAGGCCGTGACCGACGCCGTCGGGCCCGAGGCCCGCGACTCGCTCTGGTCGCACCCCGACCTGCTCCCCGGCTCGGAGGACCTGGACGACCCGAGCGCGCTCGTCGCCCGGCTCACGGCCGAGGCCCGCGGCGAGACCCCGGAGCCCGACGAGATGGACCGCGCGCTGGAGGACCTGCTGAACGGCACGATGCCGCGCGAGCGCGACGGTGCCTCCGGAGACGCTCCGGACACGGCCGACGACGCCGGCTCGCCGGACGACGACGACCGCGGCTCCTCCCCCACGGGCGACCGCCCCGTCTGATCCCGTCCGGCGCCCGCCTGTGGACAACTCCCGCGGCGCCGGGCCGGTCTCGGCCATGATCGCCGGATGGTGCTCCGGCTCGATCCTCGACTCCCTCTGCTCTGGCGCTCCGCGACCGCGGTGCAGCTCGGCCTGGACCGTCCGCACGCGGTCCTGGACGGCGTCGGCTACCCGGAGGAGCTCCTGCTCGACGCGCTCCGCGTGGGCACCAGCGCCGGCACCGTCCGCCTGATCGCGACGCGCGCCGGAGCGAGCGAGGCGCGGGTCGACGAGGTGCTCGAGGCGCTCCGGCCGGTCCTGCTGCGCAGCATCGAGCCCGGCCCTCCCCCGGCACCGCGGGTCGTCGTCGAGGGGACGGGCGCGGCACCGGACGCACTGCGCACACTCCTCCGGAGCGAGGGCTGCTCGCTGCTCGCCGACGACGGGACGCCGGACCTCGCCGTCCTGATCGCCGACTTCGCCGTCGCCCCCGTCCGCGCCGCGCACTGGCTCGCGGCCGACGTGCCGCACCTGGCGGTCGTGTTCGGCGACGAATCGGTGCGCCTCGGACCCCTGGTGGAGCCGGGGTCCGGACCGTGCCTGCACTGCGCCGAGCGGGACCGCATGGACCTCGATCCGGATCGCGCGCGCCTCGTGATCCAGGTGCTCGGCCGCTCGGCTCCCACTCGCACGCCCCTCGCCGGCGCGGCGATCGCCGTGGCGGCCGCCGACGCCGTGCTGCGGCGGCTCCTCGCGGGTTGGCGCGGGCTCCGCGCGGCCGAGCGGATCTACATCGACGCCTCCGGAGCCTTCACCGTGCGGGAGCGGGAGCCGCACCCCGAGTGCGCGTGCCGAGCTCTTCGAGGAAGCGCGACGGCTCCCTCCGCGTGACGCGGCCGACCGTCGAGCGCGCCCACGACAGGCGCAGGCGCCGGCGGGCCCGGGTGATGCCGACGTAGAGGAGGCGCCGCTCCTCGTCGATCGCCTCGAGGCCGGCGGCGTACGAGATCGGCAGCAGGCCCTCGGCGAGCCCCATCAGGTGCACCGACTCCCACTCGAGGCCCTTCGCCGAGTGCAGCGTGGCGAGGGTGACCGCGCCGCGGTCCGGCTCGTGATGCACCTGCTGGCGCGCGATCAGGTCGTCGGTGAACTGCCGGAAGGTCCATCCGGAAGGAGCCTCGTCGACGAGGCGGGCCAGCGTGTCCAGCGACTCCCACCGGTCGCGCACCGCACCGGGCGCCGACGGCGGCTCGGCGCTCCAGCCGAGCGAGCGGAGGACGTCGCTCACCGACTTGAACAGCGGCTCGCCGCTGATCGACACGGACGCCGCGCGCAGCTGCATCACGGCCTGCTTCACCTCGGGGAGGTCGAAGAAGCGCTTGCCGCCGCGCATGTGCGCGCTCACTCCCCGCTCGTGCAGGGCGTGCTCGATGACCGCCGACTGGCTGTTGGTGCGGAAGAGCACGGCGATGTCGGAGGGGCGCACCCCCGCCTCGATGTCGGCCGCGACCCGCGCCGCGATGCCGCGCGCCTCCGCGATGTCGTCCGGGTAGGCGTCGATCGCGGGCTCCGGCGCCTCGGCCGCGGCGACGGCGTGGAGCGAGAGCGCGCCGGGCCTGCCCCGCATGAGGCGGTTCGCGGTCTGCACGATCGGCACGGCCGAGCGGTAGTTCTCCTCCAGGCGCACGACGGTGGCGGCCGGCCAGCGGGACGGGAAGTCGAGGAGGTAGTCGGCCCGCGCACCCGCGAAGGAGTAGATGGTCTGGCTGGCGTCGCCGACGACGCAGAGGTCGCTCCGGTCGCCGAGCCAGAGCTCCAGGAGCCGCTGCTGCAGCGGCGAGACGTCCTGGTACTCGTCGACGACGAAGAAGCGGTACTGCTCGCGCACCTGCATCGCCATCGCGGGCTCGGACTCGAGCATCCCGGCGGTCACGAGCAGGACGTCCTCGAAGTCGATCTGGCGGCGCTGGTCCTTCAGCCCCTCGTACTCGTCCACGAGCGCGACCGTCTGCTCCAGGGTGAGCCGTCCGGGCAGGGGGCGCGTGCGGGCGGCGACGGCGTACTGCTCGAGGGAGAGGGCGGACACCTTCCGCCACTCGATCTCGGCCGAGAGGTCGCGGAGCGTCGCCGTGTCGAGCTTCAGGCGGAGCCGCTCGGCCGCGTGCCCGAGCAGGCGGGCCTTGCCGTCGAGAAGCTGGGGCATCGTGCCCCCCACCAGCTGCGGCCAGAAGTAGCCGAGCTGCGAGAGGGCGGCGGCGTGGAAGGTGCGGGCCTGGACGCCGCCGGCGCCGAGCACCCGCAGGCGCGAGCGCAGCTCGGCCGCGGCGCGGCTGGTGAAGGTCAGGGCCATGACGCGGCCCGGCGTGTAGACGCCGGTCGCCACTCCGTGAGCGATGCGGTGCGTGATCGTCCGGGTCTTGCCGGTGCCCGCGCCCGCGAGGACGCAGACCGGTCCCAGCAGCGCCTCCGCCGCCTCGCGCTGCCCCTCGTCGAGTCCGTCGAGCAGGGTCACGCGATCGGGCCGTTCTCCAGCTCGCCTCCGTACCAGTCCTCGATCATCGCTCGGGCGATGGACGAGCGGCCGGGCAGCAGCACGGACTCGAGGGACTCGTGCAGCTGCTGCCGGGTGAACCAGCGCAGCTCGACGATCTCCTCGCCGTCCGGGAGCAGGTCCTCCGGGGACTGGTCCTCGGCGAGGCGGGCGGTGAAGCCGACCATGAGAGAGGCGGGGAACGGCCAGGGCTGCGAGCCCAGGTACTGCGGGTCGACGACGCGCATGCCCGACTCCTCGCCGATCTCGCGGATCACGGCGGCCTCGAGCGACTCGCCCGGCTCGACGAAGCCGGCGAGGAGGGAGAAGCGGCCGGTGCCCCACATCGCGTTCGAGCCGAGGAGGAGGCGGTCGTCCGCGTCGAGGACGCAGACGATGATCGCCGGATCCGTGCGCGGGAAGACCTGGCTGCCGTCGGTGGGCGAGCGGCGGACCCAGCCGCCCTGCTCGACGACGGTCGGGTCGCCGTTGCGGGGCGAGTAGCCGTGCGAGGCGTGCCAGTTCGCGATGGCGAGAGCCTCGGTGAACAGGCCCGCGTCGCGGTCGCTCAGGCGCTCGGCGATCGGGCGCAGGCCGCTCCACCGCTCCTCGTCGGGCTCGAGTTCGGCGGCGGCCGCGTCGGTGAGGACGGTCGCGATGACGGGGGTTCCGACCGGCTCGCCGGGGGCCTCGGCGAGCGTGCGGCCGAGGTAGATCCGGAGGGTGCCGGCGGTCACGTCCTCGGGGCGGCGCAGGAGGAGGCGGTCGGCCTCGACCAGGGTCCGGTCGTGGTGCAGGACGAGCACGCGGGTGGCGGGATCGGCGAGCAGCTCGTCGAAGAGCGCGGGCCGCGAGCGTCCGACGCCGTCGCGGTCGGCCGCCTGTCGCGAGAGCGGGAGGCGATCGGCGAAGGGCAGTGACATCCGGGGCTCATTTCGTGACGGGGGCCGCGAGGACCGCTGTCGCGGGCCTTCGACGGCATCGGCGGGACAGCGCGTGGCGGCGGGCCGGCCGGGCACGAGCCGCCTACCCTGGAAACCATGGCCAGATCCCATCTCACTCTAGCCGCGCTGGCCACCTCGGCCGTCGAGGGCCTCGACGTCCGCTCCGCGCGCCCCTTCACGTCCTCGACGCACGGCGACTTCGACTCCGCCCTGCTGACGACGCGCGAGGGCGCCCGCCTCGTCGTGCGCGTTCCCACGTCCGCGCTCGCGGAGCAGGAGCAGCTCGGCGACCTCGTCGCGCTCCGGGCGCTGACCGCCGGCATCCGCAGCCGACTGCCGTTCGATCTGCAGGAGAGCGTGGGGCAGACGCCGTTCGACGGCACCCGCGCGGTCGTCTACGAGTACCTCGAGGGCGACCGCGTCCTCATCGACGACGTGGCCGCGCAGAGCGGGCTCGCCGACTCGATCGGCCGGGCCGTCGGAGCGATCCACTCGCTCCCGGTGTCGTTCGTCCAGGAGGCGGGCCTGCCGATCGCGACCGCGCGCGACAGCGTGAACGAGACGGTCGCCGTGATCGAGCGCGCGGCCGACACCGGCCACGTCCCGGCGGCGCTCGTCGCGCGCTGGGAGTCGGCCTCCTCCGACGAGGCGCTCTGGCAGTTCGACCCGACCGTGGTGAACGGCTCGATGACGGCCGACTCCTTCCTCCGCTCGGGCGACGTGGTCGCGGCCGTGCTCGGCTGGGCGGCGCTGCGGGTCGGCGACCCGGCGCGCGACCTGCACTGGCTGCTGAGCGCCCCGGGCTCCGAGACGGCGCTCTCGGCCTACTCCCGGATGCGCGCGGGAGCGGTGGACCGCACGATCCGCCAGCGCGCCCAGCTCTACGCCGAGCTCGAGCTCGCCCGCTGGCTGCTGCACGGCACCGAGACCGACGACTCCGCCATCGTGGACGACGCGGTCGCGATGCTGGACACGCTGGTCGACAGCGTGCTCGGCGACCTCTCCGCGCCCCTCTCGACCGACACCGGCCCGGTGCTGGAGGTCTCGGAGGTCGAGGAGCTGCTCAACCGCACGCCGGGAGCCCGCACGGGCTCCTCCGCTCACGGCCGCGGGCTCGCTCCCGTCGCCGAGGAGAGCGACTCCGCGAGCTCGCGCTCGGAGTAGAACCGCTCGGGCCGCAGCACGAGGTCGTCGGCGACGAAGTAGAACACGGCGTCGACGCTCTCGAGCGGCACTCCCCGCCAGCGCGAGTAGGCGAGCCGGTACAGCGCGAGTTGGAACTGCTTGAGCTCGAGGTCGGCGGCGTCCTTCGGCGCCCGCCCGGTCTTCCAGTCGACGATCTGCACGCCGTCCTCCGTCGGGTACACCGCGTCGAGCTTGCAGACGACGACATGGCCGGCGAGCTGGAGGTGGATCTCGATCTCGACCGCCTCCGGGCGCCGGTCGGCCCACTCCGAGCGCTCGAAGGTCGCGATCAGGGCGTCGAGCCGCTCCTGCTCGACACTCGCGGGACCGGCGTCGTCGAGCTCGTCGGGGAAGGTGTCGACCGCCTCGGCCCCGCCCTGGACGCCGAAGCGGTTCTCGACCCAGGAGTGGAAGGTCGTGCCGAGCCGGGTCTGCCGGTAGGGGCGCTCCGGCATCGGCCGGCGCAGCTGCGCCGCGACCTCGTCCGGCGTGCTGACGATGTCCTTGAACCGGGAGGCGGGGATGCGGGTGGGCAGCGGCGTGCGCTCGCCCCCGGCCAGCCGCACCGCCCGCTCGGCGAGCAGCAGGCGGATGTCGTCGCCGCGCGCTCCGAGCAGGGCGGGCTCGGCGCTGCGGACCCGGGCGGCGGCGGCGCGGACCCGGTCGCCGCGGGAGCCGAGCGGATCGTGCGGCCAGCGGAACGTGCGCGGGGCCCGCTCGAGCGGGTTCTCCTCGTTCGCGGGCTCGGTCGGCAGCGGCGGGATCGTTCCGGCCTCCTCGAGGTCGCGGAGGAAGACGCCCGGTCCGCGCGGCTTCGCCTGGCCGGCCCACCACGAGCCGCTGAGCAGGAGGTGGTGACGCGCCCGCGTGACGGCCACGTAGGCGAGACGCCGCTCCTCCGCCTCGTTGCGCTCGCGGAGAGTGTCGCCGAACGCTCCGATCGCGTCGACGACCTCCTTCTGCGTGCTGCAGCCGCGCCAGGCGAGATCGGGGAGCTCGGCGGCGTCGCCGCGGAACGCGTAGGGCATCGCGCCCAGCCTGACCCAGCCGCGGAAGCCCTCGACCGGCGTGCCGGGGAGCTCGCCGTCGACCATCCTCGGGACGGCGACGAGGTCCCACTCCAGGCCCTTGGAGCCGTGGATCGTCAGCAGCTGCACCGTCCCCGGCTCCGGGTCCTCCGGTCGCGGGGCCAGGCCGTCGCGCTTGTCCGCGAGGACGAGCCAGCGGAGGAATCCGCGGAGGGAGGACCCGGTGCCGGCGCCGCGGTCGTCCGTCTGCAGGTACCCGGCCACCGCCTCGCGGAACGCCTCGAGGTTGGCGCGGCCGTCCCCGCGCGACTCGTTCGCCTCGACCTCGATGTCCAGGCCCAGCTCCTGCTCGACCAGGGTGACGAAGTCGAGGAGGTCGAGCCCGGCCCGGGCGCGCAGCCGGGCGAACAGGGTGCCCGCCTCATGCAGGCGCCGCAGGCCCTCGGCGCTGAACCCGCCGAGCGCGGAGTGGTCGATCCGCCCGTCGTCGCCGGGGCGGCGCGCCGCGATGAAGTCGAGGGCCTCGACGATCGAGCCGCCCTCGCCCTCGGTGACGGAGGCGCGCATCCGCTCGCGCACCGCCTCCGGGAGCAGCCGGTGCGCGTGGTCGCGCGCCGCGAGCCACGAGGCGAGGTCGCGCAGCGCCTTGAGGTCGCGGACCCCCAGACGCCAGCGGGCGCCGGCCAGGAGGCGGACGAGCTCGCTGCCGGCGGCCGGGTCCTCGACCACGGTGAGCGCGGCGACGAGGTCGGCGATCTCGGGCTGCCGCAGCAGGCCTCCGATGCCGAGGATGTGGTACCGGACGCCGTGCTTCGCGAGCGCGGCGGCGAAGCGGTCCATGTGCGCGCGCACCCGGAAGAGCACCGCGGCCGACGGCGGCTCGGCGCTCTGGCGCAGGCGCCCGGCGAACCAGGCGGCGACGTCGTCCGCCTCCTCCTCGATCGTCTCGGGGAAGGTGAGCTCGACCGGGTGCTCGGAGGCCTGCGGACCCGCGCTCAGCGTGTCGACCGCGACCGCGCTCCCCGCCGACAGCGGCTCCACGATCGCGTTCGCGGCGGTCAGCACGCGGCGGCCGTTGCGCCAGCTCGTGCTGAGGGAGAAGCGTCCCGCTCCCCCGAAATCGGTGCCGAAGCGGCCGAGCCCCTCGGCGCTCGCACCGCGCCAGCCGTAGATCGACTGGTGCGGGTCTCCCACGGCCATCACTCCCTGCCCGGCGAAGAGCCGCGAGAGGAGGCGGGTCTGCAGCACGGAGGTGTCCTGGTACTCGTCGAGGAGCACCACCCGGTACCTCGCGCGGTGCTCGTCCACGATCCGCGGCACCCGGTCGACGATCCTCAGCGCGAGGGCGACCTGGTCCGAGAACTCGACGAAGCCGCGCTCGGCCTTCGCCTCCTGGAACCGCTCGGCGAGCGCCGTCAGCACCGGCAGCGCGCCCACGGCCTGCAGCGCCTTCTCGAGCTCGCGGTAGAGCCCCGAGCCGCTGCCTCCGCGCGGCAGCTCGCCCAGGCGGAGGAAGTCCTCGGCGAACGCCGCGACCGCGGCCGGATCGGCGAGGTTGTCGGCGAGGTCGTGCGCGAGCGAGACGACGAGGTCGGTCAGCCGGTCGATCCCGGCCTCCACCTCGAGGATGCGCGGATCGGCCGTGTCGGCCACGACTCCCCGCGCGAGATGCCAGGCGGAGGCCTCGGAGAGCACGGTCGCGTCCCCCTCGCGGCCGATCAGGGCGGCGTTGTCGCGGAAGATCGTGTTCGCGAAGGCGTTGTAGGTCGAGACGGTGGCGGCCTCGAACGGGTCGGGCGTCGTCTGCCCTGGCGCGAGCGGGAGCAGGCCCGCCGCGCCGAGCTGGTCGATCCTCCGTCCGATGCGCTCGCCGAGCTCGGCCGCCGCCTTGCGGGTGAAGGTGAGGCCGAGCACCTCCGACGGCGCCGCGTGGCCGTTCGCGAGGAGCCAGAGGACGCGGTTGGCCATCGTCTCGGTCTTGCCGCTGCCGGCACCGGCGACCACGAGGGCCGGCTCGAGCGGCGCCTCGATGACGGCGCGCTGCTCGGCGGTGGGCGGGCGCAGGTCGAGTCGCTCGGCGATGGTCAGGGCGTCGATCACGGCAGCTCCTCCTCGGAGACGGCGGCGGGGCCGGCGGGTGCGGAAGGATCGGCCGGCGCACCGGGATCCGGGTCCTCGGAGTCCTCGAGGTCGTCCGCGTCGTCGATCTCGTCGATCGCCAGGAGGCCGTCGCCCGGGACCTCGGGCACCGCGTGGATGCGGTACCGCAGAGCGTCGCCGGGCGAGAACGGGGTCGCGTCGAGCAGGCCCGAGAAGCCCGCCGCCGCCATGCCCAGCGCCGCGGCGCGGACGCGCTCGCGCAACCGCTCCAGCTCCTCCTCGCCGAAGCGCTCCTGGACCACCTCGCGGTACGGCTTCCCGCGCACGCCCGTCGCCACGAAGAGCAGCTTGGCGCCTCCCCCGTCGGCCGGGTCGGCCGCCTCGATCGCCCCTTCGGCGACGGCGAGCTGGTAGCTGCCCAGCTGCGCGTGCTCGGCGATGTCGTCCTTCCGGGGCGTGCTGCGGCCCGTCTTGAGATCGACGATCGTGACGGAGCCGTCGGCGGCGCGCTCGACGCGGTCGATGGATCCGCGAACGCGGGCGGGCGGGACGTCGAGCTCGAACTGCTGCTCGCGGCCGAGCACCACGCCTCCCCCGCGCTCGAAGTCGGCGAGGTAGCCCGCGAGGCCGTCGATCAGCCGCCGCGTGACGCGCTTCTGCCGCTCGCCCAGCCATTGCGACTCGAAGACCAGCTCGGGCCATCGCGACTCGAGGGCCGCCCACAGCTCCTGCGGATCGGGCCGCTCGGCGTTCTCGAGGACCCAGTGCACGAGGGTGCCGACCCCCATCGCCGTGCTCGTCGTGGAGCCGGAGACGGCGTCGACGAACCAGTCCAGCGGGGACCGCTCGAAGGCCTCGAGGCGGCTCGGCGAGACGGAGACGGGCCGCTCGGGGTCGCCGACGTCGAAGAGCGGCTCCGTGGTCGAGGGCTCGAGCACCCCGGACCAGGAGGAGGGGTCGGCGCCGGGGACCTCTGCGAGCGCCAGGGCGCTGAGCCCTCGGATCGCGGCGGGAGCCTCGGTCGAGTCCGGCGTGGTGGCGGTCCGGCGCAGCGCCGCCACCGCCCCGCGCAGAGTGAGCGGCACCGCGGAGGCCGGATCGAGCCGCGGCGCGTCCGGCGGGGTGAGCCGGAAGAAGAGGGAGGGCGTCTCGTCCTCGCCCGCGACGGCGCTGAGCACCAGCTGCCGCCGGGCGCGCGAGGCGGCCAGGGCGAACATCCGGAGCTCGTCGTCGAGAGTGGCCTTGCGGGCGTCGAGCGGCAGGCCGCCCTCGCCGCGGGCGTGCCGCAGCAGGCCGTCCGGATCGAGCAGCGAGCCGCGCTGGCGGAGGTTGGGCCAGACGCCGTCCTGCAGCCGGGCGACCACCACGACGTCGAACTCGAGCCCGACGACGGAGGAGGGCGTGCCGATGAGGACCGCGTCCTCGACGGAGCGCGGCGCGAGCGTGTCCTCGGGGACCTCCGCCTCGAGGATCTCGGTGACGAAGCCGACCGCGGAGTGCCCGGTCGCCCGCTCCACGAACCGGCGCGCGGCGCTGAAGAGGGCGACCACGCCGTCGAGGTTGCGGTTCGCCTCGGCGGCGGTCAGGCCGGTGCCGAGGGCGAGCTCGCGCCAGGAGGATGCGACACGGCTGGACTCCCACGCCGACCACAGGAGCTCCTCGATCGAGCCCCCCTCCCCGTGCAGGCGGCGGACCCGGTCGATCGTCACGGCCAGCCGCTCGGCCTGCCGGGCGGGAGCGGAGTCGATGGTGGCGAAGCGGCCGGGCGCGGCGAGGGCCTCGACCAGCAGCGGGTCGCTCGCGCGGATGCCGCCGCCGGCGAGCTCCTCCGCCCGGAGCGCGAGGCGGAGCCGGCGCAGTCCCAGCCGGTCGACCCCGCCGAACGGGCCGAGCAGCAGCTCCGCCGCGAGCTCCGCGTCGAGGGGCCGCTCGCCGATCGCGACGCCGACCAGCACGAGCAGCGCCCGGGCCGCGTGGTCGTCGCGCAGCGCCCGACCGGCGAGCACGGAGCGGGTCGGCACCTCCGCCACGGCGAGCGCCTTCACCAGCGGCTGGACCGCGGCTCCGGAGCGCACGACGACCGCCATCCGCCGCCACGGAACACCGTCGCGCAGCCGCCGCTCGCGCAGCAGCCGCGCCACCGTCGCCGCCTCGCGCGCCGCCGTCGGCGCGTGCAGCACCAGCACAGGCTCCGGACCCGCCTCGGGGGCCGGAGCCGCGACCGCCGCCCGCTGCCGGCCGGCCGCCGCGGTGCCGATGCGCTCGGTGGCGGCCGACACGACCGCCCGCAGCGCGGCCGAGTGGCGGTGCACCCGCGCGAGCACCAGCGTCTCGACGTCGGACGCGCCGATGCTCGCGGCGAACCGGCCGAGCGTGTCGGAGGCCGCGCCGCGGTAGGCGCTGGTCGCCACGTCGGGGTCGCCCAGCGCGATCACGGTCGCCCCGCGCTCCGTCAGCGCCCGCAGCAGCACGAGCGTCGACTCGCTCGCCTCCTGGAGGTCGTCGACGACGACGAGACGCAGCGCGTCGATCCGCTCGCCGCCCTCGCCCGCGCGGATCGCCTCGGCCGCGTAGGCAGCGAACTCCGCCGCGTCCAGACGGGTGCCCGCCTGGGGCGCCATCCACTCCACCACCTCGCGCAGCTCGTCGAGCACGTCGGCCGCCGCGCTCCACTCGCCGCGCTCGGCGTCGACCCCGAGGGCGCGGATCGCGTCCGAGTCGAGCCCGTGCTCGGTCGCCCGCATCCCGAACTCGCGCAGCTCGGTGCGGAACGTGCGGAGCCTCAGCACCTCGGGGCTGAACTCCTCCGGCCACCGCGGCCCGGTCCCCTCCTCCAGGTGGCCCTCGACGAGCTCGGAGAGGAGGGCGTCCTGCTCGCCGCCGGTCAGGAGGGTCGGCCGCTCGAGGCCGCGCTCCTTGGCGGAGGAGGTGACCGCCTCGAACGCGAGCGAGGTCGCGGTCCGGGCGAGCGGGCCCCGGGTCGGCACACCCAGGCGCAGGGCGAGCACGTCGCGCAGGGCGGTGGCGGCGGTGCGGCTGGCCGCGAGCACCACGACCGACTCGGGCGGGTACCCCCGCGCGAGGACGCGCTCGGCGACCAGCTCGACGACCGTCGTGGTCTTGCCCGTCCCCGGCGCCCCGAGCACGGCGGCGCTGCGGCCCTCGGGCAGCGCGAGCACCGCGCGCTGGGAGTCGTCCAGCACGACCGCGGGCTCGCCCGGGAGCGCCTCGCCGACTGGGGCTGCGGTGGAGGGAGCGGGGGTCGCGGGAGCGGTCACACGACCACGGTAGCCACCGGGTCCGACACTCCCGCCCGTCCCCGCCGGGAGCTCCGGCCGCCCGCTCCGCTCACCGCGAAACCGGCGCGGTCGTCCGAGCGCGGTCCCGTATCCTGACAGCCTCGTCCCCTCCCGAAAGGCACTGCTGGTGGAAATCCGTATTGGAATGGTCAACACCCCGCGCGAGCTCAACTTCGAGTCGTCGATGTCCGTGACCGAGGTCGAGAAGACGGTGACCACCGCTCTCGAGGCCGGCACCGCCGTCCTCCGCCTCCGCGACGAGAAGGGCAAGATCTACATCGTCCCGACCGCCACCGTCGCCTTCGTCGAGGTCGGCTCCGAGGAGTCGCGCCGCGTCGGCTTCGTCGCCTAGAGCATCCCGGGCGGACACGTCGTGGAGCTCCTCTTCATCACCCTGTTCGGGGTCCTGATCGGTCTCGCCGCACGCTACGGGCTGCCGCACCGGCACCTGCACGGCTCCGTGCTGGTGCCGGCGGTCGGCGGCCTGGTGGCCGCGGTCGTCTGGGTCGCGCTGACCTGGGCGGGCCTGCCGTGGGACGGCGGACTGATCTGGGTCCTGTCCCTCGTCGCGACCGCCGTGGTCGTCGTCCCGGTCGGCCTCTCGATCGGGCGCACTCGCGCCCGCCGCGACGAGGCCTCCCTGCAGGCGATGCTCTCGGGACGCGTCGCCCCCTGATCCGAGCCGGAGGCGCGGGAGTCCTCGGACTTCCGCGCCTCCGTCGTTCCCGGAGTCCGGCGCAGCGACGCGCCGGGGACGGTCAGGCCGTGAGCCCCAGGGCGTCCATCCGCCGCGTGTGCGAGGCGATGAGCTCGGTGAACACCGGCTCGATCCGCGACTCGTCGGAGTCGTGGTTGCCCGACCCCATCAGCGCGGAGCGCGCCACGAGGAGGGTGTCGCCCACCAGGCGGCGGCCCCAGACGGCCAGGCGCGAGCCCAGGCGCTGGTCCGCGGCGATCTCGCGGCGGAGGATCGTGATCACGCCGTCGACGCCCGTGTCCGCGCCGAGGGTCTGCGCGATGCGCGGCCCCACGTCGGTGGGCAGCCCGCCGGTGAGGCGGATGAAGAAGTCGTCGAGCAGGCCCGCCGTGATGTACGCCGAGAGCAGCGTCTCGTGGAGATCCGCGCCGCGGGTGAGCCGCTCGAAGGTGTCGATCGCGGGGCGGAACGGCGCCATGGCCTCGCCGGGCTCCGCATCGCGGCGGCGCAGCTCGGCGACGACGGCGTGGTGCTTCGCGAGCGCCGTGCCGGCCGCGGAGGAGATGGCCTCCTTGTCCGCGAGGTCGTCGGTCTCGGCGACGGCGCGCGCCAGCACCTCGAACACCGCGAGCTGGAGATAGGCGACCTGGCCGAGGTAGGGCAGCACCTCGGGGGTCAGGTCGGCGAGGTCGACGCGGTCGCGCTTCTGGCTCGACTCCCCGCGCGGCGTCAGGCGGGGCACGTCGAGCAGGGGACGTCGACGTCGGAACCAGGCAGCCATTTCTTCAGCATAGGGCGCCGGAGGAGCGGGGTTCCGGGGCCGACGGGGCCGGGAGCAGTAGACTCGCCGGGACGTCACCGGCGCTGGATCGGTGACCCTGCGCCCGGAGTCGTACAGGGGCGTGGACCGTTCGACACGACAGGCGCTTCACTCCGTGACTTTCTCCGACCTCACCATCGACGACGACATCGTCGCCGCACTCGCCGCCAAGGGCATCCTCGAGCCGTTCCCCATCCAGGAGCAGACGATCCCCCTGGCCCTGCAGAAGCAGGACATCATCGGCCAGGCCAAGACCGGCACCGGCAAGACCTTCGGCTTCGGCCTCCCCCTCATCCAGGCCCTCGGCGCCGACCCGGAGCCGGGCGTCAAGGCGCTCATCGTCGTCCCGACCCGCGAGCTCGCCGTGCAGGTCACCGAGGACATCGAGCTGGCCGCCTCCAACCGGCCGACCAAGATCGTCTCCATCTACGGCGGCAAGGCCTACGAGGGCCAGATCGAGCAGCTGAAGGCCGGCGCCCAGATCGTCGTCGGCACGCCCGGACGCCTCCTCGACCTCGCCGGGCAGCGCCTGCTCTCGCTCGCCAACGTGCAGGTGATGGTCCTCGACGAGGCCGACAAGATGCTCGACCTGGGCTTCCTCTCGGACATCGAGAAGCTGTTCGCGCAGACGCCGCCCACCCGCCACACCATGCTCTTCTCGGCGACGATGCCGGGCGCGATCGTCGCGCTCGCGCGCCGCTTCATGAACAAGCCCATCCACATCCGCGCGACCGACCCCGACGAGGGCATCACGCAGGCGAACATCAAGCACATCGTCTACCGGGCGCACTCGCTCGACAAGGACGAGGTCATCGCGCGCATCCTGCAGTCCGAGGGCCGCGGCAAGACCGTCATCTTCACCCGCACGAAGCGCGCCGCCGCCCGCATCGTCGAGGAGCTCAACGACCGCGGCTTCAACGCGGCCGCCGTGCACGGCGACCTCAACCAGGAGCAGCGCGAGCGCGCGATGGCGGCGTTCAAGGCCGGCAAGAAGGACATCCTGATCGCCACCGACGTCGCCGCGCGCGGCATCGACGTGAACGACGTCACCCACGTGATCAACCACACGATCCCGGACGACGACCAGACCTACCTGCACCGCGTGGGCCGCACCGGGCGCGCGGGCAAGACCGGCATCGCGGTGACCTTCGTCGACTGGGAGGACCTGCACAAGTGGGCCCTCATCAACCGGGCGCTGGAGTTCGGCCAGCCCGACCCGGTCGAGACCTACTCGTCCTCGCCGCACCTCTACACCGACCTCGACATCCCCGCGGGAACCAAGGGACGGCTGAAGCCGACCCCGATCCCCGCCGAGGCGAAGGCCGACGCCCGACCGGACCGGGGCGAGCGCTCCGACCGGGGCGAGCGCTCCGAGCGGGGCGACCGGCCGCCGCGCCGCCGCACCCGCTCCGATGCCGCCGACTCGACCGCTCCGCAGCAGACCGGCCCCGCTCCCTCGAGCGAGAGCAAGGAGCACCACGACGGCAACAGCGAGCCGCGCCGCCGCACCCGGTCGCGCCGCCGCTCCCCGCGCCCCGACGCCCAGGCCTGAGCCACCGCGCCACCGAGCCCGTCCCTCGCGATCCGTCGCGGAGGGCGGGCTCTCGGCGTCTCAGCGGCTGTCCGCGACTCGACGGCGTCCGCGCCTCGACGGCGTCCGCGACTCAGCGGTCGCCGCGGCTCAGAGGGCGGAGGAGCGGATCGCGTCGACGGTCGCGCGCGCGGTCGTGTTCTCGCCCAGGCGGTTCGGCTTGCCCGTGCCGTGGTAGTCGCTCGAGCCCGTGGTGACGAGCGAGTACTGCTCGGCGAGCTCTCGCAGCCGGCGCTTGCCGTCGGCCGTGTTCTCGCGATGCTCGACCTCGAGGCCGAAGAGGCCGGCGTCGACGAGCTGCGGGAGGATCGACTCGACCGCGATCCCGCGGGCGCTCGCGGCCGGGTGCGCGATGACCGGGACCCCGCCCGCCGCGCGGACCAGGCGCACGGCGTCGACCGGATCGGGCGCGTAGTGCGGGCGGTAGTAGCCGCCGCGCCAGTCGAGGATCCCCGCGAAGGCCGCGGAGCGGTCGGTGGCCAGGCCGCGGGCGACGAGAGCGTCGGCGATGTGCGGACGCCCGATGGTCGTGCCCGGGCTGGTCTGGGCGAGGACGTCGTCCCAGGTGAGGTCGTAGTCGGCCGCGATCGCGGTGACGATCGCCTCCGCGCGGTGCGTGCGGGCCGAGCGGATGCGCGCGGTCTCGGCCAGGAGCCCCGGATCCGCCGGATCGACGAGGTACGCGAGGACGTGGACGCTGGCCCAGCCGACGCGGGAGGAGAGCTCCATCCCGGGCAGCAGGTCGATCCCCGCCTCCTCGGCCGCGGCGAGCGCCTCGGCCCAGCCGCCGGTCGTGTCGTGGTCGGTGAGGGCCACTCCGGTGAGCCCGGCCGCGGCCGCGGCCCGCACCAGGACGGCCGGAGCCTCGGTGCCGTCGGAGACGACGGAGTGGGTGTGAAGGTCGTAACGGCCCCCGTCGACATGCATGGGCTCATCGTAGACGCGCCGCCTGCGAGCCCTCCGATGCCCTAGTAGCCTGGGCCGCGATGGGGACGAGACTGGTGAAGACCGCGGTGGCGGTGATCGTGGCGATCGCTCTGCTGGTGGTCGCGGCGCCCGGCTTCTTCGGGATCGCCCGAGACGCCCCCTTCGCCCAGCTGGTGCCGTTCCGGCTCGCGACGGGCGCGGCGGCCGTCGGGCTCGCCGCGGTCCTGACCGTGATCGCGGTCCTCGTCGCTCCGGTCAGGCGCCTCGCGCTGGCTCTCGCGGCGCTCGGCGTCGTCTTCGCGCTCGTGCTCGCGGGAGTGCAGGGAGCGCGGGGCTACGATTCCGCCGCTCCGCGCGCCCACCGCCTCGCCGACGTGCGCCTCGCTGCCTGGAACGTGCTGCACGACGGCGTGCCCGTCGACACGATCGCCTCGCTCGCCCGGGAGAGCGCGGTCGACGGCATCGCCCTCCTCGAGGTCTCGCAGACGCACGCGCAGGACGTCGTGAACGCGCTCAGCGCTCAGGGGATGTCGATGACCCTCCACTACGCCGGATCGGGTGCCGACGACGGGGCGGCCCTGCTGCTCTCCCCCTCGCTCGGCGGGTACACCGTCGACACGGCCGCGGTCGTCACCGGATCGACGCCGTCCCTCGTCGCGCGCCCCGACACTCCCGAGCGCCCCGTCCTCGCCGCGGTGCACACCATGGCTCCGATCCCGTCGCGCCTCGCGGAGTGGCGGAGCGATCTGCTCTCGGTCTCCGCGCTCTGCTCCGCGGAGGAGGACGTCGTGGTCCTCGGCGACCTCAACTCCACCGTCGACCACTGGACCGGGCTGCCGGGCTCGGCCGCGCTGGGCGGCTGCCGCGACGCGGGGACCGTCGCGGGCGGCGGCGCCCTGGGCACCTGGCCGTCCTCGGTCCCGCCCGCGCTCGGCGCCCCGATCGACCACGTCCTCTTCTCGGGACGCTGGGAGGTCTCGGGCTACCAGGTCGTCGACGACCGCGACGACGCCGGAAGCGACCACCGGCCGCTGGTCGTCCAGCTCTCGGTCCGCGGGATGGTGAAGGACGCGTCCTGACGCTCCTCCCCGGACGCCGACTCCCCGTGCTCCTCCCCCGCCCGGCCTGCGGCGGCCCCCGTGGCCGTGCGGAGGAGGACAATGGGAGCCATGACGAACACGGAGGAGCGGACCGCCGCTCAGACGCCCGACCCCGCCGCCGCCCCGCGCCCCCGCGCCACCGCGAACCGCTCCACGACCCCCGCCTCCGACCGCTTCCGCGATTTCATCGCGTCCGGCTGGGCCGAGAGGGAGGAGCCGCTGCCCGCTCCGCGTGAGCAGGCGTCCTTCGCCGCCTCCCGCCGCGAGCGCCTCTCCGCGCTGCACACCGGCGTCCGCATCATCGTCCCGGCGGGCCGCCTCAAGCAGCGCGCGAACGACACCGACTACCCCTTCCGTGCGCATTCGGCCTTCACCTGGCTCACCGGCTGGGGCTCCGACTCCGAGCCCGGCGCGGTCCTCGTCCTCGAGCCCGCCGAGTCCGGCCACAGCGCGACGCTCTACTTCCGCGAGCGCGCGGGCCGCGACTCCGACGAGTTCTACGCCAACCCCGAGATCGGCGAGTTCTGGATCGGGCCGCGTCCGTCGCTCGCGCAGGTCGCGAGCGATCTCGGCCTCGCCACCCGCGGGATCGCCGAGCTCGACGCGGTCCTCGACGCGCACGACGGCGTCCCCGTCGCCGTGCTGCGCGAGGCCGACCCGGCGGTGACCGGCCGTCTCGACGCGGTCGAGGCCGACGAGCGGGCGGACCGCGACGCGGCGCTCGAGCGCGACATCGCCGAGCTCCGCCTGGTCAAGGACGCCTACGAGATCGCCGAGCTGCGCGCCGCCGTCGACGCGACGGGCCGCGGCTTCGAGGACGTCCTCTCCGACCTGCCGCGCATCGTCGCCCACGAGAAGGGCGAGCGCCTGATCGAGGGCGTCTTCAACGGACGCGCGCGCGCCGACGGCAACGCGGTCGGCTACGACACCATCGCCGCGGCGGGCCCCCACGCCTGCATCCTGCACTGGACGCGCAACGACGGGCCGGTGCGCCCCGGCCAGCTGGTGCTGCTGGACGCCGGCGTCGAGCAGGACAGCTACTACACCGCCGACATCACGCGCACCTTCCCGGTCGACGGCCGGTACACGGACGCCCAGCGCCGGGTGCACGAGACGGTGCGGGAGGCGGCCGACGCCGCGTTCGCGATCGTCCGACCCGGCATCCGCTTCCGCGAGGTGCACGCCGCGGCGATGGCCGTCATCGCGCGCCGCACCGCCGAGTGGGGCCTGCTGCCGGTCAGCGCCGAGGAGGCGCTCGAGGCCGACAACCAGCAGCACCGCCGCTACATGGTCCACGGCACCAGCCACCACCTCGGGCTCGACGTGCACGACTGCGCCCGGGCGCGGCGCGAGATGTACCTCGACGGACTGGTCGAGGAGGGCATGGTCTTCACGATCGAACCCGGCCTCTACTTCCAGCCCGACGACCTGACGGTCCCGGAGGAGCTGCGCGGCATCGGCGTCCGGATCGAGGACGACGTGCTCGTCACCGCAGACGGCGCCGAGAACCTCTCGGCCGGCATCCCGCGCTCGGCCGACGACATCGAGGCGTGGATGGCCCGACTGGCCCGCTGAGCCCGGTCGCCCGCGGGGAGCCCCGGCCGCTCAGGCGGCGAGGGGCAGCGCGAACTCCCCGCGGGCGGCGGCCAGCGCCAGCCCGTCGAGCAGCGTCGCCAGCTGACCGGCGGGAGCGTCCGGGTCCTCGGGGTGCCACTGCACGCCCACGAGGGGGGCCGCGACGTGCTCGACGGCCTCGATCACGCCGTCCTCGGCCCGCGCGACGACCCGCAGCCCGGGGGCGAGCAGGTCGACCGCCTGGTGGTGCGCACTCTGCACCGCGAGCGCCTCGGACCCGAAGAGCCCGCCGAGCACGGAGCCCGCCGCGAGCCCGACCTCGTGCCGGTGCATGCGCTGGTGAGCGGGGGCCGACGCGTTGACGTGCTCCGCCTCCGGACCCAGGTCCTGCACCAGCGTGCCGCCCAGCGCGACGTTGACGATCTGCAGGCCGCGGCAGATGCCCAGCAGCGGGGTCCGACGGGCCAGCGCCCGGTGCACCAGCGCGATCTGGGCCGCGTCGGCGCGCTCCGCGTGGGGGCCCTCGGCCGGATAGCCGCGGTCGGCTCCGTACTGCTCGGGAGCGATGTCCTCGCCGCCCGCGAGGACCAGGGCGTCCGCCCCCGCCGTCCGAGCGAGCAGCTCCTCCGTGCCCAGCTCCTCGGCGGCGAAGCGCTCCGCCCGCCAGCCGCGCTCGTGGGCGAGGGCGAGGATGCGGCCGTTCAGGATCTGCACGTAGGCGTGGTACTCCTCGCGGCCCGGTCGCACGCGGGCGACCTCGACGATGGCGAGCGAGCGGGTCATGACTCCATCCTGGGGACGCCGCCGCCGCCGGTCGAACCGCCGTGTCACGCGGTGTCACACTCCGGCCGTACGATCACGGAGTGACCTCGCCGAGCCCGTCCGTCCCGGAGCGCGTGCAGCAGGCGCGCTCCGAGGTCTCCGTCCTCGCCGGGACCACTCCCGAGCGCCGGGTCCGACCGCTGCGCGAGGCCGTCGAGCACGTCGCCGCCGGCGGCTCCCCCGATCCCGGCGCCCTCCTCGACGCGGTCGACTCGCTGGTCGGGCTCCTGACCCGCGCCGAGGTGCAGCTGAGCCGCGTCGAGCGCTCCGTGCGGGACGACCTGGAGCGGGCCGCCACCCTCTCCGACCTGCGCACCTCGGCTCAGCTCGCCTCCGCCGCCGACGTGGCCGTCGCGTGCGCCGCGGCACGGTCGCTCCTCCTGGACGCCGACGACGCCCGGTCGGCCGGCGCCCGCCACGATCCGGCCGCGCTCCTGGTCCTGCTGCTCGACGCCGACTCCGCGCTGGACGCCGTCGTGTCCGGGTACCGCGAGCCGCGCGCCCAGGCCGAGCGCCAGCTCCTCCTGTTCGAGGCGGCGCGCACCGCGGCCCGGCTCGGCGCCGAGTCGGTGCTGCTCCTGGCCGCCGTGCACGGCGAGCGCATCACCGCTGCACCCCGGATCCTCGCGGAGGAGACCCTCGGGCAGCTGGACACCGCGGTGCGCCGCGCGGCAGCCGATCCGGCCGGCGCTCTGGACGAGGCCCGCGCCGCCGCCGACCGCGCCCGCTCCGCGCTCGACGAGGCGCTGGTCGACCTCGACGGCGCACCCCCGTCGCTCCGCCCCGCGGCCGTCCCCGGAGGCCTGCCCGCGGCCTGAGCGCGCAGGCACCCGGCACCGGCGCGCGTGCCATAGTGAGGGTCATGGCCTCCTTCCTCGTCGTCCCCCAGTGGCAGGGCTCGGCGTCGACGCGCGCGATGCGCCTCGTCGACGGAGCCGAGGCGATCCGGGGCGATCTGCCCTCCTCCGCCACCACGACCCTCGACATCCCCGCCGAGGCGGGTGACGCCCAGGACACCGGCATCCGCCGCTACGCCTCGGTCGCCACCGTCGCCGAGCGGGTGCGCGAGGCCCTCTCGGGCCGCACCGACCCCGTGATCACGATCGGCGGCGACTGCGGCGTCGAGTTCGCGGCGATCGGGCACGCGGTGCGCTCGGCGCCGGGCCCGGTCGCGCTGGTCTGGCTCGACGCCCACCCGGACGCGCACACTCCCGAGTCCTCCCCCAGCGGCGCCTTCTGCGGCATGGTCCTCTCGGCCGCGCTGGGCCGCGGCGTCGGCCTCCTGAGCGCGGGCGCCGAGGAGCGCGTGGCCGACGAGCGCGTCGTCCTCGCCGGCGTCCGCTCCGCCGACGACGGCGAGCTCGAGCCGCTGGTCGAGCGGGGAGCCGCGGTGCTGACCGCGGACGCCCTCGACCCGGACTCGCTCGTCGCGGCGGTCGAGGCGACCGGTGCCGCCTCCGTCTACGTGCACCTCGATCTGGACGTGCTCGACCCCGCCGATCTCGCCGGGCTGTTCGACCCGGTGCCCTTCGGCGTGCCCGCCTCCCGCCTCGTCGCGAGCCTCGACGCCCTCCGGTCCCGTTTCCCGCTCGCGGGCGCCGGCGTCACCTCGTTCGCCCCGTCGTCGCCGACCGCGGCCGAGGACGACCTGCCCACGATCCTCCGCCTCCTCGGTGCTCTGTCCCGCGGGGCCTGAGAGAGCCCTGCCATCGGCGCGCAAGCCCGAGCGCGTGTCGGCGGCACCCGGCAAGATGGTCGGACGCGACCGAGCGGAGGAACGATGAGCGACGAGAGACCGCGCGTGCGCACCGAGCGGCGCGGGCCCGTGCTCGCGATCGTGCTGGACCGGCCCGAGAAGCGCAACGCCGCCGATCTGCGGCTCCTCTCCGAGCTGGCCTCCGCGTACGGCGAGCTCGACCGGGACCCGGAGCTGCGCGCCGGCGTCGTCCTCGCCGAGGGCGAGCACTTCACGGCCGGGCTCGACCTCGCCGACATCGGGCCCCGCCTGGGCTCCGACGGCCTCGACTTCGTGCCCGAGGGCGGCCTCGACCCCTGGGGCCTGCGCACCCGGCCCGTGAGCAAGCCGGTCGTCATCGGCCTCCAGGGCACCTGCCTCACGCTCGGCATCGAGCTCGCGCTCGCGAGCGACGTCGTGCTCGCCGAGCGGTCCACCCGCTTCGGCCAGATCGAGGTCGCCCGCGGCATCCTGCCCTTCGGCGGAGCGACGCTGCGGTTCCCCCGCGCCGTCGGCTGGGGCGACGCGATGCGCTGGATCCTCACCGGCGACCTCTTCGACGCCGAGGAGGCCCACCGCATCGGCCTCGTGCAGCAGGTCGTCCCCGACGGGTCGGTCGCCGAGGCGGCCTGGGCGCTGGCCGCTCGGATCGCCGCGCAGGCGCCGCTCGCCGTGCAGGCCGCCCTGGCCAGTGCCCGGCTCGCCGTCGCCGCGTCCGACGCCGAGGCCGCGGCCGCGCTCCCCGGGGCGCTCGCGCGTCTCGCGGCGTCCGAGGACGCGCGCATCGGCACCGAGGCCTTCCTCCAGCGGACCACGGCGGAGTTCACCGGCCGATGAGCGACGAGAGCACCACCGTCACGGCGCCCGGCAGCTCCTCCCTCGAGGCGCAGCAGGAGCGGGCCGCGCAGCAGCTCGAGATCCGGCTCCGCTACGGCGACCAGGTGTGGGAGCTGCGCGAGGTCGACCACTTCGCCGTGTTCTCCCGCCGCAGCACCGCACGGCGCGCCGGACGCGTCCTCGTCGCCTCCGGCTTCCAGATCGCGATCTCGCGGCTCCGGCTGAGGCAGGTCCTGGTCGCGAGCCACCACGCCGCGGTCGACGAGCAGTCGACCACCGCGTTCCTCCGCCAGGTCATCGACGCGGTCGAGAGCCACGGCGGCCGCTACGACGGCTGGCGGGCCGAGATCGTGCCGGCGCATTGACCGCCGCGCACCCACCGACGACGGGGCTCGACGCCTCCGAGAACCCCAGGGAGACAGCATGAGCAGCACGACCGACGAGTTCGACGTCATCGTCATCGGAGCCGGGCCGGTGGGCGAGAACCTCGCCGACCGCGCGGTCCAGGGCGGCCTCACCGCGGCCGTCGTCGAGAGCGAGCTCGTCGGTGGCGAGTGCTCCTACTGGGCGTGCATGCCCTCGAAGGCGCTGCTGCGGCCGCCGATGGCGCTCCGCGCCGCCCGTGATCTCCCCGGCGCGGCGCAGGCGGTGAGCGGAGGAGTCGACGTGCCCGCGCTCCTGGCCCGCCGCGACTCCTTCACCAGCCACTTCGACGACCACGGCCAGGTGCAGTGGCTCGAGGGGGCCGGCATCGAGCTCGTCCGCGGGCACGGCCGCCTGAGCGGCGAGCGCGAGGTGACCGTGACCGGACCCGACGGCGAGGTGCGCGTGCTCCGCGCCCGCTCCGCCGTCGCCGTCGCGACCGGCACCACCGCCGTCGTCCCCGACATCCCGGGCCTGCGCGCCGCGTCACCCTGGACGAGCCGCGAGGCCACCTCGGCCGAGGAGGTGCCGCCGCGCCTCGTCGTCATCGGCGGCGGAGTCGTCGCGACCGAGATGGCGACCGCCTACGCCGGCATGGGCTCCTCCGTCACGCTCGTCGCCCGCAGCGGACTCCTCGCCCCGTTCGAGCCCTTCGCCGGCGAGCTCGTCGGCTCAGCGCTCCAGGAGCTCGGCGTCGACCTGCGCCTCGGCGACTCGCCCGTCTCGGTCGAGCGCCGGTCCGACGGCACCGTGACGGTGACGCTCGAGGGCGGCGACGTCATCGAGGCCGACCAGATGCTCGCCGCGACCGGCCGGGCCCCGCACACCCGCGATGTCGGTCTCGAGACGGTGGGCCTCGAGCCCGGCTCCTCGCTGACCGTCGACGACACGATGCTCGTCCTCGGCGACGACGGAGCTCCCCTCGGCGGCGAGCGTCCGTGGCTCTACGGCGTCGGCGACGTGAACCACCGCGCACTGCTCACGCACCAGGGCAAGTACCAGGCCCGTGCGGCCGGCGACGTGATCGTCGCGCGCGCCACCGGCGCCGAGGTGCACGACGCCCCCTGGGGCGCCCACGTCGCGACCGCGGACCACGAGGCCGTGCCGCAGGTCGTCTTCACCGACCCCGAGGTCGCGTCCGTCGGCCTCACCGCCGCGGCCGCCGAGAAGGCCGGCTACCGCACCCGCGTGGTCGACTACGAGATCGGCTCGGTCGCCGGCGCCGCGCTCGCCGCCGACGGCTACACGGGCACCGCGCGGATGGTCGTGGACGAGGATCGCCAGGTCGTCCTCGGGGTCACGTTCGTCGGCAAGGAGGTCGGCGAGCTGATCCACTCCGCGACGATCGCCGTCGTCGGCGAGGTGCCGCTCTCGCGCCTCTGGCACGCGGTCCCCTCCTACCCGACGATCAGCGAGGTCTGGCTGCGGCTGCTCGAGACCTACGGGCGCGACAGCGCGTGAGCGCGCTCCGCCGAGCCGTCGCGACGGTGGCCCTGGATCCGGCGATCACCCGGCCGGGCTACCTCTTCGCGTGCGCAGTCGGACTCGCGTGGGGCGCGCTGTGGAGCACGGGCCCGATCCGGCGCAGCCACGGTCTCGTCGTCTTCACCGGTCTGCCCTCCTGGGCGTTCGGCCGCGGAGGGTCCTGCGTCGGCACGAGCTACCTCACGGGCACCAACGTCTCCGACAGCGTCCTCGAGCACGAGGCCGTGCACAAGGAGCAGTGGCGGCTCTACGGGATGTGGTTCCCGTTCGCGTACACGGTGGCGGGTCGCGATCCGCTGCGCAATCGATTCGAGATCGAAGCCGGTCTCGAGAAGGGCGGATATCTCCGTGGTCACTGACATGACGGGGCGCGTCGTCGTCCTCACCGGAGCGAGCTCCGGCATCGGCCGGGTCGCGGCGGGAGCGCTGGCGTCCGCCGGGGCCCGCGTGGCCGTGGTCGGGCGGAACCCCGAGCGCACCCGCGCCGTCGCCGCCGACGTGGGCGGCGACGCCTTCCTGGCCGACTTCGACCGGCTCGACGACGTCCGCGCCCTGGCCGACGGCCTCCTCGAGCGCTACGAGCGGATCGACGTCCTCGCGAACAACGCGGGCGGGCTCGTCTCGCATCGCGCCGAGACGGTCGACGGCCACGAGCGGACGATCCAGAGCAACCATCTCGCGCCGTTCCTGCTCACCCGTCTCCTGCTCCCGCGGATGATCGAGACCTCGCGGGAGCGGGCCGGTGTGCGCGTCGTCTCCACTGCGAGCCTCGCGAACCGCTTCGGACGTCTGAAGCTCGACGACCTCGACAACCGCCGCGGCCCGTGGCTCGGCGGCTGGCGGGCGTACGGCACGTCGAAGCTGGTGACGATCCTCTTCATCCGCGAGCTGGCGGAGCGCCTGCTGACGACGTCCGTCGACGCCTACTCGTTCCATCCGGGCGTCGTCTCGACGAGCTTCGGCGCCGACAGCACGATGATGAAGCTGATGACGAGCCTCTCGGTCGGCTCCTTCGGCATCTCCGCCGAGGCGGGTGCGGTGCCGCTGATCACGCTCGCCTCCGAGCCCGACGTCGGCGCCGCCAGCGGCACCTACTTCGACCAGCTGACGCCGCACGGCTCCCTGAACCCCCAGGCCCGCGACCGCGCTCTCGCTCACGACCTCTGGACCCTCTCCAGCCGTCTCGTCGGCGTCTCCCCCACCCTGTAGCCCGCTGCCGCTCCCCGCTGCCGCCGGCTCGGCGCGGGTGCGGCGCGGAGCGCCCAGGCGCTCTCCCGGCGGCTCTCGATCCGCCCTCCCCGAGTGCTGCGCGATCAGCAGCGCCCCCGCGGCCGCGCCTCTGGCGCGCCGTCCCCCGCGGCCGCACCCCTGGCACGCCGTCCCCCGCGGCCGCGCCCCTGCCGCGCCGTCCCCCGCGGCCGCGCCCCTGGCGCGCCGCCCCCCGACGAGCAGCGCCCGGAGCGTCGCAGGGCGTCGTTCTGCAAGGCGGAGGAGGAAGCGATACCGGCGGTATCGCGCCCGACGACAACGCCGCAGAACGTCGCCCTGCGGCGCTCCGGGTCAGTTGGACTCTGGGCGGTTGAGGCGCCAGTACCCCATGAACGCCACCCGCTTCCGGTCGAGTCCGAGTTCGGTGACCAGGCAGCGGCGGATCAGCTTCACGGCGCCCGCTTCGCCGGCGATCCAGGCGTAGAGGCCGGGGTCGCGGCTCTCCTCGGGGACTTCCCAGAGGATCTCGTGGTCGACGTCGATGTCGCTGACGTCGACGCCGCGGTGGTGGGCGGTGAGGAAGCGGCCGGCCCAGGCGCGGACGGCGTCGCCGAGGGCTGCTCCGGGGGCTGCCGCGTCGGTGCGGACGATCCAGGTGACGTGGACGCCGGCGGGGTGGCGGAGCGGGAGGCGGTCGAGGGCGGTGGGGACTTCGAGGAACGCGGCGCCGGTGGCGTCGGCGTCGAGGCTCTCGAGGATCGCGGCGATGGCGGGGACGGCCGTCTCGTCGCCGGCGAGGAGGAGGGAGGTGGCGGCGCCGGGGTGGAATTCGACTCCGCCGCCGGGGAGGTCGGAGCGCGTGTCGGGCGCGATGATGACGATCTGGTCGCCGGGGCGGGCGGTCTCGACCCAGGCGGAGGCCGGTCCGGTGTCGCCGTGGGCGGCGAAGTCGATGTCGACCTCGGCGTCCTCGGGGCGGACGGCGCGAATCGTGTAGGTGCGGAGGGGGTTCCGGAGCTCGTCGGGGAGCTGTCGCCAGCGGCCGTACCAGTCGGGGTCGAGTCCGTCGGGTCCGTCGGGGTCCGAGACGGAGGCGAGGAAGGCGGGGGCGTCGGAGGCGGCGGTGGGGACGACGAGCTTGATGCGCTGGTCGGGGCCGGTGCAGCCGACGTGGTCGAGGCCTGTGCCGGTGAGGGTCACGCGGATGAAGTGCGGGGCGATCCGGGTCGCTGCGGCGACGGTCGCGAGGTACGGCCGGTAGGCCGGTCGGGCGGGGGCGGCGGTCGTCGGAGGCATCGCCTCAGTCTCGCACAGAAGGTAAGCCTTGCCTAACACTGAGCCGGGACGCCCGGCGGACGGTCAGCGCGCGGGGTGCTCGGCGGAGGTGCGCAGGCGCGCCTCGACGTCGGCGGCGAGCTCGGCGACGACGGGGCCCGCCCCGCCGATCCAGGCGCAGAAGTCGTGGCGGTCGTCGGCCCACGGGTAGTCGCCGTCGACGACCGACATCTCGCCGACCCACGCCCGGACCGCGCGGTCGAGCGCGACTCCGCGGGAGCAGCGCTCCCCGGTGCCGGGGGCGCCCGTGCGCTCCGAGCGGCCGAGCCAGGTGACGCAGACCCGGCCGGGGGCGGCGAGCGGCGGGAGTCCGCGCGCGTCGTCGACCTCGACGAAGACCTGGCCGCGGGCGTTCGCGGGGAGGGTGTCGAGGATGCTCTGGATCCACGGCACGACGGTCTCGTCGCCCGCGATCAGGAACTGCTTCACGTCGACCGGCGCGGAGCCGTCGAGGTCCTCGAACATGCACATCGCGTTCGAGTATAGGCAAGGCTTACCTCAGTGGCCAGAGTCGGATCCTGACCATCCGCCGTGCGGCCGCGTCCGGACCCGCCACCTCGGCGAACGGATCCGTCACCACGGCGGCCTCCTCCGTCACCACTGCGGCGGGTGCCGCCTCTGCCAGCGCGCCCGCCGCTCGAGCTGCGCGCCGATCGCCAGCAGCGTCGCCTCGCCGCCGGGCCGCCCGATCAGCTGGACTCCCATCGGCAGGCCCTCCTCCGTGGTGCTCAGCGGAAGGGTGATCGCGGGGAGGCCGCTCACGTTCACGAAGGACGTGTACGGCGTGTAGAGGCACTGCTGCTCGAAATTGCGCTCGGGATCCTCGAGGTCGTACCAGCCGACAGGGCGCGGCGTCATCGCCAGCGACGGCGTCAGGACCGCGTCGACGCCGGAGAACGCCGCGATCACCGCGCGCTCGTAGCCCGAGAGCCAGGACGCCGCCTCGACGATCTCGCGGGCGGATCGCCGACGCCCCTCCTCCACCAGCCAGCGGGTCAGCGGCTCCAGCAGATCGAGGTCCGCGCCCTCGACGGGCAGGGTCGCCGCGCCGCTCTGCCACAGCGTCCGGAACGCGGCGGGGTACGCGGCGCTCGGGGGCAGCGACGCCTCCTCGAGCCCGTGGCCGAGGTCGGCCAGCGCGGCGATCCCCTCGTCCAGGGCGGCGCGCGCCTCCGGAGCGAGAGCGATCTCGTACTCCTCGTCCCAGGGCGAGTCCGTCAGCACGCCGATCTGGAAGCGCCCCTCTCCCCGGACCGCGGCGCCGAGGAACGAGCCGTCGCCGTCACCGGGCGCGCCGAGCGACCAGCGCTGCGGGAGGCGGCCGTTCGTCCGCTCCAGCATGCCCTCGAGCAGGAGGCCCGCGTCGGCGACCGAGCGGGTGATCGGCCCGGCGACCGTCAGGCCGCCGACCCCGCCGATGCCGGAGAGCGCGGCGACGCGTCCGCGGGAGGGCTTCAGCCCCACCAGTCCGCAGGCCGCGGCGGGGATGCGGATGGACCCGCCGCCGTCCGACGCGGGGGCGAACGGCAGCAGTCCCGCGGCGACGGCGACCGCTGCTCCTCCGCTGGATCCGCCGGCCCCCAGGCGGGTGTCCCAGGGCGTGACGGCGGGCGGGCCGATCCGCGTCTCGGTGTAGGAGGGCATCCCGAACTCGGGCGCCGCGGTCTTGCCGAGGCTGACCGCTCCCGCCGCGTCGAGCACCTCGACGATCTCGTCGGAGGCGGTGGGCACGTGGTGCTCGCGGAGCCGGGCTCCGGACGCGGTCCGCACGCCCGCGCGCCGCCAGAGGTCCTTGTCGCCGCTCGGCAGGCCCCAGAGCGGAGCGGTGCCGGGCTCGGTGCCGAGCGCTGCGGCCCGCTCCCGCGCCTGATCGGCGGTCACCGTGGCGAAGGCGCCCAGGTCCCCGTTCCAGCGCTCGATCCGGGCGAGGTAGTGGTCGGCGAGCTCGAGAGGCGTGACCTCTCCGCGCTGCAGCCAGTCCCACTGCTCCTGCGCGCTGAGGTGGTGGAGTTCGAACATGGAACGACCCTATTCCGCCGCTCCGGGAGCCGACGGAACAGGGTCGTGGGGTCAGGCCGCGCGCCGGCCGCTCTCGCTCGCCTCGTCGAGGCCCTTCCGGGCGCCGTCGGGCACCACGGTGTCGCGGTCGATGCGGGCGCCGGTCGCGATCACGGCCGAGCGTCCGATGCGGGAGTAGCTCCCGATCCGCGCCCCCGGCCCGATGATCGCCTCGGGCCCGACGTGCACGTTCGCGCCGATGAAGGCGCTGTGCCCGATCATGGCGTCGCGGTCGACCCAGCTGCCCGCGCCGATCCAGGCGCGCTCGCCCACGGTGGCGCCGGGCTCCACGTAGGCGCCGGTCTCCACGTACGCGGTCGCCGAGACGCGCGATCCGGGAGCGACCATGCCGCGTCCGTTCGCGTGGCGGCGGTAGACGATCTCGTCGTCACTGCCGCGCGCCCCTCGACCCTTGTTCATCCCTGTTCCTGCCATCTGCCTCTGGCTCCTCCGAGCTGTCCGGTGGGCGGGGCGCCGAGCCCCGTCCCGTCATCGGTAGACAACAGCGGGGAGCGCCCGCGCATTCCCCGTTCGGGGGGGCGCTGGCGCGGGGTGGAGGCGGAGCGGAGAGCGGGCGGCGGAGCGGACCCGCCCGGACCTGCGCGGAGCGTCACTCCACCGCGTCGGCGACCGCGGTCACGACGGCGCGGAACCGCTCCGGCGCCTCGCGGATCCGCCGCCGCAGGAGGACCCCGGCGAGGGCTGACGAAGCGGGCGCCGCGACCAGCTCGCACTCGACCCGGGCCCCCTCCTCGTCCGCCAGGACCCGCCACTGCTCGACGCCGAGCACGGGGAGCCGGCGCTCGAGCCCGCTCCCCCGACGCTCGTAGGCGCCGTCAGCGGCGAGGACGTCCGCGAGGGCGGCGAGCACGGGGGCGGCGTCGGCGTGGAGGACGGAGGCGAGGGCGAGGAGGCTGCGCACGGCGGCAGTCTCCCACGCCCCCGCGTCAGGAGCGGGCGTCGAGGACGCGCCGGAGCCAGTCGAACGACGCCTTGGGCACGCGGTCGCGGCTGCGCGTGTCGACCGCCACGAGCCCGTGCGGGCGGCTGTAGCCGTGCTGCCACTCGAACGCGTCGACCAGGGTCCAGAGCTGCACGGCCTCGACCGGCAGTCCGTCGTGGACGGCCTCGGCCAGGGCGGCGAGATGCGCCCCCAGCCAGCGGATCCGCTCGGTGTCGACGATCGCTCCCTCGCGGTCGGGCTCGTCCGGGTAGCTCGCGCCGAGCGCGGTGACGACCAGCGGAGGGAGGGTGTCGCCGTAGCGCTCCACGAGGGAGCGCAGCACCGAGACCACCGCCCAGGGCGCGACCGGCGAGCCGTCGCCCGTGCGGTCCAGCTCCGGCCAGGGCGCCGTGTGGAAGGGGAGCGCGGGAGGAGCGCCCGCCCCGGTCGGCAGCGCCGGGTCGCGGCCCGCCGCGATCCGCAGCGGAGGCAGCGGCGCGACCGCGTAGAAGTCCATTGGAGCCGAGATGCGCGCGAGGTCGACCGGATCCGCCTGCGCGAGGGCGCCGAGGAAGGGCGGCAGCTCCTCCGGTCCGACCGGGTAGGACCCGGTCAGCACCGCGTCGGCGACCAGGCGGTTCCGGAGAACGTCCGCCAGGGAGGCGAAGGCGCGGTCCCGGTCGTCGTCGGAGGCGGGCTCGACCGGCGCGAGCGCGTCGACCAGGCCGATCCTCCCCGTCACCTCCGCCGCTCGCAGCGCCTCCAGCGCCACGCCGTGCCCGAGCAGCTGGTGGTGCAGCGCCGGCAGGGCGCTGAACAGCCGCCCGGCGCCCGGCGCCTGCCGCGCGAGCGCGTAGCCCTCGAGCATCACTGTCGACGGCTGGTCGAGGGTGATCCAGTCGGCGACCCGATCGCCGAACCGCCCGCCCAGCTCGAACGCGAGATCGCCGAAGCGGAACGCGGTGTCGCGGTTCATCCAGCCGCCGCTGAGCGCCGACGGGGTGTCGCGGTGGTGCAGGGTCAGCGCGACCCGGATCCCCGTCTCGGCGAGCCCGTCGAGCAGGCGGTCGTAGAAGCCGAGCCCTCCGCGGTCGATCGGTCCGCGGCCGTCGGGCTGCAGCCGGGGCCACGAGACCGAGAGCCGGAGCTCGTCGACGCCGAGATCGACCAGCAGCGCGAGGTCCTCGCGCCAGCGCAGGAGGAAGTCCGTCGCGATCTCGGGAGTGGCCTCCTCGGCGATCGTCCCCCGTCGCAGTGCGAAGTCGTCCCACACCGACCGGCCCCGGCCGCCCGTCTCGAGGGAGCCCTCCGTCTGGAAGGCGCTCTGCGCCAATCCGATGCGCAGGCCCGGCGGCAGGAGCCCGCCGAGCTCGCGCGGATCGTCGAAGCGCGCGGCCTCGACGCGCACCTCCCGCCGATCGCGCCCGCGGGCCTCGTCTTCGCTCATTCCACTGTCCTCCGGATCTGATCGACGGGTATATTCTCGCGGAAGCGCTCTCCCGGATCCTCCCGACTCCCCCGACCGGCTGAGACGCCTCCTCCGGATGGTGTACATCCGGGAACAGTGGTGCGGCGCGCTTGACAGCTCCCCCCTGCCCCCGTGCAATGGACGCATCGTGAAATCGGGCGTCGACGTGGCAGTACCGGGGGGTTCACCGGCCGTGCCGGTGCCCCGACTCCGCCGATCCCCGCGGCGCACCGCCGCCCTGCTGCTGATTCTGCTCGCGGCCGTCGCCTCCGTCTCCGGGCTGGCCGCGCCGGCCGCGCAGGCCGCCGCTCTCGCGATCACCGCTCCCGCCTCCGGCGCGGTCCTCGGGACGGGAGCGACGACGGTCACCGGTACGGCGACCGCCGGGGACCAGGTGCAGATCGGGCTCCGCGGCGGCGGCGACCCCCTCTGCATCACCACCGCGGGCCCCGACGGCGGCTGGAGCTGCGCCGTCTCCCTCGACGACGGGCCGGCGACCCTGGTCGCGGTGGAGCTCCTCGCCGGCGGCGGAACGACCTCGGCCGCCGTCCCGATCGCCGTCCTCAGCGCCCCCGTCATCGAGTCGGTCGACGGCTCGGCGACCTCGGCGGGCTCGGTCCGCGGCACGGCCTACCCCGGCGCGAGCGTCGCCGCGGTCTCGAACGGCGGCGCCGCGTGCCTGGCCACCGCCGACTCCGGCGGCGCATGGTTCTGCCAGCTCGCCCCCACTCCGGCGCCGGGCAGCTACCGCGTCACTGCGACGCAGACCGCCTCCTTCGCCGGCAGCGCCGCCTCGCCGGCCAGCGCACCGGTGACCCTCGTGGTCGACACCGCCGCTCCTGCCGCCCCTGCCCTCGCCTCGCCGTCGGACGGCGCCGCCCTGCCGCTCAGCGGCGCGTCCTACTCCGGGACCGGCGTGGACGGCACTCGCGCGTACGTGTACGTCGACCGGGTCAACACCTGCGACGCGGCGGTCAGCGGAGGCGCCTGGAGCTGCACCGGCGGCACCATCACGGCAGGTGCGCACCGGGTCTCCGCCATCGCCGGCGACAGCGCCGGCAACTACAGCCCGCCGAGCCCCTGGATCGACGTGACCTTCGCGGCGGCGACGACCGCCCCCACCGGTACGCCCAGTGCGACGACCCCGGCCGCTCCCGGAGCAGTTCCCACCGCTCCCGGGGCCACCGCGTCTCCCGCTCCGAGCAGCGCGGCGCCGACCGCGTCCCCGTCGCCCGTCCGCCCCGGAGAGGCCGCGCCCGCTCCCGACGACGAGCCGACCGCCGAGCCCACCGCAGCGCCGGTCCCCGCTCCCGACCAGGGCGCCGGGGACGTGCCGCCGCAGCCCGCCCCCGGCGCCGACTCGGAGCCGGGCGGCTGGAACTCGGCGACCGGCATGACCACCGCACTGTCGGCCGGATCGCCCGTCGTCTCGATGGCCGACTGGATGCGCTCCCTCGCCCTCGCACTGCTCTCGCTCGCCCTGGTCGTCGTGCCGGCCCGCCTCGCCGCGGCCGGGCGCGCGCCCCGCGCGGGGCGCAGCTGGCACCTCACGGGCCGCAACCGCGCCGCCGTCGAGTACGACGACAAGCCGGACGCCGGTCCCGCCTCGCCGCGCCTGATGGTCGTCGGGATGATCGGCTGCGCAGCCGGCCTCGTCCTGCTCTCGGGGCGCGTCGACGGCCAGCCGGCCTACCTGCGCCTGCTGATCGCCGTCATCGTGGCCGTCGCCGTGGTCAACGCGGTCGCCGCCGCCGTCCCCGCGGTGGTCGGGCGGCGGATCGGCCTCAGCGGGATCGGCGTCGTCGCCGCTCCCCGCGCGCTGCTCCTGGTCGCGGCGGCTGCTCTCGTCTCGCGCTTCGCAGGGCTGGACCCGGCGCTCCTCTTCGGCGTGGTGATCGGCCTCGTCCTCCCCGAGGGCGCGTCGGCCGTCGACCGGGCGAAGCTCTCGACCGTCCGCGTCGTCTCGCTGCTGGGGCTCGCCGGACTCGCGTGGGGCGCCTCCGCCGTGGTCCCGCCCGACGGCTCGTTCGGCTCCGTGCTCCTCGCCGAGGTGCTGAGCGCGACCACGCTGATCTCGGTCGGCTCGAGCGTGGTGCTGCTGTTCCCGGTCGGGCGCCCCGCCGGCCGCAGCATCCTGCAGTGGTCCCCGCTGCTCTGGCTCGGGCTCACGCTCCTCGCGACGACCGTGCTGTTCGTGCTGCTCACCCCGACCATCGCGTCCTGGTCGACCGACGGCGGAGCGGGCCCGGTGCTCTTCGCCGTCGTCGCCTTCAGCGCGGTGTGCACGTCGATCTGGGCCTGGCGGCGCTTCGTCGAGTCGGAGTAGCCGGGCTCGGCGGCCCGCTCAGTAGCCGGGCTCGGCGGCCCGCTCAGCCGATCGAGACGGGCCGGTCGAGGTCGTCCCCCGGCAGCACATCGGCCACGGCGCCGACGGTCAGCTCCCGCAGCGTCGCGATACCGCCGTAGACGCCGAGGAACGCGGTGTCGGCCGCGTCGCGTCCCGTGGCGATCCGCACGAGGCTCGACCGCGGCGCGAGCGTCGTCGCGTCGACCGCCCGCCACTCCCCCTCGATCCAGGCCTCCGCGACCGCGTGGAAGTCCATCGGCTGCAGCCCCGGTGCGTACACGGCCGCCAGCCGGGCGGGCACGTCCAGCGCCCGGAGGAGGGCGACGACGAGGTGCGCGAAGTCCCGGCAGACTCCGCGGCGGGCGAGCAGCGTCCGCTCGGCTCCGTCCGTCGGAAGACTGGAGCCGGGCACGTACGCCAGCCGCGTGCCGACCCAGGAGCTCACCGCGTGCAGGAGGTCCGCCCCGGCGAGGCCGGCGAACTCGGCCCGGGCCGTCGCCCACAGCACGTCCGACTCGGCGTAGCGACTCGGCCTCAGGTACCGCAGCCGGTCCACCTCGTCGCCCTCGAGCGGAGCGAGACGGCCGAGGACGCGCGCGGAGTAGTCGATCACCAGGTGCCCGATCGGCGCGTCGAGCACGTGCAGCCGGGTGCCGTGCTGGTCGACCACCTCGCGAGCGGCGAGCGGGCGGCCGTCCACGCTGAGGGTCAGCGACTCCTCCGCCCCGTACGCGTCGGCCACGGCGATCGAGAGGACGAGGGCGGCCGGAGCCGCGACGTCGAGGGTCAGGTGGGCCGAGACGTCGCGCTGCATGAGGCTCTTCTCCGGGGAGGGGCGGGGTGAGGGGGTCAGACGCCCTGCTCGCCCTTCGGCGGCGGGGTGGGGGCGGCGTCCGGCTCCTGCACGAGCTGGAGCCCGCCGGACGAGTTCGCCGACACGGTCAGCAGATCGATCCAGGTGCGGTTGATCGAGGGGACCCGGCCGCCGAAGTACTTGAAGTAGAGGGGCACGGAGGGGTCGAGCCAGATGCTCGAGCGGCCGTCGCCGACCGCGGGGTCGTCCCGCCAGGAGAAGAAGAAGCTCTCGCGGCGGCGCAGTTTGTTGGCGATGACGATCTGGACGTGCGTGAGCGTGCGGTCGTCGAACTCGATCTCGACTCCCGAGGCTCCGTAGAGCAGCTTCCCCATGGGGGCCTCCCGGCCGCCCGTCGCCGGGCGGTGCATGACAGTGCCCGCGGGCACGAGAAGCGGGACCGTTCCGGCGCCCGCCGTGGACCGGGCGGCTCGCCTCCGGACGCGGGCGCCCGGGCGCGGAACCGCCCGGTGACGACTCTAGGCGAGGCGGCGCGGGCGCGCGGGATCCTCGTCCGATTCCCGAACACCGGGGTCCTCCGGTCGGGAGGACGACCGGTCCGGAGTCGGACCCGGCGCCCGGGTCGGATCCGGGCGAGACGCGCCGGGGCACTGCCGCGCGCATGTCGGAGGTCGGACGTACGGTACCCGCATGATCGAATGCTCACTCTGCGGAACCGACGCCGTCGTCCTCGACCGCTCCGGCGGCCGCGACACCGAGGAGGAGCTCGTCGTGCTCTGCGCCGACTGCACCCCGGGAGAGATCACCGAGGCTCTCGAGGCCGCCCTGCTCGAGCCCGCTCGACGCAGCGCGCACGCCCGCGCCGCCTAGAGGAGCGGGCGTCGGACGGAGTGCCCCCACTGGGACTCGAACCCAGACTGAGACGATTTTAAGTCGTCTGCCTCTGCCGATTGGGCTATGGGGGCGACCACCGGGAGGAGCGATCCTCCCGGCGGCGGTGTCAGGACTTGGCGGGCTCGCCGCCGACCGGGACCGGAGCACCGGCCTGGCCGGGGATCTGCGCCGGGGCCTGCGCGGCCGGAGCCTCGGCGGCGGGGGCCGCCGGACGCGGACGCGACGCGTAGGTCTCGAAGGAGCCGCGGGGGTACTCGCGGGCCTCGATCGAGGCGATGTCGCGGCCGAGCCAGAGGTTGTTCCACCAGCCCCAGACCACGCGGAACTTGCGCTCCCACGAGGGCATGGCGAGACCGTGGTAGCCGCGGTGCATCACCCAGGCGGGGAAGCCCTTCACCGCGATCTTGCCGGACTGGAACACGCCGATGCCGATGCCCAGGCCCGCGACCGCGCCGAGGTTCTTGTGCACGTAGTCGACCGGCTCCTCGCCGCGGAGCACCGCGGTGATGTTCTTGGCCATGAGCTTGCCCTGGCGGACGGCGTGCTGGGCGTTCGGCACGCAGAAGCCGCCGACGCCGCCGCCGGTGAGGTCGGGCACGGCGGTCGCGTCGCCGGCGCCCCAGGCGCCCTCGACGAGCACGTCGTCGTGGCCGACGCGGAGGTCGGCGCGCACGCGCAGGCGGCCGCGCTCCTCGATGGGCAGGTCGGAGTTCTTGATCGACGGGTTCGCCATGACGCCCGCGGTCCAGATGATGAGGTCCGACTCGAAGCTCTCGCCCGTCGACAGCTGGATGACGCCGTTCTCGGCCGACTTGAGCTGCGTGTCGAGGTGCACGGTGGCACCGCGCTGGTCGAGGTTCTTCAGCACCCAGTGGCTCGTCTCGAGGGCGACCTCGGGCATGATCCGGCCCATCGCCTCGATGAGGTGGAACTGCGTCTCCTCGAAGTCGATCTCGGGGTAGCGCTTGAGAAGCGCGCTCGCGAAGGAGCGCAGCTCCGCGAAGACCTCGATGCCGGCGAACCCGCCGCCGACGACCGTGACGGTCAGCAGGCGCGAGCGCTCGGGACCGGCCGGGAGCGACGCGGCCTTATCGAAGTTCGTGAGCATGCGGTCGCGGATCGCGGTCGCCTCCTCGATCGTCTTCAGGCCGATCGCGTTGTCGGCGACGCCCGGGATCGGGAAGGTGCGCGAGACGGAGCCGGCGGTGACGACGATCTGGTCGTACTCGAACTCGTAGGGCTCGCCCACGGTCGGGGTGATCGTCGCGGTGCGGTTCGCGTGGTCGATCTTCGTCACCTTGGCGGCGAGGATCGCGGTCTTCTTGAGGTGACGGCGGAGCGAGACGATCGCGTGGCGGGGCTCGATCGACCCCGCGGCGACCTCGGGGAGGAAGGGCAGGTACGCCATGTAGGGCAGCGGGTCGACGATCGTGACCTCTGCCTCGTGCGGGCGGAGCTGCTTCTCGAGCTTCCACGCGGTGTAGAAACCGGCGTAGCCGCCTCCGACGATCAGGATTCTGGGCACGGTTGACTCTCCAAGAGGGATGGACAATGCGAACACCCTCACGCAATGCGAAGTGCCCGCTCTCGATGCGGTGGGCAGCACTGACCCCGACTGGGAATCAGCTTAGCGAAGAGCGCGCCGGTGGTGGCGCCTCCGTGGCTCCGGTAGGAGCGGCTACGCGTCGAGCGGCCTGCAGGCGCAGCGCTCGGGAGACCAGTCGGCGCGGGCCAGGGCCAGATCGCCGATCGGATTGACGCCGGGGCCCGCCGCGAGGGCGTGAGCGGCGAGGGCGTGGAGGCACTTCACCCGCGAGGGCATGCCCCCGGAGGAGATGCCCGCGATCTCGGGGACGGAGCCGACGCTCTCGCGGTCGGCCAGGAACGCCCGGTGCGCCGCGGCGTAGGCCTCGCGCAGATCCTCGTCCTCGGCGAGCATCCCGTTGTACTCGACCATGACCTGGGTGGCCTCGAGCTGCGAGATCGCGGCCGTCGCGGCGGGGTGGGTCAGGTAGTAGAAGGTGGGGAACGGCGTGCCGTCGGACAGGCGCGGGCTCGTGGAGACCACCGTCGGGTCGCCGCAGACGCAGCGGGCGCTGATCCCGACCACATCGCGGGCGGGACGGCCCAGCTGGGCGGAGACGACCGCGATGTCGCGCTCGGACGGCGGATCGAAGGGGGGCGTGGTCACGGGGGCTCCAGAGGACGGACGGCCGGGAGGACGCTCCAGTGTACGCGGGGCCGAGCGGGACCTACGGGGTCGGCGCCGGCTCGTCGGCGGTCGGCTCGCCGAGGCCCGAGACCGCGATCGAGGACAGCAGGGAGCCGGCCCAGTCGCTCGGGGTCTCCTGCACCGTGTCGCTCGCGGGCTGCTGCGCCTGCTGGGCGAGCGTCACGTCGTCGAGCACGAGGTAGCTGACCTCCCCGGGCATGACGAAGTAGAGCCGCTCGCGGGCCTGCGCGCGGATGAACGCCGGGTCCGACCAGCGGGTGCGCTCCTCGTCGAGGTTCTGCGCCTGCGTCTTGGCCGCATCGACGGAGCGCTGCAGCTCGGCGATCTCGGCGCGCTGCTCGACGAAGTTCTTGATACTCGGGGCGAGCACGACCACCGCGAGGATCATGATCCCCATCACCAGCAGCGTGAAGCCGGAGCCGCGGACGCCGGCGATCCACGCCGACGAGGGCGGGGCGGGCGGCTGCTTCGGGCGGGGAGTGCGCGGGGCGGACGCGGCGCGCGGCGTGGAGGGCGTGCGGGGGCCGGAGGCTCCTCGCTTCTTCCCGCCGGACGACGTGCCGGCGGCGGGCCGCGCGGGCCGCTCCGGGACCGGGGCGGGCGCGGGCCGGCGGGGCGCGCTCCCGGGAGCGGAGGGGCGGCGGGGCGGACGGGCCATGGGCGGGTGCCTCCTCGATCGCGGCGGGGGAAGTGGAGCGGCCCCGGCGCCCGCACCGAGGTGCTGGGCTCCGGGGCCGGTCCGGCGTGCCGAGACTACGCGGAGAAGCGCGGGAAGGCGGAGCGACCCGCGTAGGTCGCCGCACCTCCCAGGATCTCCTCGATGCGCAGCAGCTGGTTGTACTTCGCGACGCGGTCCGAGCGGGCCGGGGCGCCGGTCTTGATCTGGCCGCCGTCCACCGCGACCGCGAGGTCGGCGATGGTGGTGTCCTCGGTCTCGCCGGAGCGGTGCGAGAGGATCGCGGTCATGCCGTTGCGCTGGGCGAGGGCCACGGCGTCGAGCGTCTCGGTGAGCGTGCCGATCTGGTTCACCTTGACCAGGATCGAGTTGCCGGCCTTCTCGGCGATGCCGCGGGCGAGGCGCACCGGGTTGGTGACGTACAGGTCGTCTCCGACGAGCTGCACCTTGTCGCCGATGGCCGCGGTGAGGTGGGTCCAGCCGGCCCAGTCGTCCTCGTCCAGCGGGTCCTCGATCGAGACCAGCGGGTAGTTGGCGACGAGGTCGGCGTAGTAGGAGGAGAGCTCCTCGGCCGAGAGCTTCTTGCCCTCGAACGTGTAGGCGCCGTCCTCGTAGAACTCCGAGGAGGCGACGTCGAGTGCGAGCCCGATGTCCTTCCCGGGGGTGAAGCCCGCGGCCTCGACGGCCTTGAGGATGAAGTCGAGCGCCTCGCGGTTGGTGGGCAGGTCGGGGGCGAACCCGCCCTCGTCGCCGAGGCCGGTGGCGAAGCCGGCCTTCTTCAGCTGCGCCTTGAGCGCGTGGTAGATCTCGACGCCCCAGCGCAGGCCCTCGGAGAAGGACTCGGCGCCCAGCGGGACGGCCATGAACTCCTGGATGTCGACGCCGGTGTCGGCGTGCGCGCCTCCGTTGATGATGTTCATCAGCGGCACGGGCAGGGTGTGCGCGTTCGGGCCGCCGACGTACCGGAACAGGTCGAGGTCGGACGACTGCGCGGCGGCCTTGGCCACGGCGAGGCTGACGCCGAGGATCGCGTTCGCACCCAGGCGGGACTTGTTCTCGGTGCCGTCGAGCTCGATCAGCTCGGCGTCGACGAGGCGCTGGTCGGTGGCGTCGAAGCCCTCGATGGCCGGGCCGATCTCGTCGATGACGGCGTCGACGGCCTTCTGCACGCCCTTGCCGAGGTAGCGGTCGGAGTCGCCGTCGCGGAGCTCGTACGCCTCGAACGCGCCGGTGGAGGCGCCGGACGGGACGGCCGCTCGCGAGGACGCGCCGTCCTCGAGCAGGACCTCGACCTCGACCGTGGGGTTGCCACGGGAGTCCAGAATTTCTCGGGCGACGACTGCCTCGATAAGGGCCACAACTATCTCCTCTTGACGGATGGGCTCCCGGAGCCGGGAGCGGTCGGGAAGGAGTCTACTGACCGCCTCCGAAGCGCAGGAGACCGCGGCCGGTCATAGACTCCCAGGGCCCGATCGCCGGACGGCCCGGGCGCACCCGCCGACCCGGAGGTTCCCCGTGACCACGACCGCCGCCGACCACGTCGACCGTCTGACCGCCGTCGTCCCGGACTTCCCGAGCCCGGGCATCCTGTTCCGCGATCTCACGCCGGTCTTCGGCGACGGCGAGGCCCTGCGGGCGGTGGCCGACGCGCTGATCGAGCCCTACCGCGGCCGGATCGACGCGATCGCGGGCGTGGAGGCGCGCGGGTTCCTGCTCGCCGCGGCGGCCGCCTACTCGGCCGGGCTCGGCGTCGTGACCATCCGCAAGCCCGGCAAGCTGCCGCGGGCCGTGCTCCGCGAGAAGGCGACCCTCGAGTACGGCGAGACGATGCTCGAGGTGCACGAGGACGCGGCGCCTCGCGGCTCGCGCCTGCTGCTGGTCGACGACGTGCTGGCGACCGGGGGCACGCTCGACGCGAGCCGCCGCCTGATCGAGCGTGCAGGGTGGAGCCTCGAGGGGATCGCGGTGGTCATGGAGCTCGACGGGCTCGGCGGCCGCGAGGTGCTGGCCGGCCACATCGTCGACGCGATCGTCACCGTCTGACCCGGCCCCGTCGCTCCGCTCCCCTGCCCCTTCCCGCCTCTCCTCCCGTCCGCGAGATGGAGGAGGAGGGAGCGGAGAGCGGAGGAGGCGGCGTCAGCTCAGGGAGAGGGACATCCGGGAGAGGACGAAGGTCTCGAGCACCTGCACGAGCATGTAGAGCACGAGCGAGACGCCGGTGACCAGCACGACCGCCGACCAGACGTCCGCGAAGCGGGCCTGGGCGGACCAGGCGTTGATCGCCCCGCCGATGCCCGAGCCGGTCGAGAGCCACTCGGCGAGCAGCGCGCCCGTGATCGCTCCGGGCACCGAGATGCGGATTGCGGCGAAGAGCGAGGGCAGCGAGCCGGGGATGGCGACCTTGCGGATCGCGGTGAGGGTGCTGCCTCCGTAGACCGCGACCACGTCGAGCATCTGCGGGGAGGCGTTGTTGAGGCCGAAGGCGATCGTCACCAGCGCGGGGAACAGGACGACGATCCCGCCGATCACCGCGACCGAGGCGATCGAGCCGGTCCCGAAGACGAGGATGATCAGCGGCGCCATCGCGATCAGCGGCACCGAGCGCAGGAGCATCGCGAACGGCATCAGCGCGTGCTCGATGCCCTTGGACAGGCGGAACAGGATCGCGCCGAGGATCGCCACGACCAGGCCGGCCGCGAAGCCGATCAGCGCGTCGCCCATGGTCACGGCGAAGAGCCCGCCCAGCTCGGCGCGGTGCTCCGCCGCCTTCGCGTCGGTGACCAGGTGCTGCCAGACGTCCCACGGGCCCTTGACCACGTAGGGCGAGACCCCGCTGAAGAGGACCACGCCGATCCAGATCGCCAGCACGATCACGATCGTCGAGAGGGCGACGAGCAGGCTCTTGCGCAGGCTCTTGAGTGTCGCGCCGAGGGCGGCCGTGCGCAGCTGGCGCCGCAGCTCGTCGACCGCGAGGATCGAGGTGGCCGTGGACTGCTCCGTGCGGTCGGGGACGGTGGTCGTCATGGTCATGCCCGCTTTCCGGAGGACCAGGGCGCGATGAGGCGCCCGATCAGTCCGACGATGCCGTAGCCGAGGAGCGCGACGCCCGCGCAGAGGAGGAAGAGCGCCCAGACGCGGGGCGAGTTCAGCGAGACCTGCGCCGCGACCAGGATCGGGCCCACGCCCGTCTCGATCTTGCCGAAGTACTCGCCGAGGATCGCGCCGAGGAAGGCCGCGGGCACCGCGATCTGCAGCGCCGACAGGATGTTGGGCAGGGCCGCGATCAGGCGGACCTTGCGCAGCTGGGTGAAGCGCGAGCCGCCGTAGACCGTGACGACGTCGAGCGCCGCCTTGTCGGCCGCCTTCAGCCCGAGGAGGCTGCCGACGACCGTGGTGAAGAACACCGAGAGGCCGGCCAGGAAGATCGCCGTCGCGCTCGCCTTCCCGGGAGCGTCCGCGCCACCCAGGATCAGCAGCACGATCGCTCCGATCGCGACGATCGGCACGCAGTAGGTGATGACCGCGAGCTGCGAGACGACCCCCTCCAGCCAGGGCAGGACCAGCACGAGCGCCGAGAGCACGAGCGCGAGGAGGTTGCCCCAGAAGTAGCCGACCGCCGCCTCGCCGATCGTGACGGAGAAGTTGCGCCAGTAGAAGCCGAGGCCGTCCTCCATCGCGGTCTGCACGACCTGCACGGGAGTGGGGACGGGCGCGTAGGTCGCGGTGCCGGTGGGCGCGGTGACGAGCGCCACGATCCACCAGACGGCGACGATCGCGGCGACGCCGATCAGCCCGGTGAGCCACGGAGGGAGGGACAGGGTGCGGCGCGGGGCCGCGGGGAGCGTGGTGGCCACGGTCACTCCTGGACGCGGTCGTCCGAGGCCGCGCCGCCGTCGCCGAACAGCAGCTCGGAGGCCTGGTCGACGTAGGCGTGGAACTCGGGAGTGCGCTGCATCTCGGGGGTGCGCGGGCGGGGGAGGTCGATGTCGATGATCTCCTTCACCCGTCCCGGGCGCGGGCTCATCACCGCGACGCGGTCCGACAGGAAGATCGCCTCCGAGATGCCGTGCGTGACGAGGAGCGTCGTGGCGGGCTTCTCGGTCCAGATCCGCAGCAGCTCGAGATTGAGCTTCTGCCGCGTCATGTCGTCGAGGGCGCCGAACGGCTCGTCGAGCAGCAGGACCTCGGGCTTGAGGATCAGGCACCGCGCGATCGACACGCGCTGCCGCATGCCGCCCGAGAGCTGAGCCGGCTTGGCCTTCTCGAAGCCGCGGAGTCCGACGAGGTCGATCAGCTCGTCGATGTAGGACTGGTCGACGCCCTTGCCCGCGATCTCGAACGGCAGGCGGATGTTCGCCATGACGCTGCGCCACGGCAGGAGCGCGTGGTCCTGGAAGGCGATGCCGAGCTTGTTGTCGCGGCGCAGCTCCTGGGGGGTGCGGCCGTCGACGCGGATGGAGCCGGACGTCGGCTCCTCCAGCCCCGCGAGGATGCGCAGGATGGTCGACTTGCCGCACCCCGACGGGCCGAGCAGGGCGAGGAAGCTGCCCTGGTCGGTGTGGAGATCGGTGTCCTGCAGCGCCGCGACGCTGCGCGAGCCCATCCGGAACGTCTTCGACAGGCCGTGGATCTGGATGCCGGTGCCGCCGGCACCCTGGTCGCGCAGGGTGCCGGCGTCGGTCGTGTCGGTCACGAGTGGTGCCCTTCGTGGATCAGGATCAGGCCGCGTACTTCATCAGCTCGGGGTTCTCCTCGTAGACCTCGTCGAGGAGGGTCAGATCGAAGAGGTCCTCGGCCGTGACGTCGATCCCGGCGCCCGCGAGGGACGCGATGGTCTCGGACTGCAGCGTCTCGGAGATGGTGAAGAGGCCGTTCGAGACCGTCTCGTCCGAGACGACCAGCTCCTCGGCCTGGATGGTGGCGCCCTTCTTGGAGGACTCCTCGTTGAGGCCGAGGTCCTTGCCGTAGTTCTCGACGGCCAGCATCGCGCCCGCCTCCGGGTCGTTGACCGCGTCGGTCCAGCCCTTGATCTCGGCGACGAGGAACGCCTTCAGAGCGTCGCGCTTCTCGGCGATCGCCTGCTCGGACACCGAGAAGGTCTCGGCGACGAAGGGGAGGCCGTTGTCGGCGAAGGGCAGGTTGACGACCTCGTAGCCCTCGGCCGCGACCGTGATGGCCTCGTTCGTCAGGTAGGCGATGAAGCCGTCGACGGTGCCGTTGACGAGGACGGAGGGGTCGTACTCCACGGGGACGACCGTGAGGTCGGACTCGGAGAGGCCGTTCGCGGCGAGCAGCGCCTGGAACAGGGAGGTGTTCGAGGCCTGGACGCCGATCTTCTTCCCGGCGAGGTCGGCCGGAGTGGCGATGTTGCCGGCGGTCTTGATCGAGAGGACCGTGAAGGGGTTCTTCTGGTAGGTCGCGCCGATGATCTTGAGCGGGGCCTCCTGCTGGGCGATCGCGGTGCCGATCGAGACGGCGTCGCTGAGCGCGACGTCGGCGCTGCCCGAGAGCAGCTCGGCCACGCCGGTCGAGGGGCCGGGGGTGAGCGTCACTCCCGCGAGGCCGGCCTCGGTGAAGTAGCCCTTCGAGTCGGCGAAGAACTCGCCCGCGAACTCCTCGTTCTTGATCCAGGAGAGCTGGACCTTGAGGGTGCCGAGGTCGCCGCCGTCCGCGGCGGACGCCCCGGAGGAGTCGGAGGCGCAGGAGGCGAGGACGGAGGCGCCGCCGATCGCGAGGCCGGCGACGCCCGCCAGGCGGAGGAGGCTGCGGCGGTCGAAGGCCGGAAGGGAGCGGAGGGGCGACAGGGTCAAGGGGACTCCTCGGGTGGGGATCGTCAGGGCTGCTGCGGTGCGGTGCGCGGGGTCGCGACGGGGTGCCCGTGCAGGCGCGCCAAGCCGCGCCGATCGGGTGCCTCGACGCTATCCGGGGGAGATTTCTCGGGTGTGTCCGCAGATTTCGCGGGTATTAAGGCTCTCACGGATCCGACAAGGATCCGACCAGACCGGGGTGATCTCCTGACGGATCGTCTGAGACCCTGTTCAGCCCCGACGGTCAGGCCCCGGTATCGCCCCGCCCGCCCGCAGGCACGGGGTCGGGGTCGGCGTCGGCGTCGGCGTCGGCGTCGGCGTCGGCGTCAGGTTCCGCTCATCCGAAGCCGCCGGCCCAGCTCAGCCGCCGGCCCGGCTCAGCCGCCGGCGCCGCTCAGCCGGCGCCGCTCAGCCGAGGTCCTTGAAGGAGAGGTCGGCGGCGGAGGCGGCGCCGCGTGGAACGAGGGCGAAGCGGGTGAAGCCCGCGGCGGCAGCGCGGTCGAGCAGCGGGGTGAGGTTCTTCGCCCGGCGCTCGAGGCGCACGCGCGAGCCCTGCGCGATGAGCTCCTGCTTGAGCGCGAGCAGCACCTCGGGCGCCGCGTCGCGCTCGTGCACGAGGACGACGGCGTCGGGGCGCTCGACGACGGCACCGCCGATCAGCTCGACGATCCGCTCGAAGCCGATCGAGAAGCCGCAGGCCGGCACGTCCTGACCGAGGAAGCGGCCGATCATCCCGTCGTACCGCCCGCCTCCGCCGACCGAGGAGCCCGAGGACGGGTGCGCGATCTCGAAGATCGTGCCCGTGTAATAGCCCATCCCCCGCACGAGCGTCGGGTCGAAGCGGAGCGAGACGCCGGCGGGCAGCGAGCGCAGCGACCGGGCCAGGGTCTCGAGCGCGAGCACCGCCTCCGGGTCGACGCCCTCGGGCAGCACGTCGAGGATCGCGGACTGCTCGAGCGCCACTCCCCCGGCGGCGACCGCCTGCTCGATCCGCGCGAGGTAGCCGCCGAGGACCGCGGCCGCGTCCGGCCCGTCGGCCTCGAGCTCGGCGACGACCCCGGCGGCGCCGATCTTGTCGAGCTTGTCGATCGAGATCAGGGCCGGGCCGAAGCGCTCGGGGGCGAAGCCGCAGTGCTCGAGGATGCCGGTGAGGATGCGGCGGTCGTTGATCCGGATGGTGCAGTCCTCGAGGCCCAGGGCGTCGAGCGCCGCCGCGGTCGCCGTGATGAGCTCGACCTCGGCCAGCTGCCCGGGCTCGCCGATGATGTCGATGTCGCACTGCACGAACTGGCGGTACCGCCCCTTCTGCGGGCGCTCGGCGCGCCAGACCGGCGCGATCTGCACCGACCGGAAGACGGCCGGCAGCTCGGCGCGGTGCGAGGCGTAGAAGCGGGCGAGAGGCACCGTGAGGTCGAAGCGCAGGCCGAGGTCGGCGAGCGCGGAGGCGTCGTCGGCCGCCGCGAGGTCGTCGCGGGTGAGCCCGCGGCGCAGCACGCTGAAGGCGAGCTTCTCGTTGTCGCCGCCGAGGCCGGAGTGGAGGCGGTCGAAGTCCTCGACCACGGGCGTCTCGATCTCGTCGAACCCGTGGGAGGCGTACACGCGGCGGATGACGCCGAGCGCGTGCTCGCGCTTCGCCTTGTCGGCGGGGAGGAAGTCGCGCATGCCGCGGGGCGGGGTGATCGGGGAGGCCATGACGGCGATTCTCCCAGATCGGCCGAGGCGGGCCGGCGGCGCCTCAGTCCGCGCGCCGCTCCTGCTCCACTGCGCGGATCTCGTCCTGGAGGTCGCGCGTCGCCGCGCGGAGCGCACGCTCGGCGTCGAGCCCCTGGGCGCGCGCGGAGGCGACGATGGCCAGCAGCAGCGGGCCGAGGTCCTCCTCCGACTCGATGGGCAGCGGGCCCTGGCCGGCGTCCACGACGCCCAGCGAGGTCGCCTTGCCGATCACCTTGTCGGCGAGCGCGAGGGCCGGCATTCCCTGCGGGATCCCGTCGAGCACGCTCGTGCGGTGCGGCTTCTCGGTCCGCTTGAGCTCGTCCCACAACGCGATGACGTCGTCGGCCGTCTCGGCCGTCGCGTCGCCGAAGACGTGCGGGTGGCGGCCGATCATCTTGGCGTTCATGTGCGCCGCGACGTCCTCGATGGTGAAGGGCTCGGCGCTCTCGGCGGCGAGGTCGGCGTGGAAGAGGACCTGGTAGAGGACGTCGCCGAGCTCCTCGATCAGGTCGGCCCGGTCCCCCGCCTCGATGGCGTCGACGAGCTCGTGCGACTCCTCGATCAGGTAGCGCACGAGCGACTCGTGGGTCTGCTCGGCGTCCCACGGGCAGCCGCCCGGGGCGCGGAGGACGTGGACGGTGCGGATGAGCTCGTCGAGCCGGGGATGCGCGGTCACCCCGCCATCCTCGCATCCGGTCCGGCCGCCTCCGCGGACATCCGGGCGGGGCGGGTGCCCGGGAGCCTCAGGCCCGCGCAAGACGCCGCCGCGCGACGAGGAGGCACCCGCCGACGACGAGCGGCACCGCGGCGAGGAGCCCGGGCGTCGCCGCGACGGCCACCGCGGTCGAGGCGCTGACCAGCGCGCCCGCCAGGTTCCAGAGCACCACCACGGCTCCCGCGCCGTCGCCGATCGGGAGCGGCACCGGGCCGAGCAGCTGCGGCGGCAGCGGACCCCGGGTCGCGTCCATGGCGCGAGCGGAGACGGCGGCCACGGCCGTAGCGACGGCCACCGGCAGCGCCGCGCCCGGGAGCAGCAGCGAGGCGAGGACCGCGCCGAGCGCCGCCAGTGCGACCGCGAGCACCAGCGGGAGGACGGCGTGCAGGAGCAGCAGCTCGACGGGCCCGGGCGCCAGGATCGCCGGCTGCCCCGCGGTCGCCGCGGCGTGCCGGAAGCCGTCGCTCCAGACGCCGGCGCCGAGGTAGGCGAGCACGCCCGCCGCGGCGGCCGGGAGCACGAGGAGGGAGGACGGCACGACCGCGGCGAGCACGGCGGCGGCCCCCGCCGCGACCAGTGCGATCACCGCGACCGCCGAGCGGCCGGGGGTGCGCAGCGCGCCGATCGCGTCGCGCACCGGGACGGCGAAGGCGAACGGGGAGAGGCGGACGGCTCGGAGACCGCGCCCGATCCCCGGGAGCGCGCGGTACCCGTCGAGCGACTCGGCGAGATCGCCCGTCGCTCCGAGCCGGGCGGCGGCCGACCACTGCCGGGCCTGGGCGAGGAGCAGCGGACCCCGCGCGGCGTCGAGCAGGCGGGGCGCCGCGGCCAGGAGCACCGCGGCCGACGTCAGCAGCACGATCGCGGCGCGCACCTCCTCCGCGCCGCTCACGGCCGAGGCGAGGAGGCCGCCCGGCGTGGGCGCACCGGGCAGGAGGGACCCGAGGACCGCGAGAGAGGCGAGGAGGCCCGCTGCGAGCGCGGGCAGGCGGGAGGGCAGGCACTGGCCGGCGAGCCAGGCGACGGCGAGGAGGCCGGCGAACGCGGCGCCGCCGGCGACGGCCGGGAGGAGCGGCGCGGAGGCGGTGAGGGCGAGGAGCGAGGCGACGGCGGCGCAGACCGTCACGAGACCGGCCGTCGCCCGGACCACGGGCCGACGGAGGACCGCCCAGCGGCGCAGGTCGGTCGCGAGCAGCACTGCCGTGGTGTGCGGCTCGCCCACCGCGGGGCCGCGCACCCGGCCCAGGAGCACGGCGGCGGGCAGGGCGAGACCGGCGGCGAGGGCGATCAGCGGCTCCGGCGCGGCTCCCGCCTCGGCGGCGAGGAGTGCGAGGGCCCGGGCGACGGGGAGGACGACGACGAGGACGGTCATCGCGACGAGGTAGCCGGCGTAGGCGCGCGGTGCCGGCGGAGCCGCGGCCCGGCCCCGGTGCAGAGCCCGCACCTCGGCGACGCGGGCCCCCTCTGCGCGCCTCACGCCCGCTCCAGCTCGACGACCCGCGCGCCCAGACCCTCGATCAGCACGGGACTGTGGGTCGCGACGACGAGCGCCCGGGACGCGGCTGCCCTCCGCAGGACCTCCGCGACCAGCGGCACCCGCTCGACGTCGAGCCGCTGCTCCGGCTCGTCGAGCAGCAGCACCGCGGAGGGCCGCGCCAGCACGAGCGCGAGGGAGAACAGCTGCGTCTGCCCGGAGGAGAGCTCGTGCGGGAAGCGGCGGGCGAGCGGAGCGAGCGCGAGCGCGTCGAGACCTGCCGCGGCCTCGCGGCGGGCGTCGGCGACCGGCGCGCCCCACGAGACGGCGACCATCGCGAGGTGCTCCTCGAGGGTCAGGTCCCGCTCGAACGGCGGGGTGCCGATCAGCGCGGCGACGGCGCGGCGGTGGGCGCCGGAGCGCTCCTCCGGGGCGCGCCCGGCCACCGTCACGACTCCCTCGCTCGGAGTGGTGAGGCCGGCGATCACCCGCAGGAGCGTGGTCTTGCCGGTGCCGTTGCGGCCCGTCACCGCGACGCGTTCGCCCGCCTCCACCTCGAGCGAGCACGGGGCGAGCAGCTCGACCCCCGAGGCGCGCACCGCGACACCGCGGACGGCGACCAGCGGGCCGGCGAGCGGCTCCGGCTCGCGGGGACGTCGGGCGGCGAGGAGCGGCATGCCCTCCATCCTGCCAGCGGGCCCTCCCACGGCGGCGCCGGCCACCGGAGCAGGGCGACCGGAGCGGCGCGCCACCGGGGAGCGCCGCCCCGAGGACCTCAGACCGTGACCGGCTCCGGGAACAGCGCGTCCAGGAGCGACGCGACCCACTGGATGAGCGCCCGGTCGCCGAGCGGGACGCCGTCGAGCACGGGCATCGGCACCACGACCGCGTCGGCCTGCTGCAGGTACTTCGCGGTCGGGTACATCCGGCGCAGGCGCACCTGGATCGAGTCCGGCAGGTGCGCGGGAGTAACGCGGACGTTCGAGCCCATCGCGACCACGTCGCTGAGGCCCGCCTTCTGCGCGCGCATGCGCAGCCGCGACACCAGGATGAGGTTCTCGACCGCCTCGGGCAGCTCGCCGTAGCGGTCGGTCAGCTCCTCGACCACGAGGTCGATGCTCCCCTCCTTCGCCGTCGGCGAGGACGCGGCCGACAGCTTCTGGTACGCCTCCAGGCGCAGACGCTCGCTGTCGACGTACTCCTCCGGGATGCGCGCGTCGACGGGCAGCTCGAGCCGCAGCTCCGTCTGCCCCTCGGCGACCTCGCCGCGGAAGGTGTCGACGGCCTCGCCGATCATCCGCAGGTACAGGTCGAAGCCCACGCCCTGGATGTGCCCGGACTGCTCGCCGCCGAGGAGGTTGCCCGCGCCGCGGATCTCGAGGTCCTTCAGCGCGATCTGCATGCCGCCGCCGAGGTCCGAGTTGGCGGCCAGGGTCTGCAGCCGGTCGTGCGCGGTCTCGCTCAGCGGCTTCGTCTCGTCGTAGAGGAGGTAGGCGTAGGCGCGCTCGCGGCCGCGGCCGACCCGCCCGCGCAGCTGGTGCAGCTGCGAGAGCCCGTACTTGTCGGCGCGGTCGACGATCAGCGTGTTGGCGTTCGGGATGTCGAGGCCGGTCTCGACGATGGTCGTCGACACGAGGACGTCGAACTTGCGCTCCCAGAAGTCGACGATGATCCGCTCGAGCTGCGACTCGCTGAGCTTGCCGTGCGCGACCGCGATGCGCGCCTCGGGCACCAGCTCGGCGAGCTGCGAGGCGACGCGGTTGATCGTCGAGACGCGGTTGTGCACGAAGAACACCTGTCCCTCGCGCAGGAGCTCGCGGCGGATCGCGGCCGAGACCTGCTTCTCGGAGTAGGGGCCGACGAAGGTGAGGATCGGGTGGCGCTCCTCCGGCGGGGTCGCGAGGGTCGACATCTCGCGGATGCCGGTCACCGCCATCTCGAGTGTGCGCGGGATGGGCGTGGCGCTCATCGAGAGGATGTCGACGTTCTTCTTCAGCGCCTTGAGCTTGTCCTTGTGCTCGACGCCGAAGCGCTGCTCCTCGTCGATCACGAGCAGGCCCAGGTCCTTGAAGACGATGTTGTCGCTGAGGAGCCGGTGGGTCGCGATGACCATGTCGACGGTGCCGTCGGCCAGGCCCTCGATCGTCTCCTTCGACTCCTTCGCGCTCTGGAACCGGCTGAGCGCCCGGAGGTGGACGGGGAAGCCGGCGAAGCGCTCCTGGAACGTCTCGAGGTGCTGGCGGACGAGCAGCGTCGTCGGCACGAGCATCGCGACCTGCTTGCCGTCCTGGATCGCCTTGAACGCGGCGCGCACGGCGACCTCGGTCTTGCCGAAGCCGACGTCGCCCGAGAGCAGGCGGTCCATCGGGATCGGCCGCTCCATGTCGGCCTTGACCTCGTCGATGACAGTGAGCTGGTCGGGGGTCTCGGCGAACGGGAACGCCTCCTCCAGCTCGCGCTGCCAGGGAGTGTCCGGCGGGAACGCGTGCCCGCGGGAGGCCATCCGGGCGGAGTAGAGCTTCACGAGCTCGACCGCGATGTCGCGGACCGCCCGGCGGGCCTTGCTCTTGGCCTGCGCCCAGTCGCTCCCGCCCATCTTGCTCAGCGCCGGAGCCTCGCCCCCGACGTAGCGCGAGAGCAGGTCGAGCTGGTCCGTGGGGACGAGCAGCTTGTCGCCGGGGAAGCCGCGCTTGCTGGGGGCGTACTCGAGCACCAGGTACTCGCGCCGGGTCTTGATCGCGTTGCGGCCTCCGCTGGAGACCTCGCGCTGCGAGAGCTCCACGAACCGGCCGATGCCGTGGGTGGCGTGCACCACGAAGTCGCCGGGGGTGAGCTGCAGCGGGTCGACGACGTTCTTGCGGCGCGACGCGAGCTTCTTGACCGCCCGGGAGTCGTAGCCGACGGTGCGGCCGTAGAACTCCGTGTCGGTGAGCAGCGCGAGCTTCGCCTCCTCCACCTCGAAGCCGTGGTCGACGGAGGCCTGGACCACGTAGGCGAGGCCCGTCTCGAGCCCGGCGGGCAGGTCGGCGACGATGCGGGCGGCGACCTCGTGCTCGGCGAGCACCTGGTCGGTGCGCTCCACCGTGCCGGTGCCGGGCGCGGTCAGGACCACGGTCCAGCCGTCGGCCAGGCGCGCGCGGACGTGGGCGAGGGCGCCCTCGACGCTCGCTCCGAAGCCGGGGACCGGCTCGCCCTCCACGCGGACGGCGAGGATCTCGTCGATACCGAGCTCCTCCGGCAGCACCTCGGCCTCGCCCGCGGCGGGGCCCTGGCGGAACGTGCTCATCGTCCACCACGGGTGGTCGGGAGCGTCGGCGCCCGGGGCGCTGAGCTTCACGGAGTCGCGGAGCGCGCCGAGCGAGATGAACTCGCCCGAGGCGAGGTCGATGGGGGCCTCGGCGCCGGCGGTCGCCGCGCTCCAGGCCGCCTGGAGGAACTCGCGGTTCGTCTCGGCGAGGCTGATCGCCCGCGTCGCCACGCGCTCGGGGGCGAGGACCGCGACGGCCGCCCCCTCGGGGAGGTAGTGCGAGATCGGGACCAGCCGCTCCAGCAGCGCGGGGGCGAGCGACTCCATCCCCTCGACCGGGATGCCCTCGGCGATCTTGGCGAGCATCGCCGACAGGCTCGGGAACTCGTGCAGCATCTCGCGCGCCCGCTGCCGCACCGCGGGCACCAGCAGCAGCTCGCGGCTCGGCGGGAGGACCACCGAGTCGGCCTCGCCCGGGAGCGAGCGCTGATCGGCCACGGAGAAGCCGCGGATGGAGTCGACCTCGTCGCCGAAGAAGTCCACCCGGCTCGGGTGCTCGGCCACCGCGGGGAAGACGTCGAGGATGCCGCCGCGCACGGCGAACTCGCCGCGGCGCGTGACCATGTCGACCCGGGCGTACGCCAGATCGACCAGCTCGGCCGAGATGCGGCCGAGGTCGTAGCCGCGGGCGCCCTTCACGAGTCGGATCGGCTCGATGTCGGCGAGGTTGTCGGCGACCGGCTGCAGTGCCGCACGCACGGAGGCGACCACCACGAGGGGCCGCTCGCCCGACCACTGCTTCATCCGCCGCAGCGCGTCCAGGCGCCGCCCCACGATCTCGGCGCTCGGGCTGAGGCGCTCGTGCGGCAGCGTCTCCCACGCGGGGAACTCGACGACGTCCGCGTCCGGCAGCATGCAGCCGAGGGAGGCGCGCACGTTCTCGGAGTCGCGGCCCGTGGCCGTGACCACCAGCGCCGCCTGCGGACGCCCCGCCTCCGCGCGCCTCTCGATCAGGCCCGCGAGCAGGGGGACCCGGAGGCCGTCGGCCACCGAGAAGTCGGCGTCCCGCACCGCGTACGCGAGAGCATCGTCGAACGTGGAGGCGCGCGACAGCGCCGAGATGATCTCGTTGAGGGGCACCGGTCCAGTTTACGGCCGCCCCGCGCACCGACCGCCGAGGGAACCCTGAACCGTCGAGGGAACCTGGAACTGCGGGCTCCCTCGACGGTTCAGGGTTCCCTCAGTGGAGGGGTCAGGCGCTGGTGTGGAACTTCAGCTGGGCGGCGGAGAGGCCGGAGTCGGCGATGAGCTCGACGGCGTCGGCGGCGTCCGAGACCAGGATCGGGAGCGCCTCGCGCTCCGGGCCGGCGAAGTCCTTCAGCACGAAGTCGGCGGCCTGCTGGCGGCCCGGCGGGCGGCCGATGCCGACCCGCACGCGCAGGAACTCGGCTCCTCCGGTCGCCGCGAGGATGTCGCGGATGCCGTTGTGCCCTCCGTGACCGCCGCCCTGCTTGAGGCGCAGGGTGTCGAACGGGATGTCGAGCTCGTCGTGCACGACGATCAGGTGCGCCGGCTCGATCGAGTAGAAGTCGAGCAGCTGCGCAGTCGGCCCGCCGGAGAGGTTCATGAAGCTGTTGGGCCTGCCCAGCACGAGCTTCGGCCCTCCCGGGCGGAGGAACCCCTCGGCGACCACGGCGTTGGCGCGGTTGTGCCGGCGGAACGAGCCGCCGATGCGCGTCGCGAGCTCGTCGAGCACCATCTGGCCGACGTTGTGCCGGTTGCGCGCGTACTGCGCGCCCGGGTTGCCCAGTCCGACGACCAGCCAGGTGTCACCCATGTCGTTCCTCTTCCTCGGGGGCGGCGGAGGGACTCCCCCGCCGGACGCGGAACGGGCCCGCCGCGGCTGCGAGCGGGCCCGTTCCCGGGGTGGCGCGGACTACTCCGCGGTCTCGGCGACGACGTCGCCCGAGGCCGGGGTCTCGTCGTCCTCGCCCAGGTCCTGCTCGACCTCGGCGGTGACGTTGACGATGAGCACCTCGGCATCGGTGACCAGCGTGGCGCCCTCGGGGAGCGTGACGTCGGCGGCGGTGATCTGCGTGCCGGCCTCGAGGCCCTCGACGGAGACGACGATGTTCTGCGGGATGCGGGTGGCGTCGACCTCGAGCGAGAGGGTGTTCGACTCGATCGAGACGAGGGTGCCGGGAGCGGCGTCGCCCTCGACGTGCACGGGGATGTCCACCTCGACCTTCTCGCCCTTGTTGATGACGACGAGGTCGATGTGCTCGATGATCTGGCGCACCGGGTCGCGCTGGATGTCCTTCACCAGCGTCGTCTGCGCGGCGCCCTCGATGTCGAGCTCGAGGATCGCGTTCGCCTTGCGGGTGAGCAGGAGCACCTGGTGGCCCGGGAGGGTGAGGTGCTGGGGCTCGGTGCCGTGGCCGTAGAGGACCGCGGGGATCTTGTCCTGCGCGCGGATCTTGCGGGCGGCGCCCTTGCCGAACGAGGTGCGGACCTCGACGACGACCTTGTTGGTCAGTTCAGCCATGATGTTCTCCTTGGGCGGCGCGCACGCCACCGGATCGGGTCGTGGCCTGCGGCCACGGACGGTTTGTCGACTCGAACGCATGTCAGCGTGAGGAGAAGTCCGTGGCGCCCCGTGGGGGCCTCGCCTGCTTCCACCGCGTCGATCACGGATGCACGTGCATCCCTCGCCGAAGTTCAGCTGCCGATCCTACCCGGCATCGCGGCCGCCCGCCAGCAGGCGCTCCCGCCGCCGGACGTCCAGGCGGACCGCCTACCGTGCGGGTATGACGAGCGACGACTTCGGCTCCTACGTCGAGAAGAACGGCTTCCACCGCGACACGAACTACATCCCGACGCGGATCACCGCCGACGGCCGCGACGGGTACCCGGTGGAGGCGGGGCGCTACCGCCTCGTGGTGTCCCGCGCCTGCCCGTGGGCGAACCGCGCCGTGATCGTGCGCCGCCTGCTCGGACTCGAGGACGCCCTCTCGATGGGCATCTGCGGGCCGACCCACGACAAGCGCAGCTGGACCTTCGACCTCGACCCGGGCGGCGTCGACCCGGTGCTGGGCATCCCCCGCCTCCAGGACGCGTTCTTCGCCCGGTTCCCCGACTACCCGCGCGGGATCACCGTCCCGGCCCTCGTGGACATCCCGAGCGGCCAGGTCGTCACCAACGACTACCCGGTGATGACGCTCGACTTCTCCACCGAGTGGACCGCGTTCCACCGCGACGGCGCTCCCGACCTCTATCCCGAGGAGCACCGCGAGGAGATCGACGAGATCGCCGAGCTGGTCTTCCACGACGTGAACAACGGCGTCTACAAGTGCGGCTTCGCCGGGTCGCAGCGCTCCTACGACCGGGCCTACGACCGCCTCTGGGCGCGGCTGGACTGGCTGGAGGAGCGGCTGAGCACCCGCCGCTACCTGGTCGGCGACACCATCACCGAGGCGGACGTGCGGCTCTTCACGACGCTCGCCCGCTTCGACGCCGTCTACTACAGCCACTTCAAGGCGAACCGGAACCTGCTGTCGGCGATGCCCGCGCTCTGGGGCTACGCGCGCGACCTGTTCGCCACCCCGGGGTTCGGCGACACGATCGACTTCGCCCACATCAAGTCGCACTACTACGAGGTGCAGCGGGACATCAATCCGACCGGCGTCGTCCCCAAGGGCCCGGACCTCTCCGGCTGGCTCGTCCCCTCGCGCCGCGAGGAGCTCGGCGGCCGCCCGTTCGGCGACGGCACTCCCCCGCCGCCGCCGATCCCCTCGGAGCGCGTCCCCCTCGGGCACGGCGCCTGACCGGCTCCCCGGACGCGCCGTGGCAGCGCGCAAGAGCGTGCGCGCGCCGGGCGACCGATGTGCAGCCGGGAGACGGCTCCGACCCGGGCTCCCGGCGGCGCCCCGGCGATAGCCTGGGCTCGCCCCTGAACGCGAACGTCGAGGAGAACCGTGTCTGACAAGCCCACCGCCACAGCCAACATCGGAGTCGTCGGTCTGGCGGTGATGGGCTCGAACCTCGCCCGCAACCTCGCCAGCCGCGAGGGCAACACGGTCGCGGTGTTCAACCGCTCCTACGGACGCACCGAGACCCTCATCACGGAGCACCCGGAGGCGGGCTTCGTCGCCTCCGAGACCATCGAGGACTTCGCCGCCTCGCTCGCCACCCCGCGCACCGCGATCATCATGGTCCAGGCCGGCCGCGGCACCGACGCCGTGATCGAGCAGCTGACGAAGGTCTTCGAGCCCGGCGACATCATCGTCGACGGCGGCAACGCGCTCTTCACCGACACCATCCGCCGCGAGAAGGCCGTCCGCGAGACCGGCATCCACTTCGTCGGCACCGGCATCTCCGGCGGCGAGGAGGGCGCGCTCAAGGGCCCGTCGATCATGCCCGGGGGCTCGGTCGAGTCCTACAAGACCCTCGGCCCGATCCTCTCGTCGATCGCCGCGGTCGCCGAGGGCGAGCCCTGCGTCACCCATATCGGCACCGACGGCGCCGGCCACTTCGTCAAGATGATCCACAACGGCATCGAGTACGCCGACATGCAGCTCATCGCCGAGGCGTACGACCTGCTCCGCACCGTCGGCGGACACGAGCCCGCCGCGATCGCCGAGGTCTTCGACGCCTGGAACAAGGGGGACCTCGAGTCGTACCTCATCGAGATCACCGCCGAGGTGCTCCGCCAGGTCGACGCCGACACCGGGAACCCCTTCATCGACGTCGTCCTCGACCAGGCCGGCTCGAAGGGCACCGGCGTCTGGACCGTGCAGAACGCGCTCGACCTCGGCGTCCCCGTCGGCGGCATCGCCGAGGCCGTCTTCGCCCGTGCCGTGTCCTCCCACCCCGAGCAGCGCGAGGCCGTGCAGGCCCGCGTCACCTCGCGCCCGACCCCGGTCGAGAAGTACGAGGGCTTCGAGGACGACGTGCGCGCCGCGCTCTACGCCTCCAAGGTCGTCGCCTATTCGCAGGGCTTCGACGCGATCATCGCCGGAGCCGAGAAGTACGGCTGGGAGATCGACAAGGGAGCGGTCGCCAAGATCTGGCGCGCGGGCTGCATCATCCGCGCCCAGTTCCTCAACCGCATCGTCGACGCCTACGACGAGAACGCCGGCATCACGACCCTCCTCGAGGACCCGTACTTCGCCGAGGCCGTCGCGAACGGCGAGGCCGCCTGGCGCCGCATCGTCTCGACCGCCGCGCTCTCGGGCGTGCCGATCCCCGGCTTCGGCGCCGCGCTGTCGTACTACGACTCGCTCGCCTCGAAGCGCCTCCCGGCCGCTCTCGTGCAGGGCCAGCGCGACTTCTTCGGAGCGCACACCTACAAGCGCGTCGACAAGGAGGGCACCTTCCACACGCTGTGGTCCGGCGACCGCACCGAGGTCGAGCAGGACCCCTCCACGCACTGACCCGCGTCGCACGAGGAAGGCGCCCCCTCCCGCAGGATCCACGGATCCCACGGGCGGGGGCGCCTTCCTCGTTCCAGGCCCCCTGTCGTCAGCGGAGCCAGGCGGTGGCGTCCGGCGGGAGCAGGCGGCCCGCCATCGGGACGCTCGCGAGCAGCAGCTCGCCCTCGGGCAGCTCGACCGGCTCCGCCCCGAGGTTGGTCACGGAGCGCCAGCCGTTCGGGCGGCTGAAGTCGACGACGTCGGCCCCGTCCCCCCGCCATTCCAGGTGCTCCTCCGTCTGCAGCTCCTGCCGGAGCGCCAGCGCCCGGCGGTAGAGCGCGAGCGTCGAGCCCTCGGACAGCTCCTCCGCCTCCACGGAGGAGTCGGCGAACCATGCGGGCTGGGGCAGGTGCGCGCCGCCCGGGCCGAAGCCCAGCGAGGTCCCGGTGGACTCCCACGGCAGCGGGACGCGGCAGCCGTCGCGGCCGACGTCGACGCCGCCGCTGCGGAAGAAGGTCGGGTCCTGCCGGTCGGCGTTGCGGATCCCGGCGACCTCGTGCAGGCCCAGCTCCTCGCCCTGGTAGAGGTAGGCGGAGCCGGGCAGAGCCAGCAGGAGCAGGGTCGCCGCGCGGGCGCGTCGCAGGCCCCTCTCGCGGTCGAGGACCGGCTCCGCTCCTGCGCTCAGCAGCCACTGCCTGGCCGGGGCGGTGCCGGCGCCGCGGCGGGGCGGAAGTCCGTAGCGCGTCGCGTGCCGGACCACGTCGTGGTTCGAGAGCACCCAGGTGGTCGACGAGCCGGACTCCGCGGCGAGCTCGAGGTTGGAGGTGATCAGCCGGCGGAACTCCTCCGCGTCGAGGTCGGCCTCGAGCAGGTCGAAGTTGAACGCCTGGCCGAGTCCCTCCGGGCTCGCGTAGCGGGCGCGGCGCGAGGCGTCGACCCACGCCTCCGCCACCGCGGTGCGGGGCGGGTCGTAGGAGTCGAAGAGGGCGCGCCACTCGGCGTAGACCTCGTGCACCTCGTCGCGGTCCCAGAAGGGGTGCGATCCGTCGGTGCGCTGCCCCTCGATCTCCGCCGCGAGGGCGAGCGGGAGCGTCAGGTCCTTCACCAGGGAGTGCGCCACGTCGATCCGGAAGCCGTCCACGCCGCGGTCGGCCCAGAAAGCGAGGGTGCGGAGGAAGTCGTCGCGGATCTCGCGGTTCGCCCAGTTCCAGTCGGGCTGCTCCCGGGCGAACAGGTGCAGGTACCACTGCCCGTCGCCGACCGGCTCCCAGGCCGATCCGCCGAAGACGGACTCCCAGTCGCTCGGCGGCTCCGAGCCGTCGGCGCCGAGCCCGTCGCGGAACACGTAGCGCTCGCGTTCGGGCGAGCCCTTCGGGGAGGCGAGCGCCTCCTGGAACCAGGGGTGCAGGTCGGAGGAGTGGTTCGGCACGATGTCGACCACCACCCGGATCCCCGCGTCGTGCAGGCGGGCCGTCATCTCGTCGAACTCGGCGAGCGTGCCGATCCGCGGGTCGACGTCGCGGTAGTCGGCCACGTCGTACCCGCCGTCGGCGAGTGCCGACGGGTAGAACGGGCTCAGCCACACCGCGTCGATCCCGAGCTCCCGCAGGTACGGGATCCGCTCGATGATCCCCGCGAGATCGCCGATCCCGTCCCCGTTCGCGTCCGCGAAGCTCCGCGGGTAGATCTGGTACACCGCCGCCTGCCGCCACCACAGCGCATCGTCCGTCGTCCGCACCCTCGTCACCAGTGTCTCCGTCATCCTTCTCTCTCCTTCTCATCACACGCCCGCCCCGCGGCCGTGCCCGTCCTGTCGTGCCGTCTCTGTCCCCCGCCCCCGCGCAACGCGGCGCCCCTTCATCCCCTCGCCCCCGCTCGCGCGCAGCGCGGCGCCCCCACCCCCTCCGCCCCGCTCGCGCGAAGCGCGGCGCCCCCGCCCCCTCCGCCAGCACCCGCCCGCGGGTCTCGGGGTGGTGAGCTGCAAGGCGGAGGAGGGCGCGATACCAGCGGTATCGCAACCGACGACAACGCCGCAGATCGCCTCCCCGAGGCCCGCGGGCCTATTTGATGGCGCCTTGGGTGACGCCGGACATGACCCATCGCTGCGTGAACAGGTAGACGATGATCGCCGGCGCCATGGCCATCAGGTAGGACGCGAAGGCGACGTTGTAGTCGTTGCTGAACTGGGTCTGGAAGATCTTCTGCAGCACGGGGAGCGTCTGGAGCGACGGGTCCGAGGTGATCAGTGACGGCATCATGAAGTCGTTCCAGGAGGCGAGGAAGGCGAAGATGCCGACGGTGGCGCTCATCGGTGCCAGCAGGGGGAACACCAGTCGCCAGAAGACCTGGTTGGTGGTCGCTCCGTCGAGGCGGGCGCTCTCCTCCAGCTCTTCGGGGAGGGAGCGGAGGAACGCTGTGAACAGCATCACGCTGAACGAGAGCTGGAACATGATGTGCAGGATCGCGACGCCGATCGGGTTGTCGAGTCCGGCGAGGCCGGTGAGGGACACCTGCGAGAGGGCGAGCACCGGGAACGGCAGGAACATCGCCGCGAGCAGGTAGAAGAACGACCAGCGGTAGAAGCGGCGGTGCCAGTTGCGGGAGATCGCGTAGGCGGCGAGCGCGGCGAGGACGATGGTGCCGCCGACCGTGATCGCCGAGACGAGGACCGAGATCGCGAAGCCGCGCGGGAAGTCGGTGAGGTTCCAGGCCTGCACGAAGCCGTCGACCGAGAAGGGCGCCGGCAGCGAGAAGGCGTTCCCGTCGACCGCCTGGGCGGTGGTCTTGAACGCCATCGTCACGGTCACCCAGAGGGGTGCGATCACCGAGAGGGCGCAGACCGCGAGGAGGAGGCTCAGCAGGAGCGCGGAGCGGCGTCGGCGGCGGCCGGGTCGTCGCGCGTCGGCGTCGACGGCCGGGCGGGTGCCCGGGAGGGAGGGGGCGAGGGGGACCTGGCTGGTCATCAGAAGGCCGCCTTTCCGCGCGAGACGCGCAGCTGCACGAGCGCGATCACGAGCGCGATGAGGAAGAAGATCGTGGCGTTGGCCATCTGGTAGGCGTAGTCGCCGCTGGTGAAGCCGGAGAAGATCGTCATCGCGACGCTGCGGGTGGAGGTGCCTGGTCCGCCGTCCGTCAGGCCGACGATGATGTCGTAGGCGTTGAGGAAGTTCTTGAAGCCGATGACGAGGTTGATCAGCACGTAGCCGGCGACCAGCGGCAGCGTGATCGAGCGCAGCTGCCCCCAGGCGGAGGCGCCGTCGAGGGCGGCCGCTTCGTAGACGTCGCCGGGGATGGAGAGCACTCCGGCGATGTAGATCAGCAGCGCGGAGGGGACGGCCTGCCACGCGGTCACGACGACGATCGCGATCCAGGCGAGGTCGGGGTCCGCGAGCATGCTGCTCGCGAGCGGCGTCGCTCCGACCGATTCGGCGAACGCGGGCAGCGAGTTCGAGAAGAGGAAGTTGAAGACGAAGGCGATGATGATGCCCGAGACGACCATCGGCAGCACGAACACCGCGCGGAGGGCGACCTTCCCCCGGATCTGCGCCGTGAGCGCGATCGAGAGCAGGAAGGCGACCACGTTCACCAGGAGCACGGTCACCAGCGCGAATCCGACGGTGAAGCCGTAGGAGGCGAGGATCGCGGGGTCGGAGAAGAGGGCGGCGTAGTTGGTCAGCCCGATGAACCGCCAGTCGCCGAAGCCGATCGAGTCGGTGAAGCTGAAGAAGATCCCCATCAGTGCGGGGAGCGTGATCGCGAGCGTGAAGAGCACGAGCGCGGGCAGCAGGTAGAGCAGGAACGTGCGGTCCGAGCGGTGCCGCTTCGGTGCTCGCGCCACCGGGCGGCGGGGCGCGGCGGTGCGCTCCGGGGCCCGGACAGGGGTGGAGGTGGCCATGGGTGTCTCGTCTCTGAGAGGGGTCGGATCAGGAGCGGAAGGCGATGCGCGCCCAGTCGGCGTCGATCGTCCGGAGGGTCGCGGCCGGGTCGGAGCCGAGGACCATGCCCTGCACGTAGTTCTGCAGCGGGATGTTCTGCGGCACGAGCTGGGAGGCGCCGAGGCTGAACGCGGCGCGGTCGTAGAAGTCCTGGAGCTCGACGAGGGTGGGCTGCTCGACGGCGGGGGCGTCGGTGGTGACTCCGAAGGCGTTGTTGTCGGCGTTGTAGGCGTCGATGATCTCCGGCTGCATCAGGAAGGAGAGGAACTCGCGCGCGGCCTCCTTCTTGCGGGAGGCCTCGGGGATCCACAGCGCGAGGTCGACGTTCACGCGGACCCGGCGCTCGTCCGGGTCCTCCGTCATCGGCAGGGGGAACGCTCCGACGGAGAGCTCGGGCGCGGTCTTGGCGATCTCGCTGAGCGCCCACGGCCCCTGGAAGTACATGGCCGCCTCGCCGCGGGAGAAGGCGAGGTTGCCGTCGCCGTAGCCGCGGCTCGCCGCGTTGGGGTTGGAGTAGGACGCCACCTGCAGCATCTGCTGCATCGGGTCGGCGAAGTCCTTCTCGAACGAGACGGGCGAGCCCGGGCCGACGTCGGCCCCCTGCTCCTTCAGTCGTCCGAAGAACGCCTCGAGGTCGACCGTGCCTCCGACGGAGTAGTCGAACAGGCCCTGCGAGACCGTCCACGGATCCTTGTAGGTGCTGTAGATCGGCGTGATGCCCGCGGCGGTGAGCGCCTCGCAGACGGCGACGAACTCGGACCACGTGGTCGGCACCGCCAGACCCTGCTGGGCGAAGATCTCCCGGTTGTAGAGCACCGCCGCCATCATCAGCGAGTACGGCAGGACGCTGGTGCGGCCGGGGTAGGCGGCCGTCTGCTCGATGAGGGGCTGGAGGTCGGGGTTGATCCGCGCGGCCTCCGGCATGTCGGACAGGTCGCTCAGGGCACCCCGCTCGACGAAGCGGGCGACCTCGAAGTTGTAGTTGAGGCAGCCGAGGTCGGGCGGGCTGCTGCGGACGAAGCCGGCCGACAGGTTCGAGGAGAAGTCGTGGACGACCCGGACGCGCGACTGGGCGGCGTGGAAGCGCTCGATGACCTCGTCGAAGTAGCCGATGACCTCGGGCTTGGACTGGAAGAAGGTGATCTCGGTCACGCCGGAGGAGCCGGACGGCGATGCGCAGCCCGAGAGGCCGAGGGCGGCGGCGCCGGCGCCTGCTGCGGCGAGCAGCGATCGCCGGCTCAGGCCGGGAGGGGTGTGAGGGGGCACGTCGTCGTCTCCCGGGTGTCGAGGGAATAGTTGCTTCTCCCACTAAATCTAGTGGCAGAATCTAATACGGGATGTACTGTTGCAGCCGATCCCGCCCGGGTCAAGAGGGAGTGTGCCGATGGCCGAGAGCACCTTCTCGTCGCAGCGACGACGCAGCGCCCTCGAGGTCCTGGACGGCGCGTTCAGCGGGGATCCGTTCACCGCCTCCGACCTGATCGCCGCCACGGGGCTCACCCGGTCGACGGTGATCGCCGTCTGCGACGACCTGATCGAGCTCGGCTGGCTCGAGGAGCTGGAGAACCAGCGCGCCGCCGGCGACTACGTCAAGGGCAGGCCCGCCCGGCGCTACGCCCTGCGCCGCCTGGCCGGGGTCGTCGTCGGCGTGGACGCCGGGCAGCACAGCATCGACGTCGTCGTCTCCGACCTCCTCGGCGGCACCGTCGCGCGCCGGGTCGAGCCTGTCGACCACGAGCGGATCGAGGACCTCCCGCACGAGCGCCGCCGCGCCGACATCGAGCGGGTCCTCGACCGCGCCCTCCGTGAGGCCGGAGTGGACGACTCCGCCGTACTGGCCGTCACGCTCGGCGTCCCGGCCCCGGTCGACGCCCTCGGCGCCTCCCCCGCCGACGCCAACGGCTTCTGGGCGGCGATGAACCCCGATCTGATCGAGCACTTCTCCGCCCGCGGCTGGTCGCCCGTGGTCGACAACGACGCGAACCTCGCCGCCCTCGCCGAGGGCTGGCGGGGCGCGGCCGTCGGCTGTGACGACTACCTCGCCCTGCTGTCCGGAGAGCGCCTCGGCGGCGGCGTCGTCCTCGGCGGGACACTCCTCCGCGGTGCCCGCGGGCTCACCGGCGAGATGCGCGTCCTCGACCTCGTCGAGGGCGTCGGCTCGGCCGAGGGTCTGGCCCTGCTCGCCCGCACCTGGGCCGGAGAGGAGCTCGCCCGTCGCGATCGCCCGGCCTCCCTCCTCGACCGGTTCGAGCATCCGGGCGCCGAGCAGGTCCTGGACGCCGCGCTCGCCGGCGACGCGCTCGCCGTCGCGGTGGTCGACCGCCTCGCCGACCGCCTCACCCGCATCGCGGCGGCCCTCGTCAACCTGCTCGACGTCTCGCTCCTCGTCGTCGGCGGAGCGCTCGCCTCCTCCGCCGGCCCCCTGCTCGCGGAGGTGTCCGACCGCCTCGCGTCCCACGTGCACGCCCCGGTGCCGCGACTGCTGCCCTCGACCCTGGGCGACCGGGCCGTCGCCCTCGGCGCGGTCCGCGCCGGGCTCGACCGGGTGCGCGCCGATCCGCTGGCCCTCCGGCTCCCCGAGCGCGCGCTCGACGCCCGGGCCGGCTGACCCCTCAGCTCCGGAACGCCCGCGCGATCAGGAGTGCCGCCAGGAGCACCGCCGCTGCGGCCGCCGTGGCCGCCGGGAGGGCGAGCAGGAGCAGCAGCGAGACCGCGGCCGAGGCGAGGGCCGGGCCGCTCGCCCCGGCCGCTCCGTGGTCGAGGCGCCGCACGATGGTCGCCACCAGCAGGGCGGCCACGGCGAAGGCGAGCAGCGCGTCCGCGTCGAGGATCACGACCGCGAGCACGGCGACCAGGCAGAGGACGAGCTGAGCCGCCGCGGGCACGCCGGTCCTGCGGTTCCTCGTGGCGAGCACCGCCGGGATCTCCCCTGCGTCGGCGAGACGGACGAGGGCGCGCGCGTCCCTCCTCCCGAGGTCGAGGAGCGCGAGCAGGACCGCGATCACGGCGGCGGCCCCGACGAGCCCTGACGCGGGCGTGCCGCGGGTGACGGCGCTGAGAGGGGTCTCCGAGGCCGCGAGGACCTCGGGACCGGCCGCCAGGAGCAGACCGGTGCCGAGCGCGGCGGCGGCCGCCGTGGCGATCCCGATGCGCAGCAGGGCGGGTCGCAGACCCGTCACCGCGCCGGAGCGGGAGGTCGGCAGGAGGATCAGGAGCAGCGCCGCGGCGGTGCCGGCTCCCAGCGGCCCTCCGTCGCGCAGCGGGTCGAACGGCGCGGGGTCCGGAGGGGACACCAGCACGATCACGGCGGCGGCGGCCAGCAGGACCACGACAGCGCCGACGAGGAGCAGGACCGGGCGAGCGGGGAGGCGCCCGCCGCGCAGACCGAAGAGCGCGACGGCCACGAGCAGCAGGACGGCCAGGGGCCGGGCCGCTCCCCCGAGGACCGACTGGGCCGCGGTCAGGGCCAGCGCGGCCGAGGCGAACGCGCGGCCGACGATCCCGAGCCACTCCGAGGAGGGGCCGTCGTGGACGGTGCGCCCGGCGTCGGCGACGGCGCCCAGAGCCGCGGAGGCCGCGGCGACGGCGAGCCCGAGGAGCAGCCACCAGCCCGCCGCGGCGGCGGCCGGCGACCAGACCAGGAAGACCGCCGCCAGGGCGAGGGTCGCATCCGAACGCTGGGGCACGGCCTCACCCTAGGCGGTGGAGCCGGAGCGGGACCCGGGTGCGCCGTGCACGGCGCACCTCGAGGCGCGGGGTCCTACGCGTCGCCGTCGAACATCGACGTCACGGAGCCGTCGTCGAAGACCTCGTGGATGGCGCGGGCCAGCAGCGGAGCGATGGGCAGGATCGTCAGGCGGTCCCACGTCTTCTCCTCCGGCAGCGGCAGAGTGTCGGTGACGACGACCGAGTCGATGAACTCGGAGCTCAGGAGCTCGACCGCCGGGTCCGAGAAGACGGCGTGGGTGGCGGCGACGACCACGCCGATCGCGCCCGCCTTCTTCAGCGCCTCGGCCGCCTTCGCGATGGTACGGCCGGTGTCGATGAGGTCGTCGACGAGGAGGCAGACGCGGCCCTTCACCTCACCGACGATCTCGTGCACGGACACCTGGTTGGCGACCTTCGGGTCGCGGCGCTTGTGGATGATCGCCAGCGGGACGCCGAGCTTGTCGCTCCAGATGTCGGCGACGCGGACGCGGCCCATGTCGGGCGAGACGATGGTGAGGGTCGAGGGGTCGAGCTTCTCGCGGAAGTGCTCGAGCAGCACGGGCATCGCGAAGAGGTGGTCGACGGGGCCGTCGAAGAAGCCCTGGATCTGCGCCGCGTGCAGGTCGACCGACATGATCCGGTCGGCTCCCGCCGCCTTGAAGAGGTCGGCGACGAGCCGGGCCGAGATCGGCTCGCGGCCGCGGCCCTTCTTGTCCTGGCGCGCGTAGGGGTAGAACGGCGCGACCACGGTGATCCGCTTGGCGGAAGCGCGCTTGAGCGCGTCGACCATGATCAGCTGCTCCATCAGCCACTCGTTGATCGGGGACGTGTGCGACTGGAGGACGAACACGTCGCCTCCGCGGACCGACTCGCCGTAGCGGACGTAGAGCTCGCCGTTGGCGAAGGTGCGCCCCTCGGTCGTGACGAGCTCGGTCCCGAGCTCGGCGGCGACCGCTTCCGCCAGTGCCGGATGCGCCCTCCCCGAGACGAGGACCAGGCTCTTCTTGTTGCTGGCGGTGATGCCGGTCACTGTGCTCCGCTTCCTCCGGTGGGCGCCTGGTCGGATCCGGTGGGATCCGACGCCAGGGCCGCCTCGGCGGCGTCGGCCGCCGCGGTGCCCGGACGGTGGGTCTGCACCCACCCGGCCATGTTGCGCTGCGGAGCGACGGTGATCCCGAGGGCTCCGGCGGGGATGTCCTTGCGGATGACCGTGCCGGCGCCCGTGTACGCTCCGTCACCGATTCTAACGGGGGCGACGAAGACGTTGTGCGACCCCGCACGCACGTGGGAGCCGACGACGGAGGACGCCTTGCTCACCCCGTCGTAGTTGGCGAAGATCGAGCCGGCGCCGATGTTCGACTCCTCGCCGATGACGGCGTCGCCGACGTAGGAGAGGTGCGGGACCTTCGATCCCTCGCCGATGACGGCGTTCTTGGTCTCGACGTAGGTGCCGATCTTGCCGCGGGCGCCGAGCACGGTGCCGGGGCGGAGGAACGAGAACGGGCCGACCTGGGCCTTCGCGCCGATCACGGCGAGCGTCGCGTCGGAGCGCTTCACGACCGCGTCCTCGCCGACCTCGCAGGAGTCGAGCGTGGTGTCCGGGCCGATGACCGCGCCGGTGGCGATCACGGTCGGGCCCTTGATCTGCGTGCCCGGGAGGATCTCGACGTCCGGGGCGAGGACCGCGTCCACATCGATCCAGGTCGTCGCCGGGTCCTGGATCGTGACGCCCTCGAGCTGCCAGCGGCGCACGATGCGCGCGTTGAGCTCGAGCGCCGCGTCCGCGAGCTGGGCGCGGTCGTTGATCCCGGCCACGAGCCACCGGTCCTGCACGGGGACGGCCTCGATCGCGCGGCCGGCGGCCTTGAGCGCGGCGGCGGCGTCGGTGAGGTACTTCTCCCGCTGGGCGTTCTCGGTGCCGATCGCGCCGATGACCGAGCGGAGCGCGGCGGCGTCGAAGGCGTAGACGCCGGCGTTGATCTCGGTGAGGTCGAGCTCGTCGGGGCTCGCGTCCTTCTGCTCCACGATGGAGGCGAAGGCTCCGTCGCCGCCGCGGACGATCCGGCCGAAGCCGGTCGGGTCCTCGAGCACGCAGGAGAGCATGGTGAGCGCGTTCGCCGCGGCGAGGTGCTCGTCGACCAGGCGGCGGAGGGTCGGTGCGTCCAGCAGCGGGACGTCGGCGCTCAGAACGACGACCGTTCCGGCGAAGGACTCCGGGAGCGCCGCGAGGCCCTGCTCGACAGCGCGGCCGGTGCCGGGCGTCTCGTCCTGGTCGACCACCAGTGCGGAGGGCGTGTGCTCGAGGACGGCCTCGGCGACCCGCTCGCGCTCGTGGCGCACCACGGTGACGACGTGCGCCGCGTCGAGCGAGGCGGCGGTGTCGAGCACGTGCCCGAGCAGCGGCCTCCCGGCGAGGCGGTGCAGGACCTTCGGGGTGCGGGACTTCATGCGGGTGCCCTGGCCTGCCGCCAGGATCACGACGGCGAGCGTGCTGTCTGCCATGTTCTTCGCGTTCTCCTCCGTGAGCGCACCGTCCTGGTGCCGCTCCGCCACCAGGATTCGAACCTGGACCGGACAGCTCCAAAGGCTGCCGTGCTGCCGTTACACCATGGCGGACCGCGCTCTCGCGCGCCGTCCATCCTGCCACCCCCGCGCCCCCGGCCCCGCCTCGGGCGCGGGCGGCCGCCCACGGGCGGGCGACGGCCGCCCGGGAGGTCCCCGGCCGCCTCCCGGCGTCCCCCGAGCCGCCCAGCCGCCACAATGGACGGGTGAGTGCGAATGACGAGGTCGACGGGATCGTCGACGCCTGGGTCCGGGAGCGGCCCGATCTCGACTTCACGCCGCTCCAGGTCTTCTCGCGGATGCGCCGGCTGGCCAAGCAGCTCGAGCGCGCGCGCGGGAGCGCCTTCGGCCGGTCGGAGCTCGAGACGTGGGAGTTCGACGTGCTCTCGGCCCTGCGGCGCGCGGGCGCGCCCTACCGGATGAGCCCCAAGCAGCTCCTCCAGGCGACCATGGTCACCAGCGGCACCATGACCAACCGCATCGACCGGCTGGTCGAGCGCGACCTGGTCGAGCGCCTCGACGACCCGAACGACGGGCGCGGCGTGCTGGTCCAGATGACCCCGTCGGGGCTCGCCCGGGTCGACGCGGCGATCACCCGCCTGGTCGACGCGGAGCAGGAGCTGCTCGGCGCGCTCACCCACGCGCAGCAGGAGCGGCTGGCGCAGCTCCTCCGCAAGCTCTCCCTCGACTTCGGCTGAGCCGGGCGCCGCGAGCCCGCCCGCCCGGCGACGACCGGGCGCCCGGGGCAGTGGCGGGAGCGGCGGAGGAGAGCCGCGTCAGCCCTCGAGCTGCTCCGAGAGCTCCAGCCAGCGCAGCTCGAGCTCGGCGGTCTCGTCCTCGTAGGCGCGGAGCGAGGCGTTCAGCGCCAGGATGCCGTCGTAGTCGTCCTGGTCGTGCGTCGCCATCTTCTCGTGGACGGTCTTCATCAGCTGGGTGAGCTTGTGCAGGCGACGGTCGATCGCCGACACCTCCTTCTCGGCGGTGCGGCGCTCGGCCCCCGCGAGTCCGCTCGACGCAGGCGCGGCGGAGGAGGAGCCCGAGGACGCGGTCGCGGGCGCGCCCTTCTCGAGCGCGCGGCGCAGGTCGAGGTACTGCTCGACGCCGCCGGGCAGGTGGCGGAACGCGCCGTCCATCACGGCGTACTGCTGGTCGGTGACGCGCTCGAGCAGGTACCGGTCGTGCGAGACGACGAGGAGGGTTCCCGGCCAGGAGTCGAGCAGGTCCTCGATCGCGGCGAGCATGTCGGTGTCGAGGTCGTTGGTCGGCTCGTCGAGGATCAGCACGTTGGGCTCGCTGAGCAGGATGAGCAGGAGCTGGAGCCTCCGGCGCTGACCGCCCGAGAGGTCCTTCACCGGCGTCGACAGCTGCGCGCTCGAGAAGCCGAGGCGCTCGAGCAGCTGACCCGGAGTCATCTCCTTGCCGCCGATGGAGTAGCTGGTGCGCTGCTCCGCGATGATCTCGCGGACGGGCTGGTGCTGGACACCGGTCAGCTCGCGCAGCTGCTGGTCGAGGATCGCGACGCGCACGGTGGTGCCGCGCTTCACCCGGCCGCTCGTCGGCTCCACGCTGCCCGCGACCAGGCCGAGGAGGGTCGACTTGCCGGCCCCGTTCACGCCGAGGATGCCGGTGCGCTCGCCCGGCGCGATCCGCCACTCGATGCGGTTGAGGACGGTCCGCTCGCCGTAGCGGACGGTGACGTCGAGCAGGTCGACGACGTCCTTGCCCAGGCGCGAGACGGCGAGCTGCGAGAGCGAGACCGAGTCGCGCACCGGGGGCTCGTCCTCGATCAGCTGGTTCGCGGCGTCGATCCGGAACTTGGGCTTGGCCGTGCGGGCGGGGGCGCCGCGCCGGAGCCACGCCAGCTCCTTCTTCATCAGGTTCTGGCGCTTCGCCTCCATCGTCGAGGCCATCCGGTCGCGCTCCACGCGCTGCAGGATGTACGCCGCGTACCCGCCCTCGAAGGGCTCGACGAGGCGGTCGTGCACCTCCCAGGTGGCGGTGCAGATCTCGTCGAGGAACCACCGGTCGTGGGTGACGACCGCGAGCCCGCCCGACGACGCCGCCCAGCGGCGCTTGAGGTGCTCGGCGAGCCAGGCGATGCCCTCGACGTCGAGGTGGTTGGTGGGCTCGTCGAGGAAGACGACGTCCCAGTCTCCGACGAGCAGCTTCGCGAGGGCGACCCGGCGGCGCTGGCCGCCCGAGAGGGAGCCGACCACGCCGTCCCAGGGGACGTCGCGCAGCAGGCCGGCGATCACGTCGCGGGTGCGCGCGTCTCCGGCCCACTCGTGCTCCTGGAGCCCGCCGACGACGGCCTGGGCGACGGTGAGGTCCTCGTCGACCGTGTCGGCCTGGTCGAGCATCCCGAGCGTGACGCCGCGGCGGTGCGTGACGCGGCCGCTGTCGGGCTCGATGCGCTGCGCGAGCAGGCGCAGGAGGGTCGACTTGCCGTCGCCGTTGCGTCCGACGATCCCGATGCGGTCGCCCTCCTCGATCCCCAGGGAGACGTCGTCGAAGATCACGCGTGTGGGGTACTCGAGTCGCAGCGCCTCGGCGCCCAGCAGATGTGCCATAGGGATCCAGCCTAGGCGGTGCCGCCTGAGCGGTCCGCCGCGGGGCTGTCACAGCGCTGCCGGGTGGCGGCCCCCGGACCTCAGCCCGCGGGTGCCGGCTCCGAGACGGACACCGAGCGGCGGTGCAGACCCGTCGCGCCGTCGGGGGCGGGCGGTCGCTCGACCGTGGTCTGCACCGTGCCGTCCGCGTCGGTCGCGCGCACGGTCACGACGTGGTCGCCGACCGTCGCGTCCCACTCGAGGACCCACTGGATCCAGGTGTCCGCGGTGACCTGCTCGGCGAGGCGCGCCTCCTGCCAGGCGCCGCCGTCGATCTGCACCTCCACCTTCGCGACGCCGGTGTGCGGCGCCCAGGCGACTCCTGCCACGGCGACCGTCCCCGCCTCGACGGGCTGGCCCTGGCGCGGCACGTCGATCCGCGACTCGATCTTGATCGGCCCGCGCTCGGTCCAGCCGCGCGTCGACCAGTACGCCAGGTCCTCCGCGAAGGTCGTGACCTTCAGCTCGACGACCCACTTCGTCGCCGAGACGTAGCCGTAGAGGCCGGGGACGACCATCCGGACCGGGAAGCCGTGCTCGACCGGGAGAGGCTCGCCGTTCATCCCGACGGCGAGCAGGCTCGCGCGGTCCTCGTCCTGCAGCACGTCGAGCGGGCTGGAGGCGGTGAAGCCGTCGATGCTCCGCGAGAGCACCATGTCGGCGCCGGCGGTCGGGCGGGCCCGGGCCAGCAGCTCGCGGATCGGGTAGCCCAGCCAGAGCGCGGTGCCGATGAGGTCGCCGCCGACCTCGTTCGACACGCAGGAGAGAGTGACCCGGTGCTCCTCGAGCGGCAGCGCGAGCAGCTCGTCCCAGGTGATCTCGATCTCCTCCTCCACCATGCCGGTGATCTTCAGCGACCAGTCGGCGGGCTCGACCGAGGGCACCGAGAGCGCGGTGTCGATCCGGTAGAAGGAGGCGTTGGGGGTGACGTAGGAGCTGATGCCCTCGATGTCGTCGAGCACGGCGCCGGCCGGGACCGGCGCGGCGGCCGAGGCGGGAGCCGGCAGGGACACGGCCTCGCGCACGGCGGTGACGGCGGCGGAGGCGGAGGTGAGGAAGCGGGCGCCGATGCCGACGGCGACCGCGGCGACACCGGCGATCCCGACCAGGCGGAGGAACGACCGGCGGTCCGGGGAGTCGCTCTCGCGCTCCTCCTGCCAGCCGCGGAGGCGGACGGAGGCCGAGCGGAGCACGGCGGCGCCGGCCACCATGCCCACGACGCTCGGCGCGGCGTCGATCCCGGAGGCGCCCTCGCGGCTGACGGCGGCGAGCGCACCGGCGCCCGCGACGACGGCCAGCAGCAGCACGCCGAACGGCGGACGGCGGTACTCGAGGACTCCCGCGCCGACGGCCAGCAGGGCGATCGCGAGGCCGATCGAGACCAGGAGCACCAGCTTGTCGCCGGTGCCGAAGAGCGCGATCACCGTGTCCTTGACGCCCGGGGGCACGATGTCGATGACGAAGCCGCCGACCGCGACCAGCGGACTTCCGCCGGCTCCGGTGAAGACCGCGACGACCTCGGCGGCCGCGAGGGCGACGACGGCGGCCACGATCCCGGAGAGGATCGCGAAGAGGGTGGCACGGCGGGACATGAGCGGCACTCTAAGCCACGAGGTCGGAACTTCTCTGCGGACCGTCTGTGGAGCGCGCCGAGCGGCCGGGCGCGAGGCTCGCTCGACCCGGTCGGGAGGCACCGCCTCCGCGACTAGGTCGAGAGCAGGCGCGCCCCGTGGACCGGGCCGGACACCCGCACGGCGCTCAGCCGCGCGGAGCTCAGCTCGCGCTGCAGATCGGCCGCCGCATCGGCGTCCGGAGCGAGGAACGCCACGGTCGGACCGGACCCCGAGACGAGGCCGCCGAGCGCTCCGCGGCCCTCGCCGAGCTCGAGGATGCGGGCGAGTCCGGGCTGGAGGTGCAGCGCCGGCGCCTGGAGGTCGTTGTGCATCGCGTCGGCGAGCATCGCGGCGTCGCCGGCGCGGAGGGCCTGCAGAACGTTCGGATCGATGGCGGGGGTCGCCGAGATCGGGCGGAAGTCGTGCAGGTGGCGCTCGCGGTGCCGGTCGAGCTCGCTGTAGACCTCGGGGGTCGACAGGCCCTCCTCCGAGAGGACCAGCACCCACTCGAAGCGGCCCTTGGCGAGCGCCGGGCTCAACTCGTCGCCGCGGCCGACTCCGATCGCGGTGCCGCCGGTGAAGGAGAAGGGGACGTCGGCGCCCAGGCTCGCGGCGATGCCGAGCAGCTGCTCCCTCGTGCAGGCCGTGCCCCAGAGTGCATCGCAGGCGAGGAGGGTCGCGGCCGCGTCGGCCGAGCCGCCGCCCATGCCGCCGGCGATGGGGACGTTCTTCTCGATCTCGAGGTGCACGCCGCCGCGGTAGCCGGTCGCCCGGGCGAGCGCCCGCGCCGCCTTGATCGCGAGGTTCGAGCCGTCGACGGCCAGGCGGGAGGTGTCGATCGAGCCCGAGAAGGAGACCGAGAAGTCGGCCGCCTCCTCCGCGAAGACGTCCTCGTAGAGCGAGAGCGACTGGAACGCGGTGGCCAGCTCGTGGTACCCGTCGTCGCGCACGGCGCCGACCTTGAGGAACACGTTGATCTTGCCGGGCGCCCGCGCGTGGACCCGGTTCGACATCGCGCGGTGGGCCATGCTTCCACGCTACAGGGTGGCGGAGGCGCCCTCGTCCGCACCCGGGGCGGGCTCCCCGTCGCCGTCCGCGTCGTCCCCGTCGGTCTCCGCCGGCGACCCGTCGGGTACCGCCGCGCCGCGCACGGGCACCCGCGCCGGATCGAGCTCGCGGCCCAGGCGGACGAAGGCGGCGACGTCCAGCTCCTCGCCGCGCGCGGTCTGCGGGACGCCGGCCCGCTCGAGCGCGACGATCGCCGCGGCGCTGTCGCCGAAGAGGGTCGCGAGCGACTGGCGGAGCATCTTCCTCCGCTGGGCGAACGCCGCGTCGACGACCGCGAAGACGGCGCGGCGCAGGGTCTCGTCGCCGGGCTCCTCGCCGCGGTCGAACGCGACGAGCACGCTGTCGACGTTCGGCACCGGCCAGAAGATCTGACGCGAGACCGCGCCGCCGGTCGTCCAGGAGCCGAACCACGCCGCCTTGACGCTCGGGCCGCCGTAGACCTTGGATCCGGGGCCGGCGGCGAGCCGGTGCCCGACCTCGGACTGCACCATGACCACTCCGGACCGGATGCTGGCGAAGTGCTCGAGGAAGTGCAGGAGAACGGGCACCGAGATGTTGTACGGGAGGTTCGCGACGAGCCGGACCGGCTCCCCCGGCAGGTCGAGCACCTTCATCGCGTCGGCGTGCACGACCGCGAGATCGGAGCCCGGCGCCATCAGCTCGACGGTGCGCGGCAGCTGCTCGGCGAGGCGCCCGTCGATCTCGACCGCCACGACCTGCGCGCCCGCCTCGAGCAGACCGAGGGTCAGCGATCCGAGGCCGGGGCCGATCTCGACGACGGTCTCCCCCGGGCGCACCCGAGCGAGCTTGACGATGCGGCGGACCGTGTTGGCGTCGTGCACGAAGTTCTGGCCGAGCTTCTTGGTCGGCGTGACGTCGAGCAGGCCGGCGAGGTCGCGGATCTCGGCCGGGCCCAGCAGGCGCGGGATCGCGGCGGCCGTCGGCTCCGCGGCGTGGCGGCCGCTCATGCGAGGGGTCCGACCGGCTCCGTCGGCTCGGAGCCGACCTCGCCACCCCACTCGCCGTACACAGCCTCCGTGTTGGAGGCGATCGTCGCGGCCAGGTGGCCGACGTCGGTCTCGAGGGTCGCGGCCATCGAGCGCAGGGTGTGCGGGAGGAGGTAGGGCGCGTTCGGGCGGCCGCGGAAGGGCGACGGAGTGAGGTACGGCGCGTCGGTCTCGACCAGGATGAGGTGCCGCGGGGTCGCGACGAGCGCCTCCCGCAGCGGCTCGGCGTTCTTGAACGTCACGGTGCCGGCGAAGGAGAGGTACCAGCCCTCGTCCGTGCACATCCGCGCCATCTCGGCGTCGCCGGAGAAGCAGTGGAAGACGGTGCGCTCGGGGGCGCCGACGCGGCGCAGGGTGTCGATGACCTCGCGGTGCGCGTCGCGGTCGTGGATCTGCAGCGCGAGGTCGTGCTCCTTCGCGATCCGGATGTGCTCCTCGAAGGAGCGGAACTGCGCGGCGCGGCCGCTCTCGCCGGTGCGGAAGAAGTCGAGCCCGGTCTCGCCGATGGCGCGCACCCGCGGCTGCTCGGCCAGCTCGGCGATGACGGCGAGGGCGGCGTCGAGCTCGCCGCGCTGCTCCAGCTCGGGGGCCTCGTTGGGGTGGATCGCGACGGCGGCCAGCATGCGCGGCTCGCTCGCCGCCTGCTCGGCCGACCAGCGGCTCGTCTCGACGTCGGTGCCGACCTGGACGACGCCGCGGACGCCGACCGTAGAGGCCCGGTCGAGCTGCTCGCGGTGGTCGAGCGGTTCGAGGCCGTCGGCGATCTCGAGGTGCGTGTGGTTGTCGTAGACGGGGACGACGAGCGCCTCGGGCAGCGGCGGGTACGTCAGGTCGCGGCCGGACGAGGCCTCGCGGGAGCGGACGTGCTGGCTGTCGGTCATGGGCTCCAGGCTACCGGGAGGGCTCGCGGGGGCCGGAGTCCCGGGCGGACGAGGACCGAGAGGCGGCCGCTGAGGCGCCCTGAGCGGATCGGGTCAGCACCCGATCGGATCGGGACAGCCCGCCTCCCGCGCCGCCGGAAAGCTGGAGGCATGACAGACACCGAGCTCCTCGCCCACTCCGCACCCGGCTCCCTCGCCGGGCGCCACGCCCTCGTCACCGGATCCTCGAGCGGGATCGGCGCGGCCATCGCCCGCCGGCTCGCCGGAGCCGGCGCTCACGTCCTCGTGCACGGACGCGACCCCGACCGGACCGGGTCCGTCGTCCGCGGCATCCGCGCCGACGGGGGCACCGCCTCCGCGCTCGTCGCCGACCTCGCGGGCACGCCGGAGGAGACCCGCGCCGTCGCCGCCCGGGCGCTGACCCTCCTCGACGGGCGGATCGACGTCCTCGTCAACAACGCCGGAGTGTTCCCGGTGGGGCCGACCGCCGACCTCAGCGACGCCGACGTCGAGTCCCTCCTCACCACGAACATCCGCGTGCCGCACCAGCTCGTCGCGGCGATCGCCCCGGCCATGGCCGAGCGCGGGAGCGGAGTCGTCGTCAACATCACCTCGTGGATGGGACGGGTGGGCACGCCCGGGACCGCGCTCTACCCCGCGACCAAGGCGGCGCTGGAGCACCTCACGCGGGCGTGGGCGGCCGAGTACGGCCCGAGCGGCGTGCGCGTGGTCGCCGTCGCACCCGGCGCGACCCTCACGCCCGGAAACGAGCACGCCGCGGCGATCCTGGAGCAGATGACCGCGACCGCCCCCGCAGGCCGGCCCGGACGTCCGGACGAGATCGCCCTGGCCGTGCGCTGGCTCGTCTCGGACGAGGCCTCGTACGTCCACGGCACGACGCTCGACGTCGACGGAGGCATCGTCGGCGCCCGCGTCTGACGCCGCGGCACGCGCCGCTCGGAGTCCCCGCGACAGCGCCCGCCGCTCAGTGGATCTGGACGAGCGGCCCGGGGTGGAGCGCAGCGTCGGCCGCCGGGGTCGTCTCGTAGGCGCGGCGGTAGTCGCGCCCGAAGTGCGACGCGCTCGCGTAGCCGACCGCGGCCGCGGCCTGCGCGGCGGTGTCGCCCCGGACCAGGAGCAGCCTCCTGGCCTCCCCGAGGCGGAGCCGCCGCAGGTAGCCCAGCGGCGACATCCCGGTCAGCTCGCGGAAGCGGCGGGTGAGTGTGGGCACGCTGGTGCCCGCCTCCGCGGCGAGCGCGCCGAGGGTCCATCCGCGCGAGAGCGACACGCTCATCGCTTCGACCGCGCGGGAGACGGCCTCCGAGCGGACGGTGCTGGACGCGGCCAGCAGCCGGGGCGCCTGGTCCGTCTGCAGCAGCCGCAGCACGAGCTCGCGCGTGATCGCGGGGGCCAGCACCGGGATGTCGGCGGGGGCGTCGAGCAGGCGGAAGAGTCGGCGCAGCGAGTCGGCCATCTCCTCCGTGACCGTGCCGATCCGCGGGGCGGGAGCCCGCGGGGCCGTCCGGGGGGCGAGCGCCGCGATCTCGGCCACCACGAGCGGGTCGAGATGCCAGTTGGCCGACAGGAAGTCGCCGCGGTCGCCGGTCTCCACGACGGCCGCGACCACCGGCAGGTCGACGGGGGTGATCAGGAAGCGGCCGGCGCCCCACCGCTCGTCGGAGTCGCCGACCACCGAGCGCTTGCGGCCGGCCAGCACCAGGCTGAGGGTCGGCGGGAACCGGGTGTAGACGAGCTCGGTCGGAGCGGTCACCCGGTGCAGGCGCAGGGCGAGCGCGGCGGCGCGCTCGGGGTGCCCGACGTGGCGCCGGGTGAGCTCGGCCGCCTGCTCGAGAGCGTCGAGGACCTCGCGCGTCATCAGCGCCCCGCCGTCCACGGAGCGGAGGGCCGCTCGCACCCGGCGCCTCGCGTTCGGATCGCGGTCATCGTGCACTCTCCTGCGGGTCCTCCGCCGGCGACTCCGCGCCGCTCGGCTGCTCCGTCCACCGGTCGACGCGCGGCCGTCAGGACGCGGGAGCCTCGATGCGCGGGAAGAGCGCCACGAGGGTGCCGACGGTCGTGCCGACGGGGAGGACTCCCCACCGGCCCGCCTCGCGGATCGGCTGCGCGGTCAGGTCGCCCAGCGACTCCGTCACGCCGAGCGCCTCCCAGAGGGACGCCGTCGCGCGCGGGACGACCGGCGAGAGCAGCACGGCCAGGGCCCGGAGCCCCTCCGTCGCCGTGTAGAGCACCGTGCCGAGGCGCTCCCGCTCCTCGCGCTTGGCCAGTGCCCACGGCTCCTGCTCGGTGATGTAGCCGTTGAGCTCCTCGACGATGCTCCACACGGCGGTGATCGCGTCGTGGATCGCGAGCGCGTCGATCGACCGGTCGGCCGACGCTGCCGCCTCGGCGACGGTGCGCTGCACGCGCTCCTCCGCCTCGGTGAGCTCTCCGGGCGCGGGCACGACGCCGTCGTAGTAGCGGTGCAGCATCGCGACGACCCGCGAGGCGAGGTTGCCGAAGCCGTTCGCCAGCTCGGACTGGTAGCGCGCCGACAGGTCCTCCCACGAGAACGAGCCGTCCTGGCCGAAGGTGATGGCCCGGAGGAAGTAGTAGCGGAAGGCGTCGGAGCCGAAGGTGTCCGTGATCTGCTCGGGCGCGATGCCGGTGAGCTTCGACTTCGACATCTTCTCGCCGCCGACCAGCAGCCAGCCGTGGCCGAACACCTGCTTGGGCACCTCGAGGCCCGCGGCCATGAGCATGGCGGGCCAGATCACCGCGTGGAACCGCAGGATGTCCTTGCCGACGATGTGGGTCGCGGGCCAGCGGCGCTCGAACTCCGCCTCGTCCTGGCCGTAGCCGACCGCGGTGATGTAGTTGAGCAGCGCGTCGAACCAGACGTAGACGACGTGCGAGTCGTCCCACGGGACCTTCACTCCCCAGTCGAAGCTGGAGCGGGAGATCGACAGGTCGGCCAGGCCCTGGCGGACGAAGCTCACGACCTCGTTGCGCGCCGACTCGGGCTGGACGAAGTCGGGACGCTCCTCGTAGAGCGCGAGCAGCCGCTCGGTGTACTCGCTCATCTTGAAGAAGTAGTTCTTCTCCTTCAGCAGCTCGACCGGCTTCGAGTGGATCTTGCAGACGTACTGGCCGGCGTAGTCGCCGGTGCCCTCCTCGAGGTCGGACAGCTGCTTGTACTCCTCGCAGCCCACGCAGTAGTAGCCCTCGTACTCGCCGGTGTAGATCGCGTCCTCGTCGTACAGCTTCTGCAGGAACTTCTGCACGTTGACCTCGTGCCGCGCGTCCGTGGTGCGGATGAAGTCGTCGTTGGCGATGTCGATGGTCTCGAGCAGCGGCTGCCAGGCGGTCCTCACGAGGCGGTCGGCCCACTCCTGGGGGGTGGTGCCGTTGGCGGTGGCGGTGCGGAGGATCTTCTGGCCGTGCTCGTCGGTGCCGGTCAGCAGCCAGGTGTCGTCGCCCGCCTGGCGGTGCCAGCGGGTGAGCACGTCGGCGGCGACCTCGGTGTACGCGTGCCCGATGTGCGGGACGTCGTTCACGTAGAAGATGGGGGTCGTGAGGTAGAAGGAGGCGCCGTCGGACATGGCGACCATCCTATTCACCGCGCGGCACCGCTCCCGGCGCGTGACGGGGGCTGTGGACGACGGGCAAGCCGCCGCCGCTGGGGAGGGAGCTCTCAGCCGCGGCGGGAGGCGAGCGCCGCCTCGTAGAGCGCCCGACGCGAGAGCCCGGTGATCTCGGCGACCTCGGCCGACGCCTCCTTCAGCCGCGATCCGGCCTCGACGCGGGCCAGCACGTCGGCCAGCGCGTCCTCGAGGGACGCCTCCCGCGCGGGGGCACCCTCGACGACCAGGCAGATCTCGCCGCGCAGGCCGTCGGCCGCCCACTCGGCCAGCTCGGCCGCCGTGCCGCGCCGGACCTCCTCGAACATCTTGGTGAGCTCGCGGCAGACGACCGCGCGCCGCTCCGGGCCCATCGCCTCGACCAGGTCGGCGAGCGCGTCGCCGATCCGGTGCGGGGACTCGAAGAAGACCATGGTGCGCCGCTCGTCGGCGAGCGCCCGGAAGGTCGAGACCCGCTCTCCGTGCCGGCGGGGCAGGAACCCCTCGAAGCTGAAGCGGTCCGTCGGGAGCCCGGACACGGCGAGCGCCATCAGCACCGCCGAGGGACCGGGCAGCGCGGTGACCGCGACTCCCGCCGCCACCGCAGCCTCGACCAGGTGGTAGCCCGGGTCCGAGACCGTGGGCATGCCCGCGTCGCTCAGCACGAGCAGGTCCTCCTCGCGGGCCAGCTCCACCAGCTCGGCGGCGCGCTCGCGCTCGTTGTGGTCGTGCAGGGCGTAGAGGGCGGGCCGGTTCTCCACGCCCAGGGCGCGCATCAGCTGGATGGTCACGCGCGTGTCCTCCGCGGCGACGTGTCGGACCGAGGACAGCGCCTCCACGAGCCGGCGGGAGGCGTCGCCGAGGTTTCCGATGGGAGTGCCGGCGAGGATGATCATGCGGCCAGTCTCCCAGGCCGGGTCCGGGGCCTCCCGCCGCGGATCGCCGCCGTCCCGGGAGGAGGCGCCCCGTTAGCATGGCCGGGTGACGGACCGACCGCAGCGCGACTTCGACGACCTGCTCCTGGACGCGGCCGGATCGGCGCGCTCGGTCCCGGTGGAGCCCGCCGAGGCGTCCGCCCCGCGCGAGCGCACCCCCCTCCCGGACGTGCCGCGCGGCTCCTGGTTCGACGACCTGCACACCCGGCTCGTCGCCTCCCCCGCGCGCCGCCGGCTGTACGAGCTCGGACTGCCGCTGCTGGTGGTCGCCCTGGCCGCGGTCCTGCGGCTGTGGAACCTCGGCCACCCGCGCTCGCTGGTGTTCGACGAGACCTTCTACGTCAAGGACGCCTGGACCCTCTGGAACCTCGGCTTCGAGGGCGCCTGGCCGGAGAACCCGGACCCGGGCTTCGCGGCGGGCGACGTGGACACGTTCACGGGGGCGCCGTCCTTCGTAGTCCATCCGCCGCTGGGCAAGTGGATCATCGGGCTGGGCATGGGCGTGTTCGGCGCCGACGACAGCGTCGGCTGGCGCGTCTCGACCGCCGTCGTGGGGATCCTCGCCGTCGCGCTGGTGATCGTGATCGGCCGCCTCCTGTTCCGCTCGACCCTCCTCTCGTCCTTCGCGGGCCTGATGCTCGCGCTCGACGGCCACGCGATCGTGATGTCGCGGGTCTCGCTCCTGGACGGGATCCTGATGTTCGTCGCACTGTGCGGCGTCGCGGCGGTGCTGCTCGACCGGCGCTGGGCCGAGCTGCAGCTGGCGCGGAAGGTGGCGGCGGGTGCGCTGCCGAGCTGGGGTCCGGTCCTGTGGTGGCGGCCGTGGCTGCTGGCGGCCGGCGTGCTCTTCGGACTCGCCGCGGGCGTGAAGTGGACGGGCGTCTACTTCCTCGCGGCCTACGGCGTGTACGCGGTCGTCGTCGACGCTCTGATGCGGCGCCGCGCCGGCGTGCCGTTCTGGGGCAGCGGCGCGATCCTCAAGCAGGGACCGGTCACCTTCCTCCTGGTCGTGCCGATCGCGCTGGTCGCCTACCTCGTCACCTGGACGGGCTGGCTGCGCACCTCCGGCGGATGGGCCCGGCAGTGGGCCACCGAGGCTCCCGGCAACGCCTGGACCGGTGCTCTGGCCTGGGTGCCGGACTGGGCTCAGAGCCTCTGGCACTACCACGTGCAGATGTACGACTACTCGATCAACCTGCGGGCCTCGCACCCCTACGAGGCGAACCCGCTGACGTGGCTGCTGATGCTCCGGCCGACGAGCATGTACTTCGTCGACCAGGCCACGGGCGTCGACGGCTGCACCGCCGCGCGCTGCGACGAGGCGATCACCTCCGTCGCCAATCCGCTCATCTGGTACGCCGGGGTCCTGGCGCTGGTCTACCTCCTCTACCGGCTCGCTCGGTACCGGGAGTGGCGCGCCGGCTTCGTGCTGATGGGGATCGTCGCGGGCTACCTGCCGTGGCTGCTCTACCTGGACCGCACGGTGTTCCAGTTCTACTGCGTCGTCTTCGAGCCCTACATGATGCTGGCGCTGGCGCTGACGGCGGGGATCGTGATCGGGAGTCCGGGCGACGAGCGGAGGCGGCGCACCCGCGGCGTCCTCGTGGTGCTCGTCTTCGCGGTGGCCGCGGCGGCGCTGACGGCCTACTTCCTGCCGCTCTGGATCGGCGCGCCGACCTCCTTCAGCTTCTGGCAGGCTCACATGTGGCTGCCCTCATGGGTCTGATCCAGCGGCTGGGCCCGGGAGTCGCGGCCTGCGCGGTCGCGGCGGTGCTCGCGGCCCTCCTTCACGCGGCGGTTCCGGCGGTGCCGATGCTGACCGCGGCGGTCGCGCTCGGGATCCTCGTGGCGCAGCTGCCGACGGCGCGCCCCCTGCTGAGCGGGGCGCTGGCGCCGGGCCTGAAGTTCTCGTCCCGCTCGCTGATGCGGACCGGGATCGTCCTGCTCGGGCTGAAGCTCTCGCTGATCGACATCGCGGCGCTGGGCTGGGGCTCGATCCTGGTCGTCGTCGGGATCGTCCTGGCCACCTTCGGCCTGACCTGGGCGCTGGGCCGGGCGCTCCGGCTGCCCGGACAGGAGCCGCTGCTGCTCGCGGCGGGATTCTCGATCTGCGGCGCCTCGGCGATCGGGGCGATGGCGGGAGCGACCCGGGCGAAGGAGCAGGAGCAGGCGACGCCGGTCGCACTGGTGACGCTCTGCGGCACGCTCGCGATCGCGGTGCTCCCCGCCCTGCAGCAGCCGCTCGGGCTCACCGACCTGCAGTTCGGGCACTGGGTCGGCGCCTCGGTCCACGACGTGGGCCAGGTCGTGGCGACGGCCCAGGTGGCGGGAGCGTCGGCGCTGGCCGTCGCTGTCGTGGTGAAGCTGACCCGCGTGGTGATGCTGGCGCCGATGGTGGCGGTGGCGGCCGCGGTCACCAGGCGCAGCGGCGAGCAGGGCGGGACGCGGCCCGAGATCGTGCCGCTGTTCGTGATCGGGTTCCTCGCCGCGGTGCTGCTGCGCACCCTCCTCCCCCTTCCGGAGGGTCTGCTCGCCGCCGCGGACACCGCGCAGACCTGGGTCCTCGCCGCGGCGCTCTTCGCTCTCGGGAGCGCCGTCCGGGTGCGCGCGCTCGTGACGACGGGGTGGCGCGCGCTGCTCGTCGCCCTGGTGTCCTGGGCGGCGATCGCGGCGATGGGGCTGGCCGCCGTCCACCTGGCGCTCTGAGCGGCCCCACTGTTACGCGATGCGTCGCTCCGGTGCGGCGGTGTCGGCGGCTCCCGCTAGCGTCGATCGCATGGCAGATCGTGAGTACGGCTTCAAGACGCGTGCGATCCACGCGGGCAACATCCCCGACGCGGTGACGGGCGCCCGCGCTCTGCCGATCTACCAGACCAGCGCCTTCGTCTTCGACGACACCTCCGACGCCGCCGCCCGCTTCGCGCTGCAGAAGTACGGCAACGTCTACTCGCGCCTGTCGAACCCCACGGTCGCCTCCTTCGAGGAGCGCGTCGCGAGCCTCGAGGGCGGCCTCGGCGCCGTCGCCACGGCCTCCGGGCTCTCGGCGCAGTTCATCACCTTCGCGGCGCTCGTCGGCGCGGGCGACCACGTGGTGTCCTCCGCCAACCTCTACGGCGGATCGATCACCCAGCTCGACGTCACGCTCCGCCGCTTCGGAGTGGACACCACCTTCGTCCGCTCGAGCGACCCGGCCGACTACGCCGCGGCGATCACCGAGAAGACCAGGGTGCTCTACGCCGAGACGATCGCGAACCCCTCCGGCGAGATCGCGGACATCGAGGGCCTCGCCGCGGTCGCCCACGCCGCCGGCATCCCGCTCGTCATCGACTCCACGGTGGCCACTCCCTACCTCGTGCGCCCAATCGAGTGGGGCGCCGACATCGTCATCCACTCGGCCACCAAGTTCCTCGGCGGGCACGGCACCACGCTCGGCGGCGTCGTCGTCGAGTCGGGGCGCTTCCACTACTCCCCCGAGAAGTACCCGCTGCTGCACGACCCGGTCGCCTCCTACGGAGACCTGTCGTGGGACGGCAACTTCGGGGAGTACGGCTTCCTCACGCGCCTGCGCGCGGAGCAGCTGCGCGACATCGGGCCGGTCCTCGCTCCGCACTCCGCGTTCCTGCTCGCCCAGGGCGTCGAGACGCTGCCGTACCGGATCCAGGCGCACGTCGACAACGCGCGCCGCGTGGCCGAGTGGCTCGACGCCGACCCCCGGATCGAGGCGGTCTACTGGGCCGGGCTCCCTGCGCACCCGCACCACGACCGCGCGCAGAAGTACCTGCCGAAGGGACCGGGCTCGGTCTTCAGCTTCGTGGTGAAGGGCGGCCGCGCCGTCGGCCAGACCTTCATCGAGTCGGTCGACCTCGCCAGCCACCTCGCCAACATCGGCGACGCGAAGACACTGGTGATCCACCCCGCGTCGACCACCCACGCCCAGCTCACCGAGGAGCAGCTCCTGCACGCGGGCGTCCTCCCCGGCCTCGTCCGGCTCTCCGTCGGCATCGAGGACGCGGACGACATCATCTACGATCTCGACCAGGCGCTCGCCCGCGCGGTCGAGGCGCACGGCACCCCCGATGCCCCGACCCAGCTGCCCGAGGACACGACGACCACCCTGCACACCCCGGCCGTGGAGGTCTGAGCATGAGCACCACCGACACCGACACGGTCGTCCAGCTGTCCAACGGGCTCAGCTGCTCCGTCCCGGCGAACTCGCCGCTGGCGAAGATGCTGCGCTCGCAGCGCACCTGGGTCGGGCCCGACGCCCGCAGGCGACTCGACATCCTCCGCCGCGCGAAGACCGTGGCGATCGTCGGCGCCTCGCCGAATCCGGCCCGCTCCTCCTACTTCGTCGCCACCTACCTGCAGCAGTCGAGCGACTACGAGCTCTACTTCGTGAACCCGAACGCCACCGAGATCCTCGGGCAGCCGGTGTACCGCAGCCTCGCCGAGCTCCCGGTCGTGCCCGACATCGTCGACGTGTTCCGCAAGGCGAGCGACATCCCCGCCGTGATCGACGACGTCCTCGCCGTCGGCGCGCCCACGGTCTGGGTGCAGCTGGGGATCTGGAACCAGGAGGCGGCCGAGTACGGCGAGTCGAAGGGCCTGACCGTCGTGATGGACCGCTGCATCAAGGTCGAGCACGCCCGCTTCCACGGCGGCCTGCACCTGCTCGGCTTCGACACCGGCCAGATCTCGGCGCGCAAGACACTGCGCTGACTCGCTCCGCTCCTCTCCTCTCCTCTCCGCGAGATGCCACTTGTGCGCGCCTCCCGCGGCGTGTCGCGTACCGAAGTGGCATCTCGCGGTGGGGGTCGGCGCGACGCTCACGCTCGGCCCGGGTGGGCCCGGCCACGGCGATGTCGTGGACGGCGGACAGTGACCCGCACGGCACCCGGAGAAGGGCGGGTATCCGGGAGGGCGCCCGCCCTGCCACCGTCCGCGGACGGGCGTACGCTCGTCGGATGAGCGCCTACGTCTCCGTCCTCGACCTGTTCAGCGTGGGGATCGGCCCGTCCAGCTCGCACACCGTCGGACCCATGCGCGCCGCCCTCGCCCTCGCCGAGCGGATCCGCGACGCCGGTCTCCTCGGCCGCGTGAGCCGGGTGGGCTGCACCCTCTACGGCTCGCTCGGCTCCACCGGGATCGGCCACGGCACCCCCGACGCGGTGGTCGCCGGTCTCGCCGGCCTGGACCCCGAGACGTGCGACCCGGCGCTGGTGCGCGGGGCCTGGCAGCGCCTCGACGCCGAGGGGACGATCCTGCTGGCCGGCGAGCAGCGACTCGCGATGACGCGCGACGACGTCGCCTTCGAGCCGCGCACGAGGCTGCCGGAGCACCCGAACGCCCTCACCTTCAGCGTCTGGGTCGGCGACGACGCGCTGCCGGTGTGGGAGGAGACGTACTACTCGATCGGCGGCGGCTTCATCCGTCGAGCGGGCGAGCGCGCCGAGCTGGCTGCGCTGGCCCCGCACCCCTATCCCTTCGTCTCGGGCCTCGACCTGCTGGCGACCTGCGATCGGACCCGCTCCGGCATCGCCGAGATCGCCGCCGCGAACGAGCGCGCTCTGCACCCCGGGGTCGACATCGACGCTCGCCTCGACGCGATCTGGGACGCCATGGCCGCCTGCGTCGAGCACGGCCTGGCGACCGACGGCGTGCTGCCGGGGGGCCTGGGCGTCCGCCGCCGCGCGTCGGTGCTGCGCGAGCGGCTCGAGGCCTTCGAGGAGGATCCGCTCGACCGCGCCCGCGCCACGTCGGTCGAGTGGCTGCACGCCTTCGCCCTCGCGGTGAACGAGGAGAACGCCGCGGGCGGGCGGGTCGTGACGGCTCCGACGAACGGAGCGGCGGGCATCATCCCCGCCGTCGCGCACTACTACCTCCGCTTCGTCCCGGGCGCCGATCGCGCGGGGCTGCGCCGCTTCCTCCTCACCGCCACTGCGATCGGCTCGCTCTGCAAGACGAACGCGTCGATCTCCGGCGCGGAGGCGGGCTGCCAGGGCGAGGTCGGCTCGGCCTGCGCGATGGCCGCCGGGGCGCTCTGCGCGGTGCTCGGCGGCACTCCGCGCCAGGTCGAGAACGCGGCGGAGATCGCGATGGAGCACCATCTCGGGCTGACCTGCGACCCGGTCGGCGGCCTCGTGCAGATCCCCTGCATCGAGCGGAACGCGATCGCCTCCTCGACCGCCGTGAGCGCGGCCCGCCTCGCGCTGCACGGCGACGGCGACCACCGCGTCTCTCTCGACGCGGTCATCGAGACGATGCGCCAGACGGGCATCGACATGTCCTCGAAGTACAAGGAGACGAGCGAGGGCGGGCTCGCGGTCAACGTCATCGAGTGCTGAGCGCACGGCGGCCCGACCGTGACCGTGCGTGACGCGCGGGTGCGCGCGTGTCGGCGGTCGCGCCTAGCGTGGGGAAGGTGAGCATCTCCTCCGCCCCGTACCTCGCCCGGCCGATCGTCTCGACCCAGTGGCTCGCCGACCAGCTCGGCCGCGAGCACCTCGTCGTCGTCGACGCCAGCGTGCTGCTCGTGCCCGGCTCCGACGGGCGGCCCGGCTACCTCAGCGGGGACGAGCAGTACCTCCTCGAGGGGCACGTTCCCGGCGCCGTGTTCGGCGACCTGCTCGAGCAGCTGTCCGATTCGGAGGCTCCCCTGCCCTTCACCCGGCTCGACCCGGAGCGCTTCGCCGCCGCGACCGCCGCGCTCGGCATCGACGACGACTCGGTGGTCGTCGTGTACGACTCCGCGGTCGGCCAGTGGGCCTCGCGCCTGTGGTGGCTGCTGCGCGCGGCCGGGCACGACGCGGTCGCGGTGCTCGACGGCGGGCTCCAGGCCTGGCGGCGGGAGGACCGCCCGATCGAGACGGGGCACGTCGAGTCCGCGGCGAGCGGAGGCATCACCGTGCGCGAGGAGCGGCCGCTCTGGATCGACAAGGCCGGCGTCGAGAGCGTCGTGCGCGGCGAGGCTCCCGGAGCGCTGGTGTGCGCGGTCCCGCCGCAGGAGTTCACCGGGGAGGAGGGGCGCCGCCCCCGCCTCGGACACCTGCCGGGCTCGCGGAGCGTCCCCGCCGGGCGGCTCGTCGACCGGACCGACAACACGCTCCTGCCGCCGGAGCGGCTGCGGTCGCTGTTCGGCGACGCTCTCCAGGCCGAGCGGATCGTCCTCTACTGCGGCGGAGGGATCGCCGCGACGGCCGACGCGCTCGCGCTCGCGGTGCTCGGAGTCGACACGGCGGTCGTCTACGACGGCTCGCTCAACGAGTGGGCCGCCGACCCCGAGGCGCCGCTGGTGGTCACGGCCGCGTGAGCAGCTCCTCCGGCAGTCGGGTCGTCGGCAGGGCGCAGACGAAGGCCTCGCAGGAGTAGGCGGTCGGCAGCCCCTCCCGCGAGGTCCGCCCCTCGAACAGCTCGAAACCCGCGTCCGCCCACTCCCGGGCGCCCTCGTCGGACACGCCGACCAGCACACCGATCCCGGCGGACCGAGCGTCCTGCACCGCCTCCGCCGCTCCGGGGCCGACGACGACCAGCTGCCGCACCGGGCGCGCCAGCCGCGAGGCCAGCCCCAGCACGGCGCCGAAGCCCATCGGCTGCCGGACCGCGCCCGGCGCGATCGACGCGACGACCGCCTCGGCCGCCTCCCGGTAGCGCTGCGATCCGGTGAGCAGGTACAGCTCGTGCGCCGCGTCCGCCGTCGCCGAGAGGCCGGAGGGGTAGGCGCCCTCGGAGGGATCGGCCGCGAGCAGCAGGCCGCGCGCGGTCAGCGCCGGATCCCCTCCGCCGGGCAGCGCGAACGGCAGCGGGCCGTCGGCCGCGTCGAGCGCGCCGTCGATGAGGGTGCGCGCCGCCACCGCGCAGCGCGGACGCCCCTCCGCCAGGGCGAGCTCGAGGAGCCCGCCGGCCAGCATCCCGAGGTCCTCCAGGGCCGGGCGGGCCGCGGAGACGGCACCGCCGAGGGAGGCGCGCACCGCGACGCGGCCGTCGACGAGGTGCCGCTGCAGCACCGCGTCCGCCGCACGCCGGGCGGCGTCGATCCACTCCTCGCGTCCGAGCACGCGTCCGGCGCGGGCGAGAGCGCGGATCGCCAGGCCGTTCCAGCCGGTGACGACCTTCCCGTCGAGAGCGGGGGGCGCGAGGCGGGAGCGGTCCTCGGCGAGGTAGTAGCCGCCCTCCGAGCGCTGACCGTCGACGATGCTCTCCGAGTCCTGCGCCGACGCGAACCCGCCGCCCGGCCGCTCGAGAGTGGTCAGGAGGAACGCGGCGACGCCCTCCGCGATCCCGGTCAGCTCCTCCACCCGGGCGCCGTCGTGCCCGAGCAGGACGGCCGCGACGTCGAGCAGCTGCGCGTTGTCGTAGAGCATCCGCTCGTAGTGCGGATCGCTCCAGTCGGCCTGAGTCGCGTAGCGGAAGAAGCCTCCGTCGCGGTCGCGGAGCGGGGACGCGGCCAGCGCGAGCAGCGTGCGCTCGGCGAGCGCCGCTCCCGAGGGCCGCGAGGCCAGGAACCCGAGCACGGGGGCGACCGGGAACTTCGGGGCGCCACCGAAGCCGCCGTGCACTCGGTCCTCCTCGCCCGCGAGTGCGCGGACGGCGCCGTCGAGCTCGGCGTCGCCGGGCAGCGCGGTGTCGGCGGGCAGCGCCGCGGTCGCCTCGCGCAGAGCCGCGGCCAGCCCGCCCGCCGTCGCCTGCACCTCGTCGCGCCGCAGCCGCCACGCCTCCGAGACCGCGTCGAGGACGTCGGAGAAGGCGGGCACACCGCCGACGGCGCGCAGCGGGAAGTAGGTTCCGGCGAAGAAGGTCTCGCCGGCGGGGGTGGCGAAGGCCGTCAGCGGCCAGCCGAGCTGCCGCGTGAACGCGCTCGCGGCCGTCAGGTAGGCCGTGTCGACGTCCGGGTGCTCCTCGCGGTCGACCTTGACCGCGACGAAGCCCGCGTTCAGCCGCGCGGCGAGCACCGGGTCCGAGAACGACTCCCGCGCCATCACGTGGCACCAGTGGCAGGTGGAGTAGCCGATGGACACCATCACCGGGACGTCGCGGCGCACCGCCTCGGCGAACGCCTCCTCGCCCCAGGGGAACCAGTCGACCGGATTGTCCGCGTGCGAGCGGAGGTAGGGGCTGACACTGGAGCGCAGACGATCGGCCATGCGCTCCACGCTAGACGCGGGCGGAGCCGCCGGTCAGGGGTTGCCGCGGAGCGGAGGGCCCGCGCACCCGGAGGTCTCCCCTGCCGCCGGACCTCCCCGTGCGCTCAGCGCTCGAAGAACCAGCCCGACGGCCGCTCCGTGCCGCGCACGACCGTGCCGCCTCCGCCGCTCCCGCCGCGACGGCCCACCGCCAGGTAGGCGAGGCTGCCGAGGAACGGCGCGATCACGATGAACGCCACCCACGAGACCTTCGCGACCTTCGACAGCCGCGGGTTCGACAGCACGCCCCGGATCGCGAAGAGCAGCAGCACGATGTTCAGCACGACCAGCAGGGACTGCGGATTCATCGGGGTGCTCCACGGGATCGTGCGCCGCGGTCGACCGGCGCCGGAGCGCCCGACCGGGCAGGGTGGCCCGCGACGTTTCACGAGACAGGGCATTGTCGCACGCGGCGTAGGATGGAGGGCTCATGTCAGACGTGCTCAGCATCCGCTACCCGCCCGAACTCCCCGTGTCGGCGCGGCGCGAGGACATCGCCGCCGCGATCCGCGACCACCAGGTGGTCATCGTCGCGGGCGCGACCGGATCGGGCAAGACGACCCAGCTGCCGAAGATCTGCCTGGAGCTCGGCCGCGAGAGCATCGCGCACACGCAGCCCCGGCGCATCGCCGCGCGCACCATCGCCGAGCGCATCGCGGAGGAGCTCGACGACGAGGTCGGCGGGCTGGTCGGCTACCAGGTCCGGTTCACCGACAAGGCGTCCGCCTCGACGCGGATCAAGCTGATGACCGACGGCATCCTGCTCAACGAGATGAACCACGACCGGATGCTCAGCCGGTACGACACGATCATCATCGACGAGGCGCACGAGCGCAGCCTCAACATCGACTTCCTCCTGGGCTACCTGCACCGCCTGCTGCCGCAGCGCCCCGACCTGAAGGTGATCATCACCTCGGCGACGATCGACCCGCAGAGCTTCGCGGCCCACTTCGCCGACGCCGCCGGCGAGCCCGCGCCGATCATCGAGGTCTCCGGCCGCACCTACCCGGTCGAGATCCGCTACCGCCCGCTGGTCGCCGAGGAGCCGGAGGAGGACGACGACACCGACGTCCCCGACGCGACGAGCGGCAGCCGCGATCTGATGACCGGCATCGCCGACGCTCTGGCCGAGCTGGCGCGGGAGGATCCGGGCGACGTCCTGGTGTTCCTCTCGGGCGAGAACGAGATCCGCGACGCCGAGGACGCCATCCGGGGCCGGAACCTGCCGGGCACCGAGGTGCTCCCCCTCTACGGGCGCCTGTCGGCGGCCGATCAGCACCGCGTCTTCGAGAAGGGGCGCACCCCCGGCGTCCGCCGTCGCGTCGTGCTCGCGACCAACGTGGCGGAGACGAGCCTCACCGTCCCCGGGATCCGCTACGTGATCGACGGCGGCACGGCCCGCATCTCGCGCTACAGCGCGCGCTCGAAGGTGCAGCGCCTGCCGATCGAGGCCGTCTCGCAGGCCTCGGCGAACCAGCGCTCCGGCCGCTCGGGCCGCACCAGCGCGGGCATCGCGATCCGCCTCTACTCCGAGGAGGACTACCTCCGCCGACCGGAGTACACCGACCCCGAGATCCTGCGCACGGGCCTGGCCGCGGTCATCCTGCAGATGATCTCTCTCGGCCTGGGCGACATCGCCTCGTTCCCGTTCCTCACTCCGCCCGACTCCCGCGGCATCAAGGACGGCCTCGACCTGCTCACGGAGCTCGGCGCCCTCCGCGTCCCCGGCTCCTCCTCCGCCGCTCCCTCCGCTTCTGCCGCTCCGGCCGCTTCGGCCGCTCCGCGAGATGCCGCTCCGGTACGCGACACGCCGCCGGACGCGCACTCGAGCGGCGTCTCGCGGAGGGCCGCCGAGGCCGCGCCGCAGCTCACGCGCATCGGGCGCGACCTGGCGCGGCTGCCCATCGATCCGCGCTTCGGGCGCATGGTGATCGAGTCGCGCCGCCACGGCGTCAGCCGCGAGGTGATGGCGATCGTCGCGGGCCTCACGATCCAGGACGTCCGCGAGCGCCCGCTCGAGCGCCGCGCGCAGGCCGACCAGCAGCACGCGCGCTTCGTCGACCCCACCAGCGATTTCCTCACCCTGCTGAACCTCTGGAACTACGTGGAGGAGAAGCAGGAGGAGCTCTCCTCCAGCGCCTTCCGGCGCCTCTGCAAGGCCGAGTACCTCAACTACCTCCGCGTGCGCGAGTGGCAGGACGTGTTCCGCCAGCTGCGCCAGCTCGCCCGCCCCCTCAAGCTCGAGCTGGGCGAGCCGAAGGTCGACCCCGACGGGATCCACCGGAGTCTCCTGGCCGGCCTGCTCTCGCACCTGGGCATCAAGGACACCACCTCGCAGCAGGCGCAGCGCGCGGCGAAGAGCCGCGAGCGCCAGAACGTGCAGTACGTCGGCGCCCGCAACGCGAAGTTCTCGATCTTCCCCGGCAGCGCCCTGGCGAAGAAGCTCCCCGACGCGGTGATGAGCGCCGAGCTGGTCGAGACCAGCCGCCTCTTCGCCCGCTCGAACGCGGCGATCGATCCGGCCTGGGCCGAGGCGATCGCGGGCGACCTCGTGAAGCGGCAGTTCAGCGAGCCGCACTGGGAGAAGTCGCAGGGCGCGGCCGTCGCCTACGAGAAGGTCACGCTCTACGGCGTGCCGATCATCGCCCGCCGCCGCGTCCAGTTCTCGCGGATCGACGCCTCGTACGCCCGCGAGCTGTTCATCCGCCATGCCCTCGTCGAGGGCGAGTGGGAGTCGCGCCACGCCTTCGACCGCAAGAACCGGGCCCTGCGGGCCGAGCTCGAGCGACTGGAGGAGCGCACGCGCCGCCGCGACCTGCTCGTCGACGACGAGGCCGTCTTCGACTTCTACGACCGCCGACTCCCCCGCGACATCACCTCGGTGCGCTCGTTCGACTCCTGGTGGCGGACGACCCAGCACGACGAGCCCGACCTGCTGACGATGACGCAGGAGACCCTCCTCCCCGAGGACGCGGAGCAGATCGACGAGACCGCGTTCCCCACGCAGTGGCGCCAGGCCGACCAGCGCTTCCGCCTCTCGTACCGGTTCGAACCGGGGACGGAGGAGGACGGCGTGACGGTGCACGTGCCGCTCGCGCTCCTGCCGCGCGTGACGCCCCTCGGCTTCGACTGGCTGGTGCCGGGACTGCGCGCCGAGCTGGTCACCGCGATGATCAAGGCGCTGCCCAAGCACCTGCGCCGCAACGTGGTGCCCGCGAACGACTGGGCGCGCAAGCTGACCGCCTCCCTGCCGCACGACGTGCCGAATCCGCCGACGGAGTCGTTCGCCGCGACCCTGGCCGGGGCGATCCGCCGCGAGGCCGGCGTGGTCGTGCAGCCCGAGGACTTCGACCTCGAGCGGATCCCCTCGCACCTGCGGGTCACCTTCGCCGTCGCCGACGAGCGGGGCCGCACGGTCGCCGCCGGCAAGGAGCTCGCCCCGCTGGCCGAGCGCCTGCGCGGCCGGGTCCGCGACGAGGTCGCCCGCGTGGTCGAGGCCCGGGTCCCCGACGCGCTCGAGCGCCGGGGCCTGAAGACCTGGGACATGCCGGAGCTGCCGCGCGTCACCGACACCCGGCAGGGCGGGAACACCATCCGCGCCTACCCGGCCCTGATCGACGACGGCGACTCGGTCTCGATCCGCCTGCTCGCCACGGCCGAGGACCAGGCGCGCGAGCACCCGCGCGGCGTGCGCCGCCTCCTCCTGCTCGCGACGCCGAGCCCCGTCGCCTACGTGCAGCAGCACCTCACCTCCCACGAGAAGCTCGTGCTCGCGCAGAGCCCGTACCAGAACACGACCGCGCTCTTCACCGACTGCCTGCTCGCCTGCGTCGACGCGGTCCTCTGGCGGATGAAGCCCGACGGGATGCTCTTCCTCCGCGCCGAGTTCGACGCCGTGCGCGACCGGGTCTCGGCGAGCGTCATGGATGCGATGTTCGAGACCGTGAAGACGGTCACGACGATCCTCACCACCGCCCGGGGCGTCGAGAAGGCGCTCAAGGCCTCGACGAGCATGGCGCTGCTGCCCGCCCTCACGGATGCGCGGGAGCAGCTCTCGGGCCTGGTCTACCCGGGCTTCGTCTCGGCGACCGGAGTGGAGCGGCTCCGGCACCTCCCGCGCTACCTCGGCGCGATCACCGAGCGCTTCGGCAAGATCGCCGAGAACGTCGGGCGCGACCGCGTCTGGCTGAACGAGGTGCAGGCGGCCCAGGAGCTCTACCGCTCGGCCGGCGGCGCGGTGCCGCTGCCCGCGCACGCCCCGGAGCGGATCGCGCGCGCCCGCTGGATGATCGAGGAGCTGCGGGTGAGCTTCTTCGCGCAGTCGCTCGGCACCGCCGAGAGCGTGTCCCTGCAGCGGATCCGCAAGGTGCTGGCCGGCTGACGCGTCCCTCCGCCGAGGGAACCCCGACCCGTCGAGGGAGCCTCGTGCAGCGGGCTCCCTCGACGGCCCGGGGTTCCCTCGGGAGCGCTAGTGTCGTCCGGTGGGCAGCTACACCGATCTCCTGAAGACCCCCGGGGTGGGGCGCATCATCCTCGCGCAGCTGACCGCGCGCTTCCCTTTCGGGATGCTCTCGCTGGCGTTCCTCCTGCACGTGGAGCGGGTGCACCACTCCTACGCCGCCGCCGGCCTGGTGCTCGGCTCGATGTCGATCGGGCAGGCCATCGCCGGTCCGCTGACCAGCCGCCTGATGGGGCGGCTCGGGATGCGCCGCGTGCTGACGATCACCCTCGTGGTCTGCGCGGGGGCGATCATCGCGATGGCCGTGCTCCCGCTCGAGGTGTGGCAGTTCGTCGTGATCGGGTTCGTCGCCGGCCTGAGCATGCCGCCGGTGCAGCCGGCCGTGCGCACCATCTACCCCAAGATGGTCACCAGCTCGCAGCTGACCCCGCTCTTCTCGCTCGACGCCTCCGCCCAGGAGATCATCTGGGTGCTCGGCCCGGTGCTGGCGACGCTCGTGTCGATCCAGGTGTCGACGGTCGCAGGCATCCTCACCGCCGCGGTGTTCCTGATCGGCGGCGGGATCTGGTTCATCGCCTCGCCCGAGGTGGGCCGCGTCCGCATCCCGCGCTCCACGCGCCGCCTCGGCGTGGTGCTCACGAAGCCCCCGGTGCTGCTGGCCACGGTCGTCGGCTTCCTCCTGATCGGCGCCTGCTCGGCGGTCGAGGCGGGCGTCGTCGCGGTCTTCGGCGAGGGCGGAGTCGAGTCGGGCGTCGTGCTCGCCGTCTTCGCGGCGGGCTCCCTGGTCGGCGGCCTCGCCCTCGGCCACATCCCGATCAGCCGGTGGGCGACCGCGCGGCGGATGCTGATCGTCACGCTCGGCATGGGCCTGGCGGCGGTCTCGACCGACTTCTGGTGGCTGTGCGTCACGCTGTTCCTCGCCGGCATCGGCATCGCTCCCGCTCTCGCGGCGCTGTTCGCGATCACCGCCTCGAGCGTGCGCTTCTCGGACACGGCGGAGGCCTACGGCTGGGTCGGCACCGGTCAGCTGATCGGCGCGGCGCTGGGCTCCGCGATCGCCGGCGTGCAGATCGACCAGGCCGGGCCGACCGCCGCGATCGTCGTCGCCGCCGCCTTCGCCCTGGTCGGGTTCCTGGTGCCCCTGCTCGGCCGCCGATACCACCCGGATCTCCGCGGGCGCGACGCCAGCCCGCTCCCCGACACCGAGCCGGTCACCCTGCCCTCCTAGGCCGCCACCCGGTTGTCCGGCGCCTGTCGGGCACTCTAGGGTGAAGGCCCACGGCGGGCAGGGGGGCGGCATGGGGCTGCGGGAGGATGCGGAGGAGCTGGTGCGCGAGCACCGGCGCGCCGCCGCCCGGACCGATCTCCTCGACCCCTGGTCCGATCCGGAGACCCCGGAGTGGTGCAGCGAGCTCGCCACCGCGCTCTGGCAGGGGTCCTTCCGCCCGAGCCCCGTCTACTTCCGCCGCGAGGAGTCCTCCCACGCCTGGCGCGGCCCGCACTCGACCCGCCTGCACCACCTCGGCTACGGGTGGCAGCTCACCGCGCATCGCGAGCAGCACGGGGTCGTCTCCTCCGAGACGGCGGTCGTCCTCGAGACGGGCTCCCTCTGGCGCGGTCTCGGCATCGGCCGGCGCCCCGCGCGCGCGCTCCGAGGCCGGCTCGGCGTCGAGGGCCTGCAGGCGGGCCACGACGTGCACTTCGCCGTGCGCGGCATCGACGAGCGCAGCGACGCGGAGCGCGCCGAGCGGCGCCTCCTCTTCGGCGTGGCCGGTCTCGCGGCGCTGATCGAGGACGACGTGCACGTGGGACCGCACGGCGAGCTCGACTGGAGCGTCTGAGCGCACGTGCCAGCATGGGAGGCATGAGCGTCCCCCTGATCCCCCTCAACGACGGCCGCGCGATCCCCCAGCTCGGGCTCGGCGTCTACAAGATCGGCGACGAGGAGGCGGCCCGCACGGTCGCCGTCGCCCTGGAGGCCGGCTACCGGCACGTCGACACCGCCACCCTCTACGGCAACGAGCGCGGAGTCGGCGAGGGGATCCGCGCGAGCGGCCTCCCCCGCGAGCAGGTCTTCGTGACGACCAAGGTCTGGAACGACGACCACGGCGTCGACGAGACGCTCGCCGCCTTCGACCGGAGCCTCGAGCTGCTCGGCACCGACTACGTCGACCTGTACCTCGTGCACTGGCCGATCCCCTCGCGCGACCGCTACGTCGACACCTACCGCGCCCTCGAGCGCCTGCAGAGCGAGGGGCGGGCGCGCTCGATCGGCGTCTCGAACTTCGCCGAGGAGCACGTGCAGCGCCTGCTCGACGAGACGGGAGTGGTGCCGGCGATCAACCAGGTCGAGCTGCACCCGCGGCTGCCCCAGGAGGAGCTGCGCGCGTTCGACGCCGCTCACGGGATCGTCACCGAGGCCTGGTCGCCGCTGGCCCGCGGGCGCCTCCTCGACGAGCCGGCCCTGGCCCGCGTCGCCGCGAAGCACGGCGTCTCGCCGGCGCAGGCGGTGCTGCGCTGGCACGTGCAGCTCGGTGTCGTCGTGATCCCGAAGTCGGTGACGCCGGAGCGGATCCGCGAGAACCTGGACGTCTTCGGCTTCGCCCTCGACGACGAGGACCTCGCCGCGATCGCCGCGCTCGCGACCGGCGAGCGCACCGGCCGCGATCCGCGCTTCGACTGAGGCTCCGGCGATGACGGCGGGGACGGCACTGCTCCTGCACGGCCTGGGCGGCTCGGGCCGGACCTGGTGGCGCCTGGCACGCGAGCTGACCGCGGCGGGCTGGAGCGTCTCCGCGCCCGACCTGCGCGGACACGGCGACGGGCCGCGCGGCGGCTCCTCCCGCCACGACGACTACGCCGACGACGCCCTGGCACAGGGGTCGTTCGACCTCGTCGTCGGGCACTCGCTCGGCGGAGCGGTCGCGGTGCGCGCCGCCGCCCGCGACGCCGGCTGGGCGGGACGCCTGGCGCTGCTGGACCCGGTGCTCCGGCTCGCTCCGGAGCAGCGGGCCGCCGTCCGCGCGGGCGAGCTCGCCGGTCTCGCGGTCTCGGCCGAGGAGCTGGCTGTCGCGCAGCCGCTCTGGGACGAGCGGGACCGAGCCGAGAAGCTCGCCGCGGTGCGGGCCGCCGATCCGTCCGCGGTCGCCGCGACGATCGACGACAACGACCCGTGGGACCTGCTGGCGGATCTGCCGGGCCTCCGCCCGCCGGTCCTCGTGCTGGCCGGCGATCCGCAGGTCGAGACGCTGCTCCCTCCCTCCCTCGCCGCCCTGGTGCTCCGCGCGAATCCGCGCATCCGCTACGCGGTCGTGGCGGGCGCGGGCCACAGTCCCCACCGCGACCGCCCGGAGGAGACCCTCGCGATGCTCCGCGAGTGGGCCGAGAGCCGGGCGACGGCCTGATCCGCCCGCCGGCCCCGTCCGTGTTTCGTGCGGATGAAATCTGCCAGGGGGGACTGGGCCGCACCGTTTCCTGTGAATACCCTCGCAGAGGACGCGATCCCCTCCCAGTCTTCGGGAGGCCCGCGTCGGGGCCGCCGACGCGGCGGCCCGTTCTCGAGGAGAGGGAGCCCCAGTGGCGCGAACCACCACGAACACCCCGAGCGGCCGCCGACGCCGCTCACTGATCGGCTCGAGCGCCATGATCGGAGCGGGCGCCCTCGTCGCCGGCTTCGCCTTCGCGCCGACGGCGAGCGCCGTCGAGCCGGTCGACTTCGCCGACACCGTCACGGTCGACGGCATCATGACCCACCTGGAGGCGCTGCAGGCGATCGCGGACGCCAACGGCGGCACCCGCGCGATCGGCACCCCGGGCTACGAGCTGAGCGGCGAGTACGTCGAGAAGGTCCTCGCGGACGCCGGCTACACGACGGAGCGCCAGGAGTTCACCACCGCGACGCAGACGATCGACGCGTTCACGCTGACCACCGGCACCGGGGCCGTCGGCACCCCGATGGAGTTCACTCCGTCGACGCCCGAGGGCGGCGTGACCGGCGAGCTCATCGCCCCCGTCGATCCGCTCGGCTGCACCACGGACGCCTGGGCCGGCCTCGACGCCACCGGGAAGGTCGCGCTCGTCAGCCGCGGCTCCTGCAGCTTCCTCGAGAAGTCGGTCGCCGCCGGTGCCGCCGGCGCCGCCGCGATCGTCATCTACGACAACGCGCCGAGCGACGCCCTCAACGGCACCTACGGCGGACAGGACGAGGACGCCGTCCCCGGCGTCGGCGTCACGCAGGCCGAGGGGCAGGCGCTGCTGGCGTCGCTCCCCGCGAGCGCGTCGCTCCTGATCGACCAGACGACCACCGAGGTGGAGACCTTCAACATCGTCACGGAGACCCCCGGCGGCGACCACGACAACGTGGTCATGCTCGGCGCGCACCTCGACAGCGTGCCCGCCGGCCCCGGCATCAACGACAACGGCTCCGGATCCGCGACGCTGCTCGAGACGGCGGTGCAGCTGGCCGCCGCGGGCGACACGACCAACGCGGTCCGCTTCGCCTGGTGGGGGGCCGAGGAGGTCGGCCTGGTCGGCTCCTACACCTACGTCGACTCCCTGACGGAGGAGGACGCCTCGAAGATCGCGACCTACATGAACTTCGACATGGTCGCCTCGCCGAACTACGTGATCTCGGTCTACGACGCGGACCAGTCCACCTACGAGGCCCCCGTGGAGGTGCCCGCCGGCTCGATCGCGACCGAGAAGGCGTTCACCGACTACTTCGACTCGATCGACCAGCCCTGGATCGACACCGCGTTCGACGGCCGCAGCGACTACGACGGCTTCATCTCGGTCGGCATCCCGTCCTCGGGTGTCTTCACCGGCGCCGACGACGTCAAGACGGAGGAGGAGGTCGCGCTGTTCGGCGGCACCGCCGGCATCACGCACGACCCGAACTACCACTCCGCCGCCGACGACATCGACAACATCAATCAGGAGGCGCTCGGCATCACGTCGAAGGCCATCGCCTTCGTCACCGCCTCGTTCGCCGCGGACACCTCCGCGATCGACGCCGAGAAGGACCCGACCACCCCGACTCCGACGCCGGAGCCCACCGTGGCACCGACCGCCGAGCCGACCGTCGCCCCGACCGCGCAGCCGACCGTCGCCCCGACGACCGCTCCCACCACCGCGCCGACCACTGCTCCGACGGCCGCTCCGACCCCGAGCAGCACGCCGACCGCCGTGGCGCCGCACCCCGGCGGCCGTCCGCCCCTGGCCTCGACGGGAGCCGACATCGGCCTGCCGCTGGGCCTCGGCGGACTGCTGATCGCCGGCGGCGTCGGCGGGCTCCTGCTCGCCGCGCTGCGCCGCCGGCGCGCCTAGCCGCCACCACCCCGGAGCCGTCCGGCCGTCGCCCCGTGCGACGCCCGGGCGGCTCCGTCATTCCTCCCCTCCTCCTCCCCTCCTCCCGCCCATTGAGGGAACCCCGAACCGTCGAGACCGCCCGGTATAGCGGGCTCCCTGAGCGGTCCGGGGTTCCCTCGCGGCCGCCAGGGCTTCCGGCGGCCGGGGGACACGGTGTTCACTGGGCGCATGCGAGCCATCTGGAAGGGCGCGATCACCTTCGGCCTGGTCAACGTGCCGGTGAAGATCTACAGCGCGACCGAGGACCACGACATCCCGCTGCACCAGGTCCACGACAAGGACGGCGGGCGGATCCGGTATCAGCGCAAGTGCGAGATCTGCGGCGAGGTCGTCACCTTCGACCACATCGACAAGGCCTACGACGACGGCGAGCGCACCGTGGTCCTGTCCAAGGACGAGCTGAAGGCGCTGCCGGAGGAGCGCGACCGCGAGATCGACGTCGTGCAGTTCGTGCCTAGCGAGCAGGTCGACCCGATCATGTTCGACCGCGCCTACATCCTGGAGCCGGACTCCTCCTCCCCCAAGGCCTACGTCCTGCTGCGCCGGACCCTCGAGCAGACGGACCGCACCGCGATCGTCGAGTTCGCGCTGCGGCAGAAGACCCGCCTCGCAGCGCTGCGCGTGCGCGGCAAGCTCCTGATGCTGCAGACCCTCCTCTGGGCGGACGAGGTGCGGGAGGTCGAGTTCCCGTCGCTGGAGGGCAGCACCCGGATCGCGGCGCGCGAGCTCGAGATGTCGGCGCACCTGGTCGACTCCTACTCCGAGGACTTCGACGCCGCGAAGTTCCACGACGCGTACCAGGAGGAGCTGCGCACGCTGATCGACGCCAAGATCGAGCAGGGCGACGCCCTCGACACCGCCGCGACCTTCGGAGAGGCGCCGGAGGAGGAGGGCGGCGGCGGCGAGGTGCTCGACTTGATGGAGGCGCTCAAGCGCTCGGTGGAGCGCAGTCGCGGGGCGAAGGGCGCGCCGGCGGAGGAGGCGCCCGCCGAGAAGAAGGCCGCGACGAAGACGGCTCCGAAGAAGGCGGCGGCGAAGGCTCCTGCGAAGACCGCCGCGAAGAAGAAGCCCGCGGTGACGACGTCCGAGACGGAGAAGAGCGCCGACGCGCCTGCGAGGAAGCGGACCCCGAAGAAGACCGCGGCGGCGGAGAAGGCGGCGTCCTAGGCCCGCCTGACGCGGCCGCTCCGGGACGGACGGAGCCTCAGGCCCGCTCGGCCGCCCGGTCGGGCCCGTCGGCCGCGTCCAGCTCGTCCACGTCGTCGAGGTCGACCGCGACCGAGCTGACCAGCGCGAGCAGCGCCTCCGCGTAGGCGTTCTCGGCCGCCGCGTCCTCGAAGGTCCGCGCCCGCCCGCCGAGCTCGACCTCGACAGCGAACCGCGCCTCCGGCTCCGCGAGGCGCCGGAGGGAGCGGAAGGTCCCGCGGAGGAGCTCGCGCAGCTGGTCCTCCCGCGGCAGCCAGAGCGAGTCCTCCAGAGAGACGGAGTCGAGCGCCCACTCCGTGGTGCCGTTGAAGCCGAGGACGGTCCCGCTCGGATACTCGTGCGCCTCGATGGTCATGTCGCTGACGGTGAAGACGTCGCCGTCGAAGCCCTCCCGCTCGATCCGGAAGCGGTCACCGGTGCGGGGCGTCCAGCGCACGCCCGCCGTGCGCAGGGCACGGGCCAGCTCGAAGGAGATCATCCGACGAGTGTGGCCCGCGAAGCCGCGAACGCGCCGCGAGCGGCACCCGCGTGCCCCGATGTCGGTGGATGAGTTTACGTTCATGAAACGTCCGGTTCACAGGCCGGGCACCCGCACTGCATAGCGTGACCATGCGTGCCCCTTCCGGGGGTGCACCGGCCGCGCCGCGCGGCGACGACGCTGCGACCGCTCTTCCGAGCGGCGATCGAGAGGACCACCATGCCCGACTCTCCCACCCCGCCCGACCGCCGCCGGAGGCGCGGGCTCGGCCTGGCGGCCCTGACCGGCCTGGCCCTCGCGGCCGCTCCGCTGGTCGCGACCTCCGCCACAGCCGCACCCTCGGGCGACGAGCTCGTCATCAGCGAGGTCTTCGCCCGCGGAGGCTCCGCCGGCGCCGCGTTCAGCAACCGCTACGTGGAGCTCTACAACCCCACCGCCGCCGAGATCGCCCTCGGCGGCCTCTCGATCCAGTACCGCTCCGCGACAGGCACGGCGAACCCCACCACGACCGTGCCGCTCACCGGCTCGGTCCCCGCGGGCGGCCACTTCCTGCTCGCCGGCGCCAGCAACGGCACCAACGGCGCGGCCCTGCCGACGCCCGACCAGAGCGCGAACGGCCTCAACATGGCCGCCGCGGGCGGCACCCTCTTCCTCGTCGAGGGGACCTCGGCGCTCGTGGCGCCGCCCACCGGCGCCTCCGCACAGCCGGACGCGGTGATCGACCTCGTCGGCTACGGCACCTCGAACACCTTCGAGTCGTCCGTCGCGACGGTCCCCTCGCTCACCCAGACCATCGCCCGCGCGGACACCGCCACCGGCGACACCGACGTCAACTCGGCCGACTTCGCGCTCGGCGCACCGACCCCGCAGGCCGCGGGCGGAGGATCCGAGCCCGAGCCCACCACGACTCCGCCGACCACTCCGCCGACGACCCCGCCGGCCGAGATCCCGGCCGTCTCCATCGCGGAGATCCAGGGCACCGGCGACTCGTCGCCGCTCGTCGGCAGCACCGTCACCACCTCCGGCGTCGTCACCGCCCGCTACCCGTCCGGCGGCTACAACGGCTACGTCATCCAGACCCCCGGCACCGGCGGCGAGAGCTCGCGCACGGCCTCCGACGCCGTCTTCGTCTTCTCCTCCGCCTCCGTCGGGTCGGTCGCGATCGGCGACCACCTGCGCATCACCGGCGAGGTGAGCGAGTACAACGGCCTGACCGAGCTCACCCCGACCTCGGCCGCGACCGTCGTGAAGCTCGACGGCGCCGCCGCAGCGCCGGTCCCGGCCGCTGTCGCGCTCCCCCGCACCCCCGCCGAGCGCGAGGTGCTCGAGAGCATGCTGATCGCCCCGCAGGGCGCCTACACCGTCACCGACACCTTCGATCTGAACAGCTTCGGCTCGATCGGCCTCGCCGCCGGCACGTCCCCGCTGCTCACGCCGACCGAGGTCGCCCGCCCCGGCTCGCCGGAGCTCGCCGCCGTCGTCGCGGACAACGCCGCCCGCGCGATCACCCTCGACGACGGCGCCTCGATCAACTTCCTCGGCGCTGCCGCGAACAAGGCGATCCCGCTGCCCTACCTCACCCCGACCGCGCCGATCCGCGTCGGTGCTCCGGCGACCTTCGCCCGCCCCGTCGTCCTCGACTACCGCAACGGCGGCTGGGCCTTCCAGCCCACCACGCAGCTGACCGTCGAGAACGCCGGCGACGTGCAGCCCGCGACCTTCGCGAACACCCGGACCGCGAAGCCCGAGGCCGTCGGCGGCGACCTGTCGATCGCGTCCTTCAACGTGCTCAACTACTTCTCCACCACCGGCGACTCGATCACCGGCTGCACCTTCTACACCGACCGCGACGGCGACCCCGTCACCGTCAACAGCGGCTGCGACGCCCGCGGAGCGGCGAACGCCGACGACCTCGAGCGCCAGCAGGCCAAGATCGTGACCGCGATCAACACCCTCGGCGCGGGCGTCGTCTCGCTCGAGGAGATCGAGAACTCGGCCAAGTTCGGCAAGCCGCGCGACGAGGCCCTCGCCACCCTGACCGCCGCGCTCAACACGGCGGCCGGCTCCGAGGTCTGGGCCTACGTCCCCTCCCCCGCAGCGCTCCCCGCGCTCGCGGACGAGGACGTCATCCGCACCGCCTTCATCTACAAGAAGGCCGTCATCGAGCCGGTCGGCGAGTCCGTCGTGCTCAACGACACGGTGAACTTCTCGAACGCCCGCAAGCCCCTCGCCCAGGAGTTCCGCCTCCTCGGCGACAGCGCCAGCGAGTTCGTCGCGATCGTGAACCACTTCAAGTCGAAGGGCTCCGGATCCGGCGCGGACGCCGACCAGGGCGACGGCCAGGGCGCCTCGAACGCCTCGCGGGTGAAGCAGGCGACCGCCCTCGTCGCCTTCGCCGACCGCCTCCGCACCGAGAAGGCCACCGAGCTCGTCTACCTGCTGGGCGACTTCAACGCCTACTCGAAGGAGGACCCGGTGAAGGTGATCACCGACGCCGGCTACATCGACCAGGGCGCGAAGGACGGCAAGTACTCGTACTCGTTCGACGGCGCGGTCGGCTCGCTCGACCACGTGTTCGCCTCGCCCGCGGCCGACAGGACGGTCACCGGGGTCGACACCTGGAACATCAACAGCGGCGAGTCCGTGGCACTGGAGTACAGCCGCTACGACTACAACGCGACGATCTTCTACGACACCTCGGCGTTCCGCTCCAGCGACCACGACCCGGTCGTCGTCGGTCTCGACCTGCCCGAGACCCAGACGGACCCGGAGCCCGAGCCCGTCACGGTCATCGACGTCGCGACCACCGCCTCCACCAAGCGCCTCGCCGTCGTGCGGACGCTGACCGTGTCGGCGGTGAACAACGGACCGGAGACGGTCTCGATCGAGATCACGACCGCCTACGGCAGCAAGACGAAGAAGACGGTCAAGCCCGGCCAGTCGTTCACGGTGAAGACCGTGACCGTCTTCACGCCGATCAAGGCCGGAACGGCGACCATCGAGGTCACCGCGCCCGACGGCACCGAGCGCGTCTACAAGCAGGCCTACCGCGGCGCCTGATCCCGCGCGACCCCTGATCCCGACGAGCTCCGGCTCCTAGAGTTCGGGGATGCCCGAGGGAGACAGTGTGCACCGTCTCGCCGCCCGCCTCAGGCGGGCGGCGGACGGTCGCACCGTCCTCGAGGGCGAGCTGCGCTCCGGGGACGCGGCAGGCACCTCCCTCGCCGGGCTGCGGATCCTCGAGCACGACACCCACGGCAAGCACCTCCTCACCCGCTTCTCCGGCGGATCGACCCTGCACACCCACCTGCGGATGCAGGGCTCCTGGACCGTGACCGCTCCGCACCGAGCGGTCCCCCGCTCGGTGCAGAAGGACGTCCGCGTCCGCCTCCGCCTCGACGACGGCTCGACCGTCTGGGGCATCGACCTCCCGGTCGTCGAACTCCTCGCCACCCGCGACGAGCCGCGCGCCGTCGGGCACCTCGGTCCCGACCCGCTCCGCGCGGACTGGGACGCCGACGAGGCCGTCGCTCGCCTCTCCCGCCTCCCGGACCGGCCGGTCGTCGCCGCACTCCTCGACCAGCGCTGCCTCGCGGGCCTCGGCAACCTCTGGGCCAACGAGGTCTGCTTCCTCCGCGGCGCCTGGCCCTGGCGGCCGATCGGCTCCCTCGACGTCCGCGCCCTCGTAGCGACCGCGGCGAGAGGCCTCCGCGCCTCCGTCACGATCCCGGGGATGTTCCAGACCACCACCGGCGGCACCCGCCGCGGCGAGCGGCACTGGGTCGCCGGGCGGGCCGGGCGCCCGTGCCTGCGCTGCGGCACGACGGTGCTCGTCCGCGAGGAGGTCCGCGACGACCCCGAGCAGCGCCGCACCTGGTGGTGCCCGCACTGCCAGCCCGAGCCGTCCGTCGCGTGACTGTCACCGACTGCGGGAACGGCGCGCCACCAGCGCCCCGAGCACCGCGGCGACAAGGACCACGACGGTCCAGCGGCCGCTCGGACCGCTGCCGCGACGCTCGTCTCCTCCCGCCGACGCGTCATCCTTGACGTCGAAGTACCGCGCGGAGAGGTAGCGGAGGCGGCGAGCGCTGATGACGATCGACTCGGCTTCCAGCCGCCTCACCTCCGATCGGCCCGGCGGCTGGATCCAGAGCGGATCGACCAGCACGAAGTCCCGATCCGGGCCGTCCTCGCCGTCTCTGCTCCAGGAGTGGAGGACGCCGGTGATCTCGCTGCCGTCCTCGAGTGTCGCAGTGACCTGTGTCGTCGCCGTCCCGGCGGCGAGCGTCGACCCCGTTCCGAAGACCTCCCACCACGCCGAACCACCCCGGGTTCCGCTGAGGAGCGCCGACCTGCTCGACCCCAGGAACGCGGCGACGGTCGCCCCGACGACCAGGACGAGCCCACCCATCGCCAGGGTCCGGAAGGGATGCAGGCGCCAGTAGTCGAGCGGCTCGACCAGTGCGCTGCCCAGCTCCGCGCGCGCCGGCGGTACGAGGAGGGCGAGGCAGACCACGAGAAGGAGCGGAACGGCGTACGAGACCGTCGTCGCCGCGAGGACCACGCTCGTCTCGCGGAACGTCGACAGACGTCGAGTCGGTCGATGCTGTTCACGGAAAGTGACGAAGACGAAGCCCGGGAGAAGGAGCACGAGCAGGATCAGAATGCCTGTCACTGTGGTGGGTATCACGTCCGCCGCTTCCTCCTCGGACCGTCGTGAGCGAGAATCTGCTCATCAGTGTTCCATCGACGTGAGGAGGACAGCATGCCGAGTCGTGTTCCGACACCGCCCCGGTCTCGCCCGATCCAGGTCAAGGAGGGCCAGCAGGTCGTCTCCAACCCGAAACCGTTCCGCGTCACTTCCGTCTCGCAGGTGCCCAAGCCGAGTCCGCGTCCGCGCTGATCGGCTCGTTCCTCGTCCACGCCTGAGCGGTCCGCCGGATGGACCGCGTATCGCGGCGAACGGCCCCTGCGTAGGCTGGCCGCATGACGAACGAGTGGGGAACTCCGGATCCGTCCGCCCGGCGAGACCGGTCCGCGGAGGCCGTCCCGGCCGCCGCCTCCGGCGAGGTGGTGGAGCCCGCCCGCGTCGAGGACGCCGAGCGCGCTCTCGCCGTGCGGGAGGTCAAGCGGCGCCGCGACTTCCTGGGCTCGGTCGGCGGTTGGGCGAGCGTCTCGGCGATCACGACCGCCGTCTGGGTCGGCACGGGTGCCGACGGCTACTTCTGGCCGATCTGGCCGATGATCGGGATCGGGATCGGCGTCGTCGGCCAGGCCGTGTCGATCTGGGGTCCCGCCCGCAAGGAGATCACCGAGGCGGACATCGCCGCCGAGATGCAGCGCCGGGAGAAGCGCGGCCGCTGATCAGTCCAGGCGGCCGACCGAGGTGACGCGGACCACGGCAGCGCCCTGCTCGTCCGACTCGGCGAGGTCGACGGTCGCCGAGATCCCCCAGTCGTGGTCGCCGGCCGGATCGTCGAGGATCTGCCGCACGAGCCACTGCGTCGGCTCCTCCGTGACGAGCAGCATCTTCGGCCCCCGGGCGTCGGGCCCGATGCCGATGCTGTCGTGCTCGTCGTAGTAGTCGTCCAGAGCGGCGCCCCACGCGTCGGCGTCGAAGCCGGCGGCGGCGTCGAGCTCGCCGAGCGCCTCGTGGTCGTCGAGGGCGGCGAGGGTCACCCGGCGGAACATCTCGTTGCGCACCAGCACGCGGAAGGCTCGGTGGTTGGCGGTGAGGCGGCGCGGAGCGGGCGGCACGATCGCCTGGTCCGCCGCGTGGAGCGCCGGATTGACCAGCTCCTCCCACTCGTCGACCAGCGAGGAGTCGACCTGGCGCACGAGCTCGCCCAGCCACTCGATCAGATCGTGCAGCTCCTCGTTCTTGAGTTCGTCCGGGATGGTCTGGCGAGCCGCGCGGAACGCGTCCGACAGGTAGCGCAGCACCAGTCCCTCCGAGCGGGAGAGCTTGTAGAAGGCGGTGTACTCGCCGAAGGACATCGCCCGCTCGTACATGTCGCGCACGACCGACTTCGGCGAGAGCTCGAAGTCCTTCACCCACGGCTGCGCGGCGGTGTAGGTCTCGAACGTCGCCTCGAGGAGCTCCTCGAGCGGCTTGGGGTGCGTGACGGACTCGAGCAGCTCCATCCGCTCCTCGTACTCGATCCCCTCGGCCTTCATCGCGGCGACGGCCTCGCCGCGGGCCTGGAACTGCTGGGCCCCGAGGATCGGGCGCGGGTCGTCGAGGGTCGCCTCGAGCACCGAGATCACGTCGAGCGCGAAGCTCGGCGACTCCGGGTCGAGGACGTCGAACACGGCCAGCGCGAACGGCGAGAGCGGCTGGTTGAGCGCGAAGTTCGGCTGCAGGTCGACGGTCAGGCGGATGCGGGTCACGCCGTCGGCGCCGACGCTCTGCTCGACCACGCCCGCCTCCCGCAGCGTCCGGTAGATGCCCAGCGCCCGCCGGGCGATCTGCAGCTGCCGCTTCCACGGCTCGTGGTTGTCGAAGATCAGGGCGTGCACGTTCGCGTAGGCGTCGCCGCCGCGGGCGATCACGTTCAGCAGCATCGCCGAGGTGATCGTCATGTGCGAGGTCAGCGTCTCGGGCTCCGCGTCGACGAGCTTGCGGAAGCTCGGCTCCCCCCAGCTGACGAAGCCCTGCGGCGCGCGCTTGGCGACCCACTTCCTCCGCTTCTTCGGGTCGTCGCCCATCTTGTCGAGAGCCTTCCGGTTCTCGGACTCGTGCTCGGGAGCCTGCACGACCACGGTCCCGGCGGTGTCGTAGCCGGCGCGACCGGCGCGGCCGGCGATCTGGTGGAACTCGCGGGCCGAGAGCTGGCGCGTCCGGGTGCCGTCGTACTTGGTCAGCGCCGTGAGCAGAACGGTGCGGATGGGGACGTTGATGCCGACGCCGAGGGTGTCCGTGCCGCAGATCACGCGCAGCATGCCCTGCTGGGCGAGCTGCTCGACCAGCCGGCGGTACTTCGGCAGCATGCCGGCGTGGTGCACGCCGATCCCCAGGCGGAGCAGGCGGGAGAGGGTCTTGCCGAACGCGGTGGTGAACCGGAAGCCGCCGATCACCTCGGCGATGCGGTCGCGGTGCTCCCGGGTGGCGATGTTCGCGCTGGTGAGCGCCTGTGCGCGCTCGAGAGCGGCCGCCTGGGAGAAGTGCACGACGTAGACCGGCGACTGGTTCGTCGAGAGCAGCTCCTCGATGGAGTCGTGGATCGGCGCGATCTCGTAGAAGTAGTGCAGCGGCACCGGGCGCTCGACGCCGGTGACCCGGGCGGTCTCCCGCCCCGTGCGGCGGCTGAGGTCGGCGGCGAGCGCCGTCACGTCGCCGAGGGTGGCCGACATCAGCACGAACTGCACGTGCGGGAGGGTGAGCAGCGGCACCTGCCAGGCCCAGCCGCGCGCCGGGTCCGCGTAGAAGTGGAACTCGTCCATCACGACCTGGTCGACCGGGGTGTCCTCGCCGTGCCGGAGCGCCAGGTTCGCGAGGATCTCGGCCGTGCAGCAGATGATCGGCGCGTCGGCGTTCACCGAGGAGTCGCCGGTGACCATCCCGACGTTGGAGGCGCCGAAGACGTCGACCAGCGCGAAGAACTTCTCGGAGACGAGCGCCTTGATCGGCGCGGTGTAGAAGCTGCGGCGCCCGGAGGCGAGCGCCGCGGCGTGCGCGCCGATCGCGACGAGCGACTTGCCGGTGCCGGTGGGCGTCGAGAGGATCAGGTTCGCCCCGGAGGCGATCTCGAGCATGGACTCGTCCTGCGCCGGGTAGAGCGGGAGGCCGCGCGACTCCGCCCACTCGGTGAAGGCCAGGTAGACCGCGTCGTCGTCGACGCGCCCGTCCGCGTCGGGCGTCGGCATCCGGTCGAGCAGCGTCGAGGTCATCCCCCCATCCTCCCAGCCCGAGGCCCGCGAGTCGGTGACCGGGCCGCTACACCGCCGGCACGCCGCTCGGGTCCGATCCGTCACGAACGGCCCGTACGCCCCCGCCTCACGGGCCTCGGGTGACGGACCGGACCGCCGGAGCGAGAGCCCCGTCGACGAGTCCGACGACGCGGTCGGCGTCGACCAGCACGGCGGGGTCGTGCGAGACGCAGACCACGGTCGCGCCGCGGTCCGCCTCCGCGTGCAGGACCGACCGGATCCGCTCCGCACTCGCCGAGTCGAGGCCGGTGGTGGGCTCGTCCAGGAGCAGCAGGTCAGCCCCGCGGGCGAGCCCCTGGGCGAGGAGCGCCCGCTGCCGCTGACCGCCGGAGAGCACCGCGAAGGGCTCCCGGGCGAGCGCGGCGATCTCCATCCGGTCGAGCGCGGTGGCGATCGCGTCCGCTGCGCGCGCGTCGCTGCGGCGGAGGCGGCCGAGCCGGCCCCAGGTCCCCACCGCCACCACGTCGCGCACCGTCACCGGGAGCCGGTCCGGGATCGACGCCCGCTGCGGCACGAAGGCGATCGCTCCGGTGACATCCCGCGTGCCGGACGTCAGAGGACGCACTCCGGCGATCACCTCCAGCAGCGTCGACTTGCCGGCGCCGTTCGGCCCGGCGATCGCAGTGAGCGAGCCCGCGGCGACGTCGAGATCGACGCCCGCGAGAGCGCGGTGGGAGCCGAAGTCGACGTGCGCGCCTCGGAGGCGGACAGGGGGCGCGGGCAGGGGTGGGACGTCCATCCCGACGAGCGTACACGGATGATAACCGTTCTCATTATCGTGTACGGTCGGGCACCATGCCCAGCCTCCTCGCCGGAATCCTCGAGCCGTTCGCTCTCGACTTCCTCCAGCGCGCCCTCCTCGGCGGCGTCCTCGTCGCGGTCCTCTGCGGCGTCGTCGGCACCTGGGTGGTCCTCCGCGGGATGGCCTTCCTCGGCGAGGCGCTCGCCCACGGGATGCTCCCCGGCGTCGCCCTCGCGACGGTGCTCGGCGCTCCCGTCCTCGTGGGCGGCGCCGCCAGTGCGGTGCTGATGAGCCTCGGCATCGCGGCCCTGCAGCGGCGCGGACGCCTGTCCTACGACACCAGCATCGGCCTGCTCTTCGTCGCCATGCTGGCGCTGGGCGTCATCGTCGTCTCGCACTCGGGCAGCTTCGCCACGGACGCGACCTCGATCCTCTTCGGCGACATCCTCGCGATCACCCCCGTCGACATCGGGCTGCTCGCCGCCGCCGCCGGAGCCGGCCTCCTCGTCGCAGCGGCCTTCCACCGCCCGCTCGTCGCCCTGGCACTGGATCCGCGCATCGCCGCGGTGCTCGGCCTCGGTCCGCGCTCGGCTCAGGCCGCGCTGGTCGGCCTGGTGACCCTCGCCGTCGTCGCCTCCTACCAGGCGGTCGGCTCGCTCCTCGTCGTCGGACTGCTGCTGGCCCCCGCGGTCGCCGCCGGGCACTGGACCACCCGCATCCCGACCCGGATGCTGCTCGCGTCAGTCCTCGGCGCGGCCTCCGTGCTCGTCGGCCTGCTCGTCTCCTGGCACGCGGCGACGGCCGCGGGCGCCTCGGTCGCCGGCTCGGCCGTCGCGGTCGCCGCCGTGTCCTGGGCGGTCCGCTCGGCCGCGTCGGCTCTCGCGTCCCGGTCGGACCCTCGGCCGGTCGCCGCATGAGACCTCCCCGGCACCGCCCCTCCCCCGCTCCCTCTCGAAAGGACTCCGTGCACTCCCGAACCACCGCCACCGCCCTCCTGGGCGCCCTCGCGCTCGGCCTGGCCTCCTGCTCGACCGACGCCTCCGCGCCGGCCGCTGACGACACGGGCTCCGGGCACGGCGCCGTCGCGAACGCCGCCGAGCTCGCCGAGCCGCGCCTCGGGCTGACCACGATCGATCCCACCGGCGCCGTGTCGCACCTCGACCTCCTCGACGAGACGGTCACCGGCCTCGGCACCATCGGCGCCCCGAGCGCGATGACGACCGACGGCCGCTACCTCTTCGCGCAGACCGACGCGGGCGTCGAGATCGTCGACAGCGGCGTGTGGACCTGGGACCACGTCGACCACTTCCACTACTACCGCGCGGACCCCCGCCTGATCGGCACGGTCGAGGGCTCCGGGACGGCCGTCGTCGCCACGACGAACCTCTCGACCACCGGCGGCACCGGACTCTTCTTCCCCGACTCCGGCGAGGCGGTCCTCCTCGACACCGAGGCGCTGTCGACGGGCGCGATCGTCGAGCGGTTCCGGAAGGACCTCGAGCCCGGACCGGGGATGGTCGTGCCCGTCGGCTCCTCTGCGCTGGTGACCGAGGGCTCCGGAGCCGGGGCGGCCGTCGCCGGCTACGACTCGGACGGCGAGTTCACGGGCCTCCGCGAAGGCTGCCCCGACCCCGCCGGGACGATCACGACCCGCGTCGGCGCCGTCGTCGGCTGCTCCGACGGCGCGCTCCTGGCGTCGATCGAGGGCGAGGAGCTCGTCGTCGAGCGGATCCCCTACCCCGCCGGCACCACCGCACCACCCGCCACGTCGTTCGAAAACCGCGAGGGCCGCCCCACGGTCGCCGGTCTCGCCGGCGACGCGGGCATCTGGCTCCTCGACACCCGGGAGCGCTCGTGGACCCTCCTCCCCTCTCCCGCACCGCTCGCGCAGGTCACCGCGGTCGACGACGCGGACGAGACCGTCCTCGCCCTCGCCGCCGACGGACGCGTGCTGGTGCTCGACGGCTCCGACGGCGCGGTCCTCGCCGAGACCGCGCCCCTCGTCGCGGACACGACCGCGGACGGCTCGCGGCCCGTCCTGATCGCCGACCAGCAGCGGGCCTACGTCAGCGCGCCCGCCGAGCGGAGGCTGCACGAGATCGACTACGCGGACGGCGCCCGCCTCGCCCGCACCTTCGAGACCGCCTCCGAGCCGGCCTTCACGGCGGAGACGGGCCGATGAGGCGCCGCTGGGCGCTCGCGTCCGCCGCGGCGGTCCTGCTCCTGTCGGGCTGCACCGCCGCGGAGGAGGACGACCGGCCGCTCGTCATCGTCTCCACCAACATCCTCGGCGACGTCGTGGGCGAGCTCGTCGGCGACGAGGCGCAGGTCGTCACGTTGATGAAGCCGGACGCCGACCCGCACTCCTTCGAGATCTCGGCGCAGGAGGCGGCGCGCCTGCGCTCCGCCGACCTCGTCGTCTCGAACGGGCTCGGACTCGAGGAGGGCCTGCAGCAGCACCTCGACGAGGCCTCCGGTGAGGACGTCCCCGCGTTCGTCGCCGGCGACGCCGTCGACGTCCTCGACTACAGCGAGGGCGATGCGGAGGGGAGCCCGGACTCGCACTTCTGGACGGACCCCGGCCGGATGATCGACGTCGTCGACTCCCTCGGGCCCGTGCTCGCCGCGCTCGACGGCGTCGATCCGGCCGCCGTCCGGGACCGGACGGACGGCTACCGCGCCGAGCTCGAGCGGCTCGACTCCGAGATGGCCGCCGCGTTCGCCGCGATCCCCGCCGAGCGCCGCGCCCTCGTCACCAACCACCACGTCTTCGGGTACCTCGCCGACCGCTTCGACTTCGACGTCGTCGGCGCCGTCATCCCCGGAGGCACGACCCTCGCGGCGCCGTCCGCCTCCGACCTCGCCGACCTCGTCGACGCGGTCGAGCGGACCGGCGTCCCCACGATCTTCGCGGAGTCCTCGTCTCCCGACCGCCTGGTCCAGGCGCTCGCGAGCGAGGCCGACATCCGCGTCGAGGTGGTCGAGCTGTTCACGGAGTCCCTGACGGGGCCCGAGGGCGGCGCTCCCGACTACCTCGCCATGATGCGCGTCAACACGCATCGCATCGCCACCGGGCTCTCCCCGTGAGCCCTCCGATCCACCACCAGGAAGAAGAAGCACCCATGCAGAACACCCACGTCCGTCGGGCGGGCCTCGGCCTGATCGCCGCCTGCTCGATCACGGTCCTCGCGGCCTGCTCGTCGAGCTCGACCCCCGCCGCCGAGTCGTCGGCGTCCACCGCACCGGCCACCGAGGCCGCGGCGTCCACCGGAGCCCGCGTCGCCGTCGCCTACGAGGGCGGCGTCCTCGTCCTCGACGGCGAGACCCTCGAGACCGTCGCGGACCTGGACTCCGAGGAGTTCACCCGCCTCAACCCCGCCGGCGACGGCCGCCACGTCCTGGTCACCGTGAGCGAGGGGTTCCAGCTCCTCGACACCGCCGCCGGCACCGGCGGTGAGCCGGAGCTGACGGACATCGTCTTCCCCGCGGACACCCCGGGCCACGTCGTCCGGCACGCCGGGAGGACCGTCCTCTACGCCGACGGCACGAGCGACACGACCGTCCTCGAGACCGCCGACCTGGCGGCCTCGGACGGGATGCCCGCGACCGAGACCATCCCGGGAGTCGAGGCGCACCACGGCGTCTCGATCGTCCTCGAGGACGGCACCTTCCTCACCACGGTCGGTGACGCCGACGGGCGCACCGGCATCGAGGTGCGCGACGCCTCCGGCGCCGTGACGGCCACGAACGACCAGTGCCCCGGTGTCCACGGAGAGGGCACGGCCGAGAACGAGGTCGTCGTCTTCGGCTGCGAGAACGGCGCCCTGGTCTACGACGGCGGCGAGATCACGAAGCTCGAGGCGCCGGACCAGCCGTACGGCCGCATGGGCAACGCCTGGGTCAGCGAGACCAGCCCGATCATCGTCGGCGACTACAAGGACGACCGCGACGCCGAGGGCTACCTCCTGCACCGCGTGGCGCTGATCGACACCGAGGCGAAGACCCTCAACGTCGTCGACCTGCCCGAGGGCGTCGAGTACACCTTCCGCGGCGTCGCCCGCGGCCCCGACGACCTGGCGTACATGATCGCCTCGGACGGCGCGATCCACGTCCTCGACCCCCAGACCGGCGAGCTGACCGCCTCCTACCCCGTCGTCGACGCCTGGGAGAGCCCGGTCGAGTGGCAGGACCCGCACCCCGCGATCGCCGTCGCCGGAGACGTCGCCTACGTGACGGACCCGGCCGCCGACAGCATCCACGCCGTCGACCTCACCACGGGAGAGGTCGTCGCCACGGGCGAGCTCGACGTCACGCCGAACGAGATCGCCGTCGCCGCGAGCTGACGACCGGCGCGGAGGAGGGGCGCGGGGCCGTGGGCTCCGTGCCCCTCCTGTTCACCTGGAGGGGCCAGGATCTCCGCATGACGACCGACTTCGACCTCGACCAGGTGGTGCGCGACGTGACCGCGAACGTGCGCAAGAAGTTCCCCGACCACTCCGAGGAGCAGGTCGCGCCGCTCGTGCGCGAGGAGCTCGCGGGGCTGCAGGACCGGCCCGTGCAGGACTACCTGACGGTCCTCACGGAGCGGGCGGTCAAGCGCCGCCTCAAGCGCGAGGCGCGCGGGGAGTAGACCGGGTCAGGCGAGCGCCCGCTCGATCGACGCCCGCAGCGCCGGAGCCGGCCGGAGCGCACCCGCCTCCTCCGCCTCGAGGAGCGCTTGCGCGTCCGCCGGGCTGTGCTCGCGGTACCAGCGGTCGACCGGGACGCCGTGCGCCGGCCGGCTCAGCACCTCGACGGCGTCGCCCGCCTCCACCGATCCGCGGTGCAGCACCCGCAGGTACGCGCCCGTACGCCCCTCGTCCGCGAAGCGCTTGACCCACTGCGGCTCTCCGAGGGCCCGTTGGAACGTCGCGCACGGCGTCCGCGGCATCGTCACCTCGACCTCGACCGCCGCGCCGATCCGCCAGCGCTCGCCGATCACGGCGCCGCTCACGTCGAGGCCCTCGATCCGCAGATTCTCGCCGAACATCCCCGCCGCCACCGGCCGACCCAGTCGCTCCGCCCACCAGAGCGCGTCCTCGTCGGAGTAGGCGTAGAGCGCCTTGTCGAGGCCGCCGTGGTGCGCGCGATCGGCCTGCACATCGCCGTAGAGGCCCAGATCGCGCACGCCGACAGGACCCTCGACCGGCCGCTTGTCGATCGCGGTCACGCCGACCGTGCCGGAGTCGGGCAGGAGGCGGGCGACGCGGCACACGGCGAGCAGGCGGGGCATGCCGCCATGGTGCCAGCACTAGGCTCGCCGCGTGCGCGACGCGACCGCTCCTCCCCGGCTCGACCCCCTCCTCCTCGACGGCCTCGCCGAGGGCTGCGCCGGGGACACCGGTGCCCGCGAGCACGCAGAGGGTCTGCGCTTCACCGGCACGGACCTCACCGGCACCGACCTCACCGCGGCCTCCTTCAGCGAGTGCGTGCTGGCGGGAGTGGTCCTGGACGGGGCCCAGCTGCGCGCCGCGTCGATCACGGAGTCACGGCTGGAGCGCCTGGACGTCCCCGGCCTCTCGGCGCCGCGGAGCCGGCTCCGCTCCGTGGAGCTGCTCGCCTCGAGGCTGGGCTCGGGCGAGCTCTACGAGAGCACCTGGGAGCAGGTGCGCGTGGCCGACTGCAAGCTCGGCTACCTGAATCTCCGGGGCGCCACGGTGCGCGACGTGCTGCTCGAGCGCTGCACGATCGACGAGCTCGACCTGGCGGGAGCGACCGGCACGCGGCTGCGCCTGGTCGACTGCGACGTCCGCTCGCTCGATCTCTCCCGGGCACGGATCGAGCACCTCGATCTGCGCGGCGCCGGGCTGCATGTGCTCACCGGGCTGGACGGCCTCCGGGGCGCCACCCTCTCCGAGCTGCAGCTCAGCCTCCTGCTGCCGCTGTTCGCGGAGCACTTCGGGGTGCGGGTGGGCTGAGCCGCCGGTCCGCCTAGCGCCGGCGGGCGATCAGCCGCGTCAGAGCGCGGCGGCCGAGGAGGAACACGGCCAGCACGACGGCCGTCACGATCACGAAGCTCCACTGCACGCCCTGCCCGGAGGCGATCCGCAGGAGCATCCCGCCCGCGACGGTCACCGCCCAGACGACGAGCCCGGCGGGCACGATCCGGTCCGGGGAGCGCCACGAGCGCGTGACGACCCAGCCGAGCAGGAGCGCCGCCAGGAACGGCCAGAGCGTGGTGAGCAGGCCGATCAGCGCCGACCCCTCGTCGTGGCTCCCGCGGCCGATCAGCACGAAGACCAGGACGAGCACGGCGTCGAGGGCGAGGCCGAGGCCCGCGTGCCGGGTCATGCGGGCTCCGTCACGAAGTCGATGAGCTGCTCGACCCGGCCCAGCAGCGCCGGCTCCAGGTCCTGGAAGGTGCGCACCCGGCCGAGGATGCGCTGCCAGGCGCGCGCGATGTCGGCCTGCTCCTCGTGCGGCCAGCCGAGCGCCTCGCAGATCCCGTGCTTCCACTCGGTTCCGCGAGGGATCTCGGGCCAGCGCTCCAGGCCGATCCGGCCGGGCTTCACGGCCTGCCAGACGTCGATGTAGGGGTGGCCGACGACGAGGACGTGGGCGCCGTGCGGACCGGCGGCGACCTGTTCGGCGATCCGCGACTCCTTCGAGCCGCGCACCAGGTGGTCGACGAGCACGCCGATGCGGCGCCCCGGACCGGGCCGGAACTCTCGCACCAGCTCGTCGAGGTTGTCGACGCCCTCGATGTACTCGACGACGACGCCCTCGACCCGCAGGTCGTGGCCCCAGACCTTCTCGACCAGCTCGGCGTCGTGCCGGCCCTCGACGTAGATGCGGCTGGGCAGGGCGACCCGTGCCTTCGCGTCGGCGACGTGGAAGGAGCCGGAGGCGGAGCGCGCGCGACCGAGGCCGGCGTCGCGCTTCAGCCCGGGCGCCTTGAGCGACACCGGCTTCCCCTCGAGGAGGAACCCGGGCCCCAGCGGGAACACGCGGACCTTGCCGAACCGGTCCTCCAGCCGCACCATCCGCAGCTCCACTCCGAGCACGGCGCCCACGAAGCCGGAGGCGACCTCCTCGACCACCAGATCGCGCTCGGCCTCGACCACCGCCACCTCGACCCTGCCGCGGGCGCGCCAGTCGCCGGCGAGCACGTCCTGCCCGTACCTGTCCTCGTCCATCGCACCGAGGGTAGCCGGAGGCGCGCGGGGCGCCGCGCGGACACGGCGCATGCACCTCTGCTTACATGAGCAGATGACCGAGGACCTCGAACCCGCCGCCGAGCTCTTCAAGGTGCTGTCCTCCTCCTCCCGGCTGCGCCTGCTCCGGGCCCTCGCCGAGGAGACGTCGACGGTCGGGCGGCTGGCCGAGGTGACCGGGCTCTCGCAACCGCTGGTCTCGCAGCACCTTCGCATGCTCCGCACCGCCGGGCTCGTCGCGGTCGAGCGCGTGGGCCGCGAGGCGCACTACTCCGTCGCCGACACCCACGTCACGCACATCGTCGACGACGCTGTCCGGCACGCGCTGGAGGGGTGACCTCCGTCCTTGCCGGGAACGATGATCGCTCTCGATTAGGCGCATCCATTGCAATGCGTTTATGGATCTGGTCGACTGGAGCCCGTCGCGTCCGCGGCCCCCGCATCCGGAAAGGCAGCACCATGAGTACCACCGATCTCCACGCCGAGCACCCCGTCACCGAGCACGAGCACGGCGAGGGCTGCGGCCACCCGGCCGTGCAGCACGAGGACCACGTCGACTACGTCCACGGCACGCACCACCACGCCCTGCACGGCGACCACTACGACGAGCACGAGTCGGAGGCCGAGCACTCGACCGCCGACCACGAGCACGGCGACGCCTGCGGGCACGAGACCGTGCAGCACGACGACCACGTCGACTTCGTCCACGACGGCCACAAGCACGCCGCTCACGCCGGCCACTACGACGAGCACTGAGGCCGTGCGCGACGGGAGGGCCCGCACCCTCCCGTCGGCGCTCAGCCCTGACGGGCCTTGAAGCGCGGGTTCAGTGCGTTGATCACGAAGACGCGGCCGCGGCGGCGGACCACCTGCGAGCCGGGCTGCGCCTTCACCGACCTGAGGGAGTTGCGGACCTTCACGGATGCTCCTGTCGTTAATGAGAACTGTTATCGATAGAGTAGCGGCTCATGGATCCCCGCCACCCCGCACCCCCCGCACTCGCCGTCACCCTCGTGAGCGCGACCGAGCCCCGCGACGCCCGGCGGACCGCCGCACTCCTCGCCGGCAGGCCCGAGTCCCGGATCGACCTCGAGGTCGATCCGCCCGGCGCCGACGGTCCCGCTCTCGCCGAGGAGCTCCACCGGCGCCTCGCGGCCGACGCCGACGACGGCCACCGCGGTCACACGGTCGTCGCCCTCGATGGCCAGGCGGACCCGCTCGAGATCGGACTCGTCCTCGAGCACCTCTGCGCGCAGCGGCATCCGGCCGACACCCGCATCGCGATCCTCGACGTGGTCGCCGTGACGTCGACGGAGGAGATCCTGCGCGTGCTCTGCGGCGGCGCGGGCCCCTCCTTCGACTCGGCGGAGCGCCTCGCCGCCCGCCTGGAGTTCTCGAGCCTCATCGCCCTCGCCGAGCCCCTCTCCGACAGCGACCCCGAGCGGACCGCACTCGTCCGCGACCTCCTGCGAGCACTCGCCCCCACCGCCGATCTCCTCCCCGCCGGTGAGCTCCCGGCGGCGCCACGGAGGCTCCACCCCCGGCGCGCGCACGCGATCGCCTCCTCGATGGGCTGGCAGTGCGCCCTCAACGGGACCTCGCGGCGCCGCGCCTCGGGCACGACCGTCGAGGAGTTCGTGTTCCGCGATCCGCTGCCCTTCCACCCCGGCCGCCTGAGCACGGCGGTCCACGGGGAGCTGGTGGCGGAGAAGGTGGGCCGCATCCTCCGCTCCCGCGGCCTGGTGCGCCTGGCGACCCGCGCCGACCGGGTCGGCTCGTGGTCGGTCGCGGGCGACGTGCTGACCCTGGATCCGACGAGCCTGCTCAGCTGGGACGAGGACGCGCCTCTGGGCCAGGAGCTCGCCTTCTTCGGGACCGGCCTGGACACCGGGAGGCTGACCGCCGTCCTGCAGAGCTGCCTGCTCACCCCCGAGGAGCTGCTGGCCGGCCCGGCCGCCTGGGCGGAGTACGCGGACCCGTTCCCGCGCTGGGTGGACGAGCACCGGAACTGAACCGAGCGCCCTCCGTCGCGCGGGACTCGACGAGAGCGACCCGCCAAGGACACCATTAGGCGAATGGTCCTCCGAACGCGCCATCGGACTTCTGGAACCCGCCCGATCATTGATGATCTGCGATAACCCTGCAATTGTGACTGGTGTCAAAGATGACGTTGAAAGAAGGAGATGTTCTTGCCAGGCACCAGAAGATCGGTTCGAGCGTTGCTCATGGGCACCGTACTTGCTTTCACTTCATTGGTCGCGACACCTGCGACGGCCGATCCGGGAGTCGTCACAGCGACCCGAACAGCAGAATCGACAATGCAATCTTTCGGCTTGCTCACGCCTATCGCCGCCTCCAGTGAACGCGCCGCTCGACTAAGCTCCGAATCAGAGCACCTGGAGCCGAGCGGCTCCCTCTCGACGAAGTCCGGCCTCACGGTCGAATACAGGAACCACAGCGTCGGCATCACTCCAGGAACCGCTGTCCGATCGGCGAGCGTCGGGCCTTCAGGCGCGCTCGTCTACAACATGAGCGACTCCTACGATTACGCGTTCACAGGGGCAGGCCATGTTCTCAATGCGGGCTTTGCTCTCATCAAGGACCAGGCAGCCCCATCTGATTACAGATTCGACGTGACCGTGGATGGAGAACCCGCCATCCTCGAGTTCATCGACCACTCGGTTGCGGTGAAGGATTCACACGGACGGACCGTCAACTTCATAAATCCGGCCTGGGCCTCAGATTCCACCGGCGCTCCTGTCAGGACCAGTTTCTCGATCGACGGCGGCACGCTGGTGCAGAGAGTGCATCACACGGACGCATCCTATCCCGTGGTCGCCGACCCCAGCCTCGCCTGTGACACCGCATTCTGTACAATCATGCTCAACAGAACCGAGACGAAAACCGCGTCGCAATCTACCGCAGCAGCGGCAGGATTACTGTGCGGATCAATGACGGCCGCATTCGCCCCCCTCGGAGCGGTGTGCGGCGCTTACGGCGCCGTATTCCACGTCGCCGCAGTTCAAGCGAACAACTCTGGCCAGTGCCTCGGCGCACGCTACCTCACTATAGGTGGCTCTCTGCACCCGGTCATCCAGCGCTGTTAGAGCGCGCGAAGAACAGCGAAGGAGATTCAATGGCCTCTGATCACGATCTCAGTCGGGCGATGCGCCGAGAATTGCGCAATCCCATCCTTGGAGGATTGGCGCTTCTGCTGTTCGGCGGTACAGCGGTTCTATTGCTTCTGTTCTGGTTCACCGATGCACGCGCCGTTCTCACGCCCTTCGTCGGGCCTGGAACGGGACTGGTCCTCACTGCTTTTACCGTGGAGGTAGCTCGACGCGCTAGGAGGCGCATGCGCGCGGAGGAGCGGGAGAGCTGACCTCGGAGCCTCGATCGACGGAGATTCTCGTCGCGCCATTGAGCGGCGAAAATCTCCGTCGCCGGTGGAGGACATCCCGTGTCTGACCAGCCCGGCCGGTATACGCCAACCGGAGTCGAACGATCGGACTATCCAATTTGGGATGCAACCGACATCTACGGCAAACGAAGAGTGATCGACGGAGGGGACGCAGCGCGGCCGTCCACCGTGCGGAGACGACGGGCGACCGCAGCGCCGACGGGCTCCGGGACGCACGGAGCCGACCGTGCGCCGGGAGTGTGACGCGCGGAGGCTCCCTCCGGGCGGCGGGTGGGTAGGCTGACCGGACAGCACGTGCTCCGGGGTCGGTGGGAATTCCGAACCGGCGGTCACAGTCCGCGAGCCGCAGCCCCTCGAGAGGGGCGGCGGTTGACCTGGTGGAACTCCAGGACCGACGGTGAAAGTCCGGAGGAGAGGCAGCACGAGCGTCGCGCATCACCGCGCGATGCTGAGCGACGGTGCCCGCGCACATCGCTCGAGACCCCGGAGTTCGGCGACGAACGGAAGAACCGGGAATGACGATCGACTACGAGCACGCGATGCGCCGGGCGCTGGCGCTCGCCGAGCGCGGGCCCGCCCGCGGACCCAACCCGCGCGTGGGCTGCGTGATCCTCGCGCCCGACGGCACCGTCCTCGGCGAGGGCTGGCACCACGGAGCCGGCACCGCGCACGCCGAGGTCGACGCGCTCTCGCACGTCGCACCGGGCGCCGCCGAGGGCGCCACGGCCGTCGTCTCCCTCGAGCCGTGCGACCACACCGGACGGACGGGCCCCTGCAGCCGCGCCCTGATCGAGGCAGGCGTCTCGCGCGTCGTCTACGCCGTGCCCGATCCGGGCGAGCGCTCGGCCGGCGGCGGTCGCACCCTCCGCGAGGCCGGCGTCGAGGTGATCGAGGGCGTGCTCGCCGAGGAGGGCGAGCAGTTCCTCCACCCGTGGCTCACCGCGACCCGCCTGCACCGCCCCTTCGTCACGCTCAAGTGGGCCTCGACCCTCGACGGCCGCACCGCGGCGGCGGACGGCAGCAGCCGCTGGATCACCGGAGCGGCGGCCCGCCAGCGCGTGCACGAGCAGCGCGCCGCGCACGACGCGATCCTCGTCGGCACCGGCACCGTCCTGGCCGACGACCCCGCCCTCACCGCCCGCGGCGACGGAGGCGAGCTCCTCGCCCACCAGCCGGTGCCCGTCGTCGTCGGCACCCGCTCCGTGCCGTCCGGCGCCCGCCTCCACGAGCACCCCCGCGCCGTGATGGTCGAGCGCACGCACGACCTCGCCGCGGTCCTCGCGCACCTCTACTCCGCCGAGATCCGCAGCGTCTACGTCGAGGCCGGGCCGACCCTCGCCTCCGCGCTCGTCGCCGCCGGGCTGGTCGACGAGTACCTCGTGTTCCTCGCGCCCGCACTCCTCGGCGGCCCCCGCCTCGCGCTCGGCGACCTCGGCGTGGAGAGCATCGGCGAGGCCCGGCGACTCTCCCTCCGCTCGGTCGAGATCCTCGGCGACGACCTCCTCGTGACCGCGCGCCCCGACGTCCTCCCCGCGGGCGGTGCCGGCACTCCGGCCCGCCTCCCCCACGCCCTGCAGATGGAGACCCACTGATGTTCACCGGAATCATCGAGGAGAAGGGCGTCGTGACGGCCGTCGAGGCGGGAGCCGACGCGATCCGCCTCAGCATCCGCGGGCCCCTCGCCGTCGAAGGCGTGCGGCACGGCGACTCGATCGCGGTCTCGGGCGTCTGCCTCACCGTCGTCGAGCACACCGACGACGGGTTCACCGCCGACGTCATGGCGCAGACCCTGCGGATGTCGACCCTCGACGGCGTGAGCGTCGGCGACCCCGTCAACCTCGAGCGCGCCGCGCTGGTCGGCGACCGGCTCGGCGGCCACATCGTCCAGGGTCACATCGACGGCACGGCGACCCTCCTCTCCATCGCCCCGGGCGAGGCCTGGCGGGTGCTGCGGTTCTCGCTGCCGACCGGCATCGCTCCGCTCGTCGTCGACAAGGGCTCGATCGCGGTGGACGGCGTCTCGCTGACCGTCTCGGCGATCAGCCCCGCCGCCGAGCCGGAGCAGTGGTTCGAGGTCTCGCTGATCCCCGAGACGCTCGCCGTCACCACGCTGGGCGCGCGCGCGGTCGGCGAGCAGGTCAACATCGAGACCGACGTCCTGGCCCGCCACGTCGAGCGGATGCTCGCGCTGCGCTCGGTCGAGGAGGCCCGCTCATGAGCCTCGCGACCATCCCCGAGGCCGTCGAGGCCCTGCGCGCCGGCCGCCCGATCATCGTCGCGGACGACGAGGGCCGCGAGAACGAGGGCGACGTCATCGTCTCGGCCCAGCTCGCCAGCCAGGAGACGATCGCCTGGATGGTCCGCCACTCCTCCGGCTTCATCTGCGCTCCGATGACCAACGAGATCGCCGACCGGCTCGCCCTGCCGCTGATGGTCGTCGAGAACGAGGACCCGCGCGGAACGGCCTACACGCTCTCGGTCGACGCGGCCGACCGCCTCTCCACCGGCATCAGCGCCTCCGACCGTGCGCACACCCTCCGCGTGCTGGCCGACCCCGAGGCGACCCCCGCGAGGCTGCACCGGCCCGGCCACATCCTTCCGCTGCGCGCGGTCGACGGCGGCGTGCGCGAGCGCGACGGGCACACGGAGGCGGCGGTCGACCTGATGAAGCTCGCCGGCCTCTACCCCGTGGGCGCGATCTCCGAGATCGTCGCCGAGGACGGGGAGATGATGCGGCTGCCGGGGCTGATCGCCCTCGGCGAGCGCGAGGGCGTGCCGGTCACCACGGTCGCGGCCCTCATCGCGTACCTGCAGGAGTTCCACTGCGACACCGAGGTGCCCGTGGCCGTCGCGGTCCCGGAGAGCGCGCGGGTGAGCTTCGAGGTCGAGACCACGGTGCCGACCACGCACGGCCCGTTCCGGATCCGCGCCTACCGCGATCGGCAGACCGGAGCGGATCACGTCGCGATCCTCGCGGGAGAGGTCGCCGCGGGGCGGCCCGCCCTGGTGCGCGTGCACTCCGAGTGCCTGACCGGAGAGGCGTTCGGCTCGCTGAAGTGCGAGTGCGGACCCCAGCTCGACGCCGCGCTCGACACGATCCAGCGCGACGGAGGCGTCGTCGTCTACCTCCGCGGACACGAGGGACGGGGCATCGGCCTGGTCAACAAGCTGCGCGCCTACCGCCTGCAGGAGGACGGCCTCGACACCCTCGACGCCAACCTCGCGCTCGGACTCCCCGCCGATGCGCGCGACTACGGAGCGGCCGTCGGCATCCTCGAGGACCTCGGCCTCACCGAGGTGCGCCTGCTCACCAACAACCCCGAGAAGGTCCGCCAGCTCACCGATCGCGGCATCGTCGTCGCGGAGCGCGTGCCGCTCGTGGTCGGCGTCGGCGCCTTCAACGAGGGCTACCTCGAGACCAAGCGCGACCGCATGGGCCACGCTTTCGACAGCGTCCTCGACCACGACCCCCTCGATGCCGGGATCTCCGGCCTCGCCCTCGACGCCGGGATCGCCGGCGCCACCACGAAGGAGTAGCAATGGCCGGTAGCGGCGCCCCCACCACCTCCCCTCTCGACGGCGCGGGACTGCGCGTCGTCGTCATCGCGGGGACCTGGCACGAGCAGATCAGCGACGGCCTGATCGCCGGAGCGAGCCGAGCCCTCGACGAGGCCGGAGCGTCCTGGTCCCTCGTGCGCGTGCCCGGCTCGTTCGAGCTGCCCGTCGCCTCGAAGGCGGCCCTGGAGGCGGGGGCGGACGCGGTCGTCGCCCTCGGCGTGATCATCCGCGGCGGCACCCCGCACTTCGAGTACGTCTCGGACGCCGCCACCTCCGGGCTCACCACCGTCTCGATCCTGACCGGCAAGCCGGTCGGCTTCGGCGTGCTCACCCTCGACACCGAGCAGCAGGGCATCGACCGCGCGGGTCTTCCCGGCTCGAAGGAGGACAAGGGGCGCGAGGCGGCCGAGGCGGCGGTCTCGACCGCTCTGCTCCTCCGCTCCCTGCGCAGCTGAACCACTGCGGGCGGCCCCCGTCCTGGGGTCGCCCGCACACGAACCTGGGAGAACACGGAGTAAAGTGGACGGGTCGTCACGAGCGACGCCTCTCTCCTCCCCCTCGCCCCAGCGGCCCGCGACGCCCGATCGACGCCCGCCCCGCCGGCTCGGGGGGAGCCGCCGTCCACACGGAGCCCCTCCCTCATGTCTTCTCCCGCCGTCTCCGACGCGCCAGCAGCCGCCCCGCAGAACTCCCGCGGCCGCGTCATCCTCGCCAGCCTCATCGGCACGTCGATCGAGTTCTACGACTTCTACGCCTACGCGACCGCCGCGGTCCTGGTCTTCCCGTCGCTCTTCTTCGTCAACGAGGATCCGGCCACGGCCCTCCTCGCCTCCTTCGCCGTCTTCGGCGTCGCGTTCATCGCGCGCCCGATCGGGTCGATCATCTTCGGCCACTTCGGCGACCGCGTCGGCCGCAAGGGCACCCTCGTCGCGTCGCTGCTCACGATGGGCGTCGCGACCTTCCTGATCGGCTGCCTGCCCACCGCGCTCACGCCCGGCTGGGAGTTCCTCGCTCCGTTCCTGCTCGTCGTGATGCGCTTCTGCCAGGGTCTCGGCCTCGGCGGCGAGTGGTCCGGAGCCGCGCTGCTCGCGACCGAGAACGCGCCGGCCGGCAAGCGCGCCATCTACGGCACCTTCCCGCAGCTGGGCGCGCCGATCGGCTTCATCGTCGCCAACGTCCTGTTCCTGGTGCTGGCGAGCACGATGAGCGACGAGACGTTCGCCGCCTGGGGCTGGCGCGTGCCGTTCCTCGCGAGCGCCGTGCTCGTGATCATCGGCCTCTACGTGCGGTTCAAGCTCGTCGAGACGCCCGCGTTCCAGAAGGTCGTCGAGAAGGGCGAGGTCGTCAAGCTGCCCCTCGCCCGCGTCTTCGTCACCAGCTGGCGCCCGCTCATCCTGGGCACCTTCATCATGCTGGCGACCTACGTGCTCTTCTACCTGATGACCACGTTCACGCTCACCTACGGCACGTCGCCCGTCGACGGCGCCGTCCCGGGCCTCGGCTACACGCGCAACGACTTCCTCGTCATGCTGATCGTCGGCGTCGTGTTCTTCGGGATCTTCACCCTCGTCTCCGGCCCGCTCGCGGAGCGCTTCGGCCGCCGGCGCACGCTGCTCGTGGTGACCGCGGCGATCCTCGTGTTCGGCCTGCTCTTCGTGCCCCTGTTCAGCGCCGGCTTCGCGGGCGTCATGGCGGTGCTGATCCTCGGCTTCACGCTGATGGGCCTGACCTTCGGCCCGATGGGCGCCGTCCTCCCCGAGCTGTTCCCGACCAACGTCCGCTACACCGGCTCGGCGATGGCCTACAACCTCGCGTCGATCCTCGGAGCGGCGCTCGCGCCGATCATCGCGGTCGCGCTGTGGAGGGCGGCGGGCGGCAGCACCGTGCTGGTCGGCCTCTACCTCAGCGCCGCGGCCGTGCTGACGCTGATCGCGCTCCTGCTCTCGAAGGAGACGAAGAACGCGTCGTACCACGACAACGTCTCGTAGGACTCCCTGCAGAGGACGGCCCGTCGGGATCCCCCGGCGGGCCGTCCGCGTCTCCGCTCCCTCCCTGAGCACCGGGGCCGCCCGCTGGCGGCCTGCTCGCAGCGAGGACGGGGCAGAATGGACGCTGATGAGCACCACCACCTCCCGGCGCGGCGGACGACGACCCTCCCGCGACGACGGACCCCGCGCCTCCTTCTCGCAGCTCGTGCCCTACCTGCTCGAGCACCGCGGCATCCTCTCGGTCGTCGTGGTCCTCAGCCTGTTCGGAGCGGCGGCGAGCCTCGGCCAGCCCCTGCTCGTCGGGCAGGTCATCACCCGGGTCCAGTCCGGTCTCGATCTCGGCCCGCTGGTGTGGGCCCTCGTCGGCCTGGTCGTGGCCTCCGGGCTCATCTCGGGCTTCGCGCACTACCTGCTCCAGCGCACCGGCGAGGGGATCGTGCTCTCGAGCCGCCGCCGCCTGGTCGCGCGGCTGCTGCGCCTCCCGATCCGGGAGTTCGACGCGCGCCGCACCGGCGACCTCGTCTCCCGCGTCGGCTCCGACTCCACGCTCCTGCGCGCCGTGCTGACCCAGGGGCTCGTCGACTCGATCGCGGGCTCCCTCGTCTTCGTCGGCGCGATCATCGCGATGGCCGTCATCGACTGGGTGCTGCTGCTGATCATCGTGGCCGTGGTCGCGGTGGCCCTGGGGCTCGCGCTGACCCTCGGCCGCGGCATCCGCACCGCCAGCCGCATGGCGCAGGAGAAGGTCGGCGATCTGGCCGCGGCCGTCGAGCGCGCCATCAGCGCCGTCCGGACGATCCGTGCGGCCGGAGCCACCGATCGCGAGATCGCGGTCGTCGACCAGCACGCGACGGAGGCGTACCGCCTCGGCATCCGCGTCGCGCACGTCTCGGCCCTCGTGGTGCCGGTGGCCGGGATCGCGATGCAGGTCGCCTTCCTCGCCGTCCTCGGCGTCGGCGGCTACCGCGTCGCGTCCGGCGCGATCGACATCGCCCAGCTGGTCTCGTTCATCCTCTTCCTCTTCATGATGGTGATGCCGCTCGGCAACTTCATCGGCGCCATCACCTCGGTGAACTCGGCGCTGGGCGCTCTCGGCCGCATCCAGGAGATCATCGACCTGCCGATCGAGGGCGACGGCGACGCCTCCGCGGGCGGCCTCGGCGCCGGCGTGGCGGAGGAGGCCATCTCCTTCGAGGACGTGGTGTTCTCCTACGAGGAGGGCGCCGGGCCCGACGCCGCGGCGGTGGCGGAGGAGCGCGACCGCACCGTCCTGCGCGGCGTCTCCTTCACCGTGCCGCGCGGCAAGCGCACCGCCCTGGTCGGGCCGTCGGGAGCGGGCAAGAGCACGATCCTCGCCCTCATCGAGCGGTTCTACGACCCGGAAGCCGGCGTCGTCCGACTCGGCGGCGTCGACATCACGGCCATCGACCGCGACGCGCTCCGCGCGCAGATCGGCTACGTCGAGCAGGACGCCCCCGTCCTCGCCGGCACCCTCCGCGAGAACCTCGTCCTCGGCCGCCCCGACGCCGACGACGCCGACTGCCTCCGGGTGCTCGAGGCGGTGAATCTGACCGACGTGCTCGAGCGCAACCCGCTCGGCCTGCACGCGCCGGTGGGCGAGAGCGGAGTGATGCTCTCCGGTGGCGAGCGTCAGCGTCTCGCGATCGGCCGCGCGCTCCTGGCGGCACCGCCGATCCTGCTGCTGGACGAGTCCACGTCGAGCCTCGACGGACTCAACGAGCAGCGCCTGCGCCTGGCGATCGACGCGGTCGCCGAGAACCGGACCCTGCTGGTCATCGCGCACCGCCTGTCGACGGTGGTCGACTCCGACCGCATCGTCGTCCTGCAGAAGGGCGAGGTCGTGGGAGTCGGCACCCACTCCGAGCTCGTCGAGTCGACTCCGCTGTACCGGGATCTCGCGAAGCACCAGCTGCTCGTCTGACGGACACCGCTGCGGCGTATCGAGACCCCCGCCGTCTCATGCCGGTCGAGTAGCCGTGAAGTCGCGAGTCGGGACCTCCGCGGGTCGTGAACGACCGCCCGAGCCCGCTCGTCCCTCAGCGCGGCGGCAGACGCAGGGCGCCGTCGAGCCGGATGGTCTCGCCGTTGATCATGGGGTTCTCGACGATGTGCCGCACCAGGGCCGCGAACTCCTCGGGGCGTCCGAGGCGGGCCGGATGCGGCGTCGCCGAGCCGAGCGCCTCGCGGGTCTTCTCCGGCAGCCCGGCGAGCAGAGGCGTGTCGAAGGTGCCGGGTGCGATCGAGACCACGCGCACGAGCCGGGCCGCCAGCTCGCGCGCGAGCGGCAGGGTCATCGCCGCGACGGCTCCCTTCGACGCGGCGTAGGCCGCCTGCCCGATCTGCCCCTCGAAGGCGGCGACGGAGGAGGTCGTCACCAGGACTCCGCGCTCTCCGTCGATCGGCTCGCGCTCGGCGATCGACGCCGCGGCGAGGCGCAGCACGTTGAGCGTCCCGGTCGTGTTGATGCGCAGCACCCGCTCGAACTGCTCGAGCGGCAGCGGCCCGACGCGGCCGAGCAGCCGCCCCGGTGTCGCGACGCCCGCACAGCTCACGGCGATGCGGAGCTCCCCCGCGGCCTCCACGGCGCGCGAGACGGCGTCCGGATCGAGAACGTCCCCGGCGATCAGCTGCACGGAGGCGGGCAGCTGCGCGGCCTCCACCGCGTGCGGAAGATCGAGCACGACCACTCGCGCTCCGGCGGCGTCGAGAACCGTCGCCGTCGCGGCTCCCAGTCCGGACGCTCCCCCCGCGATCAGCGCGGACGTCCCCTCGAGTCGCACGGTCAGCCCGCCGGAGCGGGGGTCGAGTCGGCGTCGGACTCGTCGGTCGGCTCGCCGCCGGGCTCCCTCGTCGGATCACTGCTCGGCCCCCCGGACGCGAGCGCCTGCGCCGAGCAGTCGGTCAGGGTGGCGTCGTAGGCGTCCCGGGCGCGCTGCGCCGCCGCGCGGACGTCCTCCTCCGCGAGCGGGCTCGCGAGAGGCGGCCGGTCGCTCAGGCCGTAGCGGGCGAGGCAGTCGCTGATCAGGCGGGTCATGCGCGCGCCGCTCTCGGCATCGGCTGTGGCGGTGGGCGCCGGGGCAGCGGTCGCGACGGAGCCCGAGTCGCGCACGGACCCGTCCGGCACGTCCGCGGCGGGACCGGAGCAGGCGGTGATGCTCAGCGCGAGCGCGGCGCCGATGAGCAGCGCGACGGGCGGGCGGAGCGTCGTGCGCAGGAGCATGGACGACCTCGTTCGTGACGGCTGCTGGCGGGAGTGCGGCCACGGTAGCGCAGTCGCCGCCTCACGGGAGCGCTGGGCGCGCTCTCACGCCCCGTGGCACCCCCAACGGGGCACAGGCACGCCTCTCAGGAGGTCTCGGCGAGCGCCCACATCGCGACCGCCGACGCCGCAGCGACGTTGAGCGAGTCGATCCCGTGCCGCATGGGGATCTGGACGGCGACGTCGGCGGCGGCGAGGGCTTCGGCGGTGAGACCCTGCCCCTCGGTGCCGAGCACGAGGGCGACGCGCTCCGGAGCGCGGGCGGCGAAGTCCCGCAGAGGCACCGCCTCCGGCGTCAGCGCCATCGCCGCGATCGTGAAGCCCGCCCCGTGCAGGAGCCGCTGCGTCGACGCCCAGTCGCCGACGCGCGTCCAGGGCACCTGCAGGACCGTCCCCATGCTCACGCGAATGGCGCGGCGGTAGTACGGATCGGAGCAGCGCGGCGTCACCAGCACCGCATCGGCACCGATCGCCCCGACGGAGCGGAAGATCGCGCCGACGTTCGTCGGGTCGACCACGTCCTCGAGCACGACGATGCGGCGGGATCCCGCGAGCAGACCCGCCGGGTCGGGCAGCGCGGGCCGGTCCATCGCCGCGATCAGGCCGCGGTGCAGGGTGTACCCGGTGAGCTCGGCCAGGAGCTCGCCCGGGCCCGTGAAGACGGGGACGTCGAAGCGGCCGACCAGGCGCTCGGCCTCGGCGGCCGACCCGCCGAGCGCGAGGACCGAGCGCGGCCGGTGCCCGGCGGCGATCGCGCGCTCGAGCACGAGCGCCGATTCCGCGATGTACAGGCCGTGCGGGCCGCGGGCGTTCTTCAGCGCGACGTCCGTGGCGTGCGCGTAGTCGCGCAGCCGCGGATCGTCGAGCGCGGTGACCTCGATCCGCTCCACCGGGTCAGGCGAAGGGGTCGGGGGTGAGCGTGTACTTGGTGCTGAGGTACTCGTGGATCCCCTCGAGCCCGCCCTCGCGGCCGAGGCCCGACTGCTTCACCCCGCCGAAGGGCGCCGCCGCGTTCGACACGACGCCGACGTTGAGCCCCATCATCCCGGTAGCGAGCCGCTCGATCATCCGCTGACCGCGGGCGAGGTCGCGCGTGAAGACGTAGGACACCAGTCCGTACTCGGTGTCGTTGGCGAGCGCGACGGCGTCGTCCTCGTCCGTGAACGGCACGATCGCGAGGACAGGGCCGAAGATCTCCGTGCGGAGGATCTCGCTCTCCCGGTCGACCCCCGCGAGCACGGTCGGCCGGTAGAAGTGGCCGGCCCCCTCGATCCGCTCGCCGCCGGCGAGCAGGCGCGCGCCGCGGGAGACGGCGTCCTCCACCAGGGCGGACGCCTTCTCGACCGCGCGCTCGTCGATCAGGGGGCCGATGGTCACCCCGTCCTCGGTGCCGCGGCCGACGCGCAGTGCGCGCACGCGCTCCACGATCCGCGCGGCGAACTCCTCGGCGATCGACTCGTGCACGAAGAAGCGGTTGGCGGCCGTGCAGGCCTGGCCGATGTTGCGGAACTTCGCGAGCATCGCGCCCTCGACCGCCCGATCGAGGTCGGCGTCCTCGAACACGACGAAGGGCGCGTTGCCGCCCAGCTCCATCGCGGTCCGCAGCACGTTCTCGGAGGCCTGCTGCAGCAGGGTGCGCCCCACCGGCGTGGAGCCCGTGAAGGAGACCTTCCGCAGGCGCGGATCCGACAGGATCGGAGCCGACACGGCCCCCGCCGAGGACGTGGTGACCACGTTGAGCACGCCGTCGGGGAGCCCCGCCTCGGCCAGCAGTGCCGCGAAGGCGAGCGTCGTGAGCGGAGTGAGCTCGGCCGGCTTCACGACGACGGTGCATCCCGCCGCCAGCGCCGGAGCGATCTTCCGCGTCGCCATCGCGAGCGGGAAGTTCCACGGGGTGATCAGGTAGCAGGGGCCCACCGGGTGCTGCGAGACGATCATCCGGCCGCTGCCCTCGGGCGAGACTCCGTAGCGTCCGCTGATGCGCACCGCCTCCTCGCTGAACCAGCGGAGGAACTCGCCGCCGTAGACGACCTCGCCCCTCGCCTCCGCGACGGGCTTGCCCATCTCGAGCGCCATCAGGAGCGCGAACTCCTCGGTGCGCTCCTGCAGGAGGTCGAACGCCCGCCGGAGGATCTCGCCCCGCTTCCGCGGCGCCGTCGCGGCCCACGACGCACCGGCGGCCACGGCGGCGTCGAGCGCCCGGACCCCGTCCTCCGGAGTCGCGTCGGCGATCGAGACCAGGACCGCTCCGGTGGCCGGGTCCTCGACGTCGATCGAGCCGCCGCCGGAGGCGTCCACCCACTCACCGCCGATCAGCAGCTGCGTGGGGATGCGGGCGAGCAGAGCTGTCTCGGCGGCGCGGGACGCGACGGAATCAGTCACAGGAAAGAACCACTTCTTCGGATCGGAGCGCGCAGACCGCGCCAGGAGGAGCTTCTCGTCCTCCCAGTGTAGGACGAGCGATCGCTCCGGGGCGGGGTCGCCGGGAGCCGGGAGGACCTGCACCCCCGTGAGCCCTGGGGAGGGACGAGCGCTCAGGCAGACCGCTCGACGCGGACTCCCGCGTCCGTCAGCTCGCGCAGCGCCGCGGCACTCGCCTCCTCGGAGACGCCCGCGATCAGGTCCTCGAGCACGCGGACCTCGAGCCCCGCCCGTCGCGCGTCGAGCGCCGAGGCGCGCACGCAGTGGTCGGTCGCGAGCCCCACGACGTCGAGCGCGGTGACGCCCCGCTCCGCGAGCACGACGCCGAGCTCCTCGCCCGCCTCCGTCGTGCCCTCGAAGGCCGAGTAGGAGGGGCGGCCCTGCCCCTTGAGGATCTGGACGTCGATCCGAGCGGTGTCCAGTGCCGGGTGGAACCGCGCGCCGTCCGTGCCCGCGACGCAGTGGACGGGCCAGCTGTCGACGAAGTCCGGCTCCGCCGCGAAGTGGCCGCCGTTGTCGGAGTCGCCCTCGTGCCAGTCGCGGGAGGCCAGCACCGCGGAGTAGCGGTCGGGGTGCGCCGCCAGATGCGCGGTGATGCCCTGGGCGACCGCCGCGCCGCCCGTGACGGCGAGCGCGCCGCCCTCGGTGAAGTCGTTCTGCACGTCGACGATCAGGAGTGCGGTGGTCATCGTGGGCCTTCCGGGTCGAGGAGGGAGGAGGAGCGGGCGGTCGGCCCGCCCGGATCAGGAGTCGGAGAGCGAGGACCCGCAACGGTAGACGCCCGTCACCAGGGTGTCGATCGCGGTCTTCGCCGAGTCGGAGACGTCGCCGAGAGCGTAGACCGCGAACGTCAGGTCGGTGCCGTCCGCCGCGGTGACCACGCCGGCCAGGGTGTAGCCGGTGTCGATCCAGCCCGTCTTCGCGCGCACCGCACCGTCGGCCGCGGCGTTGTCGCCGGCGAACCGGTCGGAGTAGGAGAGCGACCCCGTCCGGCCCGACACCGGCAGGCCGTCGAGGAGGATCCCGAGCTGCCCCTCGCGGGCCCGGACCTTCCGGAGCAGCTCGGTGAAGTACGCCGGCGCGACCGCGTTGTCGTCGCTCAGGCCGGAGCCGTCGACGATCGCGATCCCGGACGTGTCGACGCCGTAGCCGGCGAGCCCCTGCAGCACACCGGCCTGCTCGGCACCGAAGTCACTGCCCGCGCCGGTGCGGATCGCCACGAGCCGCGCGAGCATCTCGGCGATCGCGTTGTCGGAGACGAGCAGCATCTGCTGCACGAGGGTGCCGACCGGGGCCGACTCCACCGTGCCGAGAACCGCGGCGCCCGCGGGAGCGGTCCCGGTGGAGACCACGGGCGAGGCGTCCAGCTCGTCGGCGAACGCCTCTCCGGCCCGGCCGACCGGATCCGTGCCGCGCTCGGAGGTCGAGGCCGCAGGGTCCTCGCGATCGCCGTCCACCTGGAGCGCCGTGATCTCGGGCATGTAGCCGTCGACCTGCTCCTTGCGGTTCCAGCTCGGCTGCCAGGTCTCGCCCGAGTAGAGGGAGGAGTCGAGCACCAGCGACGTGATCGGCGTCCCCGCGGTCGAGGGGTCCGCCTCCCAGGCGCTCTCGACCTGCGCTGCGAGGTCGTCGAGGTGCGCCGCTCCGGAGTAGGTCGACTCCTGGCCGGTCGGGAGCCGGGTCAGGGTGAGATCTCCCCCGCCGACGAGGACGACGCTCCCGGGCTCGCTCCCCCGGACCACGGTCGTGGCGATGCGCGTCTCCGGGCCGAGGACCGCGAGCGCCGACGCGGCCGTCAGGATCTTGAGGGCGGAGGCGGTGCGCGACGCGGTCCCGCCCCCGCGGTCGAACAGGACCTCGCCCGTCGCGGCGTCGACCACACGAGCCTGCATCGAGCCCAGACGCGGGTCGGCGGCGAGCTCCGCCACCGAGCAGGTGCGGAGCGCCTCGGCCGCCGCTTCGGCGGTGGGCCGTGCCGTCGCCGTCTGCGTCGGAGCGGGAGTCGTGCCGGCGGTCGGGGTCGAGACGACGGGCAGCGCCCCCGGCTCCGCGGCGCTGCCGAGAGCCGTCCCGACGCCGAAGGCGCCGCCACCGAGCACGGCGACCGCGAGCACCGCGGCGACCACGAGAGTGCGGCGACGGCGGGGAGGAGGGGTGTCGGTCATCCGCAACAGGGTAGCGACGCGAGTTCGACGCGACCTGGACGTCGCGGATCCCGCCTGGACGTCGCGGACGGAGGGAGAGGGAGCCGCCTGTGGGAATCGAACCCACGACCTTCTCATTACGAGTGAGACGCTCTGCCGACTGAGCTAAGGCGGCGTGCACGCGGGGCCTGAGCCCCGGACACGATTACACAGCATAGCCTGCTCGCGCGCCCGGGCGTGAATCAGGGCGGCGCTGTCGAGCAGAGGCTCCGGGGACGGCGGCCGCGGCCGCTGCGCACGGCTCAGGCGAGCGCGCCGCGCAGCTCCTCGAAGGAGCGGGCGATGCGTCCGGGCAGAGCCTCCCGGCCGTCGTGATCGACCCACGCCGCCCAGGCGTGGCGCACGGCGGCGAGCCCGAGGAGCGTCAGCATCCGCGCCCGGCTGCGCACCCGCTCCGCGTCGTCGTCCTCCCGTCCGAGTCGCTCGGCGACGAGCCCCTCGACCGCGAGCTCGAACTCGCGCATGCCCGCGATCTTCAAGCCGACCAGATGCGGGTGCTCGCGGAAGAGCGCGCGGCGGAGGACGTGCAGCTCCCGGTCCTCCTCGAGCGGCTCCTCCATCGCGGCGACGAAGACCCGCTGCAGGTCCTCGAGCACGGCGCCCCGGCCCGCGACGAACGCCGCCGCCGTCTCGTCGGCGATGACCGGGAGCCCGCCGACCAGCGCGTCCTCCTTCGAGGCGAAGTAGTTGAAGAAGGTGCGCGTGGAGACGTCGGCGGCGCGCGAGACGTCCTCGATGGTCACACGCTCCGGCCCGCGCTCGCTCGCGAGCCGGAGGACGGCGATCTCGATGGCCCGCCGAGTGGCCAGGCGCTTGCGCTCGCGGAGCCCGGGCTGCTGCTCGCGGGGCCGCTCCTGCTCGGTCAGCACTGCGGATCCTCCTCCGGGACGGTCCCCTCGAGCAGGTACGCGTCGACCGCGTCGTTCACGCAGGACGTCGACTTGTTGTAGGCCGTGTGCCCCTCGCCGTCGTAGGTGACCAGACGGCCGGCGGAGAGCTCGCCGGCGAGCGCCTGCGCCCACACGTAGGGCGTCGCGGGATCGTTCGTGGTGCCCACGACCAGGATGGGCGCCGAGCCCTCCGCGGTGATCGGCTCGCGGGAGCCCTCGAACGCCGCCGGCCACTCGCTGCAGAGGATGTCGCCGTAGGCCATGTAGCGGCCGATCGTCGGCGCGGCCTGCTCGAGAGCGGCCTCGTCGGCGCGCATCGAGGCGGTGTCGGCGTCGTAGGAGTAGTCGACGCAGTTGATCGCGAGGAACGCCTCGGTGGTGTTGTCCGCGTACCGGCCGTCCGCGTCGCGCCCGTTGTACGCGTCCGCGTACTGGAACGCTACCGCGGGGTCGCCCCGGCGCACGTCGGCGAGCATCTCGCTCAGCGCCCCCCACGCCGTGGCGTCGTAGAGCGGGTAGACGATCGCGGTGAACAGCGTGCTCGCGCCGAGCTCACGGCCGTCGGCGGCCCGGATCGGCGAGGCGTCCACGTCCGCGAGCATGCGCTTCAGCTGGGCCATTCCCGCGTCGACGGCGCCCGTGAACGGGCAGTCGTCCGAGCGGAGGCAGTCGGCGAGGTAGGCGCGCAGTGCGCTCTCGAACCCCTTCGCCTGCTCACGCACCACGTCGAACGAGGTCGCCGCCGGATCGATCGCGCCGTCGAGGACGAGGCGGCCGACCCGGTCCGGGAAGAGCCCGGCGTAGGTCGCTCCGAGGAACGTGCCGTAGGAGTAGCCGAGGTAGTGCAGCGTCTCGTCGCCCAGCGCCGCGCGCAGCACGTCGAGATCACGGGCGGCGCTCGGGGTGCCGACCTCGGGCAGCAGCGGCCCGCTGCGCTCCTCGCAGGCGGCGGCGAACGCGGCGGCGGACGTGCGCTGCGCCTGGATCCACTCGTCGCTGCCCCGCTCCCCCGGCGTGATGTCGTAGAGGTAGGAGTCGAGGCCCGCGGCGTCGAGGCACGAGACGGCGGTGGAGGCGCCCACTCCGCGCGGATCGAAGCCGACGACGTCGTACCGGGCCGCGAGCGCGGAGTCGACCGCGTAGTCGGCGCTGTCGCGGATGAAGTCGACGCCCGACGCTCCCGGCCCGCCCGGGTTCACGAGCAGGGACCCCATCGCCGGGCCCTGCGTCGCGGGCCGGCGCACCAGGGCGATCGACGCCGTCTCCCCCGAGGGGACGTCCCAGTCGAGCGGGACGGTCGCGTCGGTGCAGAGAGCGCCGTCGCCGCAGTCGTCCCAGACCAGCACCTGCGAGTAGAAGCGCTCCAGGGAGTCGTCGACGGTCTGCGGATACGGGGTGGAGGTCCGGTCGACGGTCGGGCCGGGCGCGAAGCAGCCGGTCAGGAGGGACGCCGCAGCGACGAGCGCGACGACGACGGCCGGCCGGCGCCCCCGCCTCACGCGGCCACCGGACGGCGAGCAGCCACCACGAGCAGAGCCTCGAGAGCGAGGACCGGGGAGACGTTCGCGTCGATCCGCTGCCGGGCGGTCGCGATCGCGTCGAGGACGGCGAGCGTGCGGTCGGGCGGAGTCGAGTCGGCGAGCGCGGTCATCTCGGTCCGGACCTCCTCGTTGATGACGCCGCCGGGCGCCCCGAGCTGGAGGCGCACCACATCGCGGTAGAGGGAGAGCAGGTCGACGAGGATGCGGTCGAGGCCGTCGCGGAGGCTCCGGGTCGCGCGTCGCTTCTGGTCCTCCTCGAGCGCCCGCAGCTGCGAGCGGAGCTGCGCGGGCACGGTGCCCCCGGGCTCGACGCCGAGCGAGCGCAGCGCCTGCTGCCGCTCGGCCTCGTCGCGCTCGAGGGTGATCGCCTTGGCGTCCTCGGTCGCGACCTCGATCATCCGCGCCGCGCCGAGCACCGCGTCCGAGACGCCGCGGAGGCGCAGGGCGATGCGGAGCGTCTCCTCGCGGCGCTCGCGCGCGTTCGCGTCGGTCGCCAGGCGGTGCGCCATCCCGATGTGGCTCTGAGCCTGGCGGGCGGCGCGCTCGGCGGTCTCGGGGTCGACCCCGTCGCGTCGCTCGAGGAGACCGGCGACGTCCTCGACGCTCGGCACGCGGAGCCGCACGGAGCGGACGCGGGAGCGGATGGTGGGGAGCAGATCGGCCTCGCTCGGGGCGCACAGGATCCAGACCGTGCGCTCCGGCGGCTCCTCGAGTGCCTTCAGCAGCACGTTGGAGGTGCGCTCGCTCATCCGGTCGGCGTCCTCGATGACCATGACGCGGTAGCGCGACACCGAGGGCGAGTACTGCGAGCTGCTGACCAGCCGCCGCACCTCGTCGATCGAGATGATCACGCGCTCGGTCGTCAGCACGGCGAGGTCGGGGTGGGAGCGCGCGGCGACCTGGCGGCAGTCGGGGCACTCCCCGCAGCCGCCGTGGCGGCAGAGCAGTGCGGAGGCGAAGGCGTAGGCGAGGTTCGAGCGGCCGGACCCGGGAGGGCCGGTGATGAGCCAGGAGTGCGTCATCGACGACGACTCCCGGCCGCGGTCGTCCCGGGGCGTCGAGGCGTCCTGCAGGGCGCCGATGGCGTGCTCCTGCCCGACGAGCTGGCTCCAGACGGTCATGCCACCAGGCTAACCGCGAGCACCGACAGCCGGCGCGCCGTCGAGGAGGGCGGCGACCCGCTCCCGCACCGCGGCCGCGATCTCCTCGACCGGGAGAGCGGCGTCCACGACGAGGAAGCGCTCGGCGTCCGTCTCGGCGATCGCCAGGAACGCCTCGCGCACGCGCCCGTGGAACTCCGCCTTCTCGGCCTCCAGCCGGTCGAAGCGGGTGCGGGCCGCGTCGAGCCGGCCCCGCGCGACGGCGGGATCGAGATCGAGCAGGACGGTGAGGTCGGGCCTCAGGTCGTGCGTGGCCCACTCCGACAGCCGCCGGACCTCGACGGCGTCGAGGACTCGCCCGGCTCCCTGGTAGGCGACGGAGGAGTCGATGTAGCGGTCCTGCACGACGACCTCGCCGCGCTCGAGCGCCGGTCGCACGAGCGTCCCGATGTGCTGGGCGCGGTCCGCCGCGTAGAGCAGGGCCTCGGCCCGGGGGTCGATCTCGCCGCGGTGGTGCAGCACGATCTCGCGGATCTGCACGCCCACCTCGGTGCCCCCGGGCTCGCGGGTGCGGACGACGGTCTCGCCCCGCGTGCCCAGCCACTCCTCGAGCAGCCGGGCCTGCGTGGTCTTGCCCGCGCCGTCCCCGCCCTCGAGGGTGACGAACAGCCCGGTCACGACTCCGTCGCGTCCGACGTCTCGGCGGCGGCCGCGGCAGCCGCGCGGCTCGCAGCGGTGGCGCGGGGCGCGGCGGGCTTCTTCGCCGCGGTCGTCTTCGCCGTCGTGGTCTTGGCCGCCGTGGTCCTGGCCGCGGTGGTCTTCGCCGCGGTGGTCTTCGCCGCCGTTGTCTTCGCCGCCGTGGTCTTCGCCGCGGTGGTCTTCGCCGCGGGCTTCTTGGCCGGCGCGCGCTTGGCCGGAGCCTTCTTGGCCGGGCCCTTCGCGCGCTTGTCCGCGAGCATCTGGACCGCCTGCTCGAAGTCGATCTCCTCGATCGTCAGGCCCTTGGAGATCGTGACGTTGGTCTCGCCGTCGGTCACGTAGGCGCCGAATCGTCCGTCGCGGATCCGGATCGGCTTGCCGCTGACGGGGTCCGCCTCGAACTCCTTCAGCGCGCTCGACGCGCGTCGCGCCCCGTACTTCGGCTGGGCGAAGATCTCGAGCGCCGTCGGCAGGTCGACCTCGAAGATCTGGTCCTCGCTGGTGAGGGACCGGCTGTCGGTGCCCTTCTTGATGTACGGGCCGTACCGGCCGTTCTGAGCCGTGATCGGCTCGCCGCTCTCGGGGTCGTCGCCGACCGTGCGCGGCAGGTCGAGCAGGCGCAGAGCCGTCGCCAGGTCGATCGACGCGACGTCCATCGACTTGAAGAGGGAGGAGGTGCGCGGCTTCACGACCGCGGGCTTCTTCGCGCCGCGCTTCGCGGGCGCGGGCTCGACGACCTCGCCGGTGGCGGGGTCGGCCGTGGTCTCCGGCTCCGGATCGACCTCGGTCACGTAGGGGCCGAAGCGCCCGTCCTTGACGACGACGGTCTTGCCCGAGTCGGGGTTGCTGCCCAGCACGCGGTCCGTCTGCACGGGCGCGTCGACGAGCTCCTGCGCCTTGGCGGGGGTGAGCTCGTCGGGGGCCAGCTCGAGCGGCAGGTTGACGCGGCGGGGCGTCTCCTGCCCCTCCTCCTGGGCCACCTCGAGGTAGGGGCCGTACTTGCCGATGCGCAGGGTGATGTCGTCGGTGATCCGGACGGAGTTGATGCTCTTCGCATCGATCTCGCCGAGGTTGTCCACGACATGCCGGAGCCCGGGGTGCGTGCCTCCGCCGAAGTAGAAGCGGTTGAGCCAGGCGACGCGGTCCTCCTCGCCGCCGGCGATGCGGTCGAGGTCGCCCTCCATCTCGGCGGTGAAGTCGTACTCCACCAGGTCCGAGAAGAAGTCCTCGAGCAGCCGGACCACCGAGAAGGCGATCCAGTTGGGCACGAGGGCGGTGCCGCGCGGAGTGACGTAGCCGCGGTCGACGATGGTGGAGATGATCGACGCGTAGGTGGAGGGCCGGCCGATGCCGAGCTCCTCGAGCGCTTTGACCAGGCTCGCCTCCGTGTAGCGCGGGGGCGGCGAGGTCTCGTGGCCCTTGGCCTCGACCTCGGCGACGACCAGGCTCTGGCCGACCTCGAGCACCGGCAGCTTGGCGTCCTTCTCGTCGCGGGCGCCGTGACGCTCCTCGTCGCGCCCCTCCTCGTAGGCGAGCAGGAACCCGCGGAAGGTGATGACGGTTCCGGAGGCGGTGAACTCCGCGGTCTTCGCGACGTCGCCGGCCGGCTCGGCGAGCAGCGTCACGGTGGCGGTCGAGCCCTTGGCGTCGGCCATCTGCGAGGCGACGGTGCGCTTCCAGATGAGCTCGTAGAGGCGGAGGTCGTTGCCGCGGAGGGTGCCCGAGAGCTGATCCGGGGTGCGGAAGGTCTCGCCCGCGGGCCGGATCGCCTCGTGCGCCTCCTGCGCGTTCTTGTTCTTGCCGGAGTACAGGCGGGGCTTGTCCGGGACGGTCTCGGCTCCGTAGAGGGACGCGGCCTGCGTGCGTGCGGCGTTCAGCGCCTGCTGCGACAGCCCGGGCGAGTCGGTCCTCATGTAGGTGATGAAGCCGTTCTCGTAGAGCGACTGCGCGACGCTCATCGTCTGGCGCGCCGAGAAGCGCAGCTTGCGCGCCGCCTCCTGCTGGAGCGTGGACGTGGTGAACGGGGCGGCGGGGCGGCGCGAGTACGGCTTGGACTCGAGGTTCGAGACCCGGACCGTCGTGGCGGGGTCGCGGAGGGCCTCGGCGAGGGCCCCGGCGGTGGACTCGTCGAGGACGGTGACGTCGCCCTTCAGCTGACCGCGGTCGTCGAAGTCGCGGCCGCTTCCGATCCGCTTGCCGTCGAGTCGTGCCAGGCGCGCGTCGAAGCCCGCCGAGGAGTCCGACTCGGGCGCGAGCACGGTGGCGAGGTCCCAGTAGCTCGCGGAGACGAACGCCAGTCGCTCCCGCTCGCGGTCGACCACGAGGCGGGTGGCGGCCGACTGCACGCGGCCGGCCGAGAGGCCGGGGCCGACCTTGCGCCACAGCACGGGCGAGATCTCGTAGCCGTAGAGGCGGTCCAGGATCCGGCGGGTCTCCTGCGCGTCGACCAGGGAGGTGTCGATGTCCCGGGTGTTGTCGCGCGCCTTCTGGATCGCGTCCTTCGTGATCTCGTGGAAGACCATGCGGTGCACGGGGACCTTGGGCTTGAGCTCCTCGAGGAGGTGCCACGCGATGGCCTCGCCCTCGCGGTCCTCATCAGTGGCCAGGTAGAGCTCGTCGGCGTTCTTCAGCGCGCGCTTGAGGTCGGCGACCGTCTTCTTCTTCTGGTCGGAGACGACGTAGTAGGGCTCGAAGCCGTTGTCGACGTCGACGGAGAACTTGCCCAGCGGGCCCTTCTTCAGCTCCGGGGGGAGGTTCTTCGGCTCGATGAGGTCGCGGATGTGCCCGACGGAGGCGAGCACCTCGTAGCCGTCGCCCAGGTACTGGGCGATGGTCTTGGCTTTCGCCGGCGACTCGACGATCACCAGCTTCTTCGTGCCGGACACAGTTCTCCTCGATTGGTGCTGTCGGGTCGGACGACCAGTGGTCCGACGTCCCCTGCTGCGGGGAGACGGTGCGCGGCGACGTGGTGCGGGGAACGGCGACGCGTCCCCATCGGCGGGGGCGCCCGACAGGCACACCATACACACTGACCCCGGACGTCCTGCCCCCTCCCGAGGAGACGGGGACCTCGGGAGGACGCTGGACACCGCCTCGGAGCCGCCTGCCCGACCTGCCAGGAGTGGGGGTGACGCGCGGCGCCGATCGGCGCATGATGAGGCATGGCAACGACGCACACCACCACGACCTCCGCCTACACGGCCAAGCTCCTCGACGGACCGCTGGAGGGCAAGACCCTCCGCAGGGGTTACGGCGACGATCAGGCCCCTGCCGCGCGCCTCGAGATCCCCGGGGCGAGGGCGGGCTCCCGCTACATCTACCTCCTCGCCGGCGGCCTCGAGCACGACGAGGGCGCGGGCGCTCTGCCGACCGCCGCCGCGTACCGGTATCAGCGGCTCTCCTCCGACTGACGCGCTCCCGCGGGCGTCGTCCGCACCTCGATGCGGACGACACCCGCTGCTGCCTCCTCTCTCAGGGCGGCGGGCCGGCCCGCGACCGCGCGGTGAGGGAGAGCGGACCCGCGGCGACCGCCGCCTCCGCCCTCGCGACGCCGCCGTCGACCTCGCAGAGGACGAGCTCGGCGCCGTTCGCGCGGGCCACGGCGGCGGCGCGCCCGCACGGATCCCCGGCCAGCAGACCGGAGGCGACGTCGGCCGCTGCCAGGACCGAGGCGTCCGCGGCCGCGACCGCTCGCTGGTGCCCGACGACTCCTGCGCAGCCGGCGAGCACGGCGGCCGTCACCAGGATCGTGCCCGCGACGACTCCGACGGCCACGACCGCGGCCGATCCCTCCTCCCGGTCGCGGACAGCCCCGGGAAGCCGGCGGATCATCCGCCTCCGTCCAGCGCGCAGGACCGGACCGAGACCGGGAGCGACACGGCCGGGAGCGGACGCAGCCGAGCCGCGACGTCGACGCAGACCAGTCCGTCCTGCTCCCCCGCCGTGAGCGACGCCCCCGCCACCCGGGCGAGCGGCGCGTGGGGGTCGTCGCCCCGGGCCGCGGACCGGGCCGCGTCGGCCGCCGCGTCCACGAGCCGGACGTACTGCGCCGAGGCCGCCACCGACCCCAGGCACAGTGCCAGCACCGCGACCACCGCCGGGAGCACGAGCGCGAGCTCGGCGGTGGCCGACCCCTCCTCCTGGACGAGCCGCCCGCGCAGCAGCGGGAGGCCCCTCATCCCGCCGCGGTGAGCGCGCGGGTCACCAGGTCGGTCAGGATGCTCCGCACCTCGTCGCCCTTGAGGATGACCACCAGCAGCCCGGCGAACCCGACCGCGGCCATCGTCGCGATCGCGTACTCCGCCGTCGCCGACCCCTCCTCGTCGCCCAGAGCGCCGAGCAGTCCCCACCCGGGTCGGCGCCACCCGACGCGGCCCGCCGAGACGCCGACGCCCGCCTCTCCACCGGACGCCGCATCTCCGCCCCTCCTCGAGCCCCGGCTCGTTCCGCCCCCGCGCTACACGGAGGCGAGCCTGGTCAAAGCGCTCGAGGAGCTCGGCATCGGCCGGCCCTCCACCTACGCGTCGATCATCT